>DATECS010000030.1:0-14190 GCA_035286785.1 Thermoguttaceae bacterium | reverse complement strand
CGCGTTCGTTACTGGCAGTTTGACCACAAGCTGATGGAGGAAACCATCGCCGCCGGCGCCAATACGACGCTTTATTTCCAGACCGCGACGGCCACCGAGGGCGAAGACCTAGAATTCACCACCGGCCTTGAGATGCACGTGCTCGACGTGGATATTACCAAAGACTTCGAGTGGCATTGCGCCAAGCTGACCGCGGGCGCCGGTCTCCGTTACGCCAAAATCGCGTTTGACACCGATGGGCGCGTCTATGACGGAACCGACGTCGTCGAATGGGTCGAGAGCGAGCATTCCTTCGAAGGCGTGGGTCCGACGGTATTCGTCAACTTCAAAGCCCCCATCCGCCAGTCGGCATTATCCGTGGTGGGCGGGCTGCGCGGCTCGGTCCTCTTCGGCCGAGGACGCGGAGTAGGCGTGGTGGTCGACGACGTTGAGGAAACCCTCTATGCCGAACTCGGAAACGGCAACACGACCACCGGCGCCATCGAGGGCGATCTCGGTCTGCAATACGATCGCACCTTGACCAACGGCGTGGACGGCTTCGTGCGAGTCGCCTGGGAAGGCCAGTTGTGGTTCGAAGTCGGCTCGCCGACCACGGACTACGGCGACATGGGCATGGAAGGCCTCAGCTTCTCGTTCGGCATCACGCGCTAATCGTATAGTCCCTGGAGCATTGCTCCGGACTCAAAAATAAAAAGACCCGTGGCGGCAGCCACTGTCGTCACGGGTCTTTCCCTTTTCTTGACGCGAATAAAGGGGTCGGGAGTCTTTGTTTTGGAAAGGCTATTGGAAGCCGGACGTCTGCTGGCGAACCAAGACTCCCGACCCCTTTATTCCCAGCTCATCATGACGGGAATTTTCCCAATCGACGAATCACCACCTGACGCTTACCTGTCAAAATGGCAGTTTGGCGATCCCTTGGTGGAAGGTTTTACCGGTCTTGGCGGGCGGCAAAGGGAGGCGGGCTTCGCGGCCAAGGCGACAAGTCCTTTGTCGGAAAACATTTATCGTTTCGAGCCGGCTTTGGCGCGCCAGTTGCAAATATCTCGCCACACGGTATTGTATACACCTGACTTTGGCAGCCGGACGTACCCTGACGGGCCCCCCGCTTGTAGAACTGCCGGGCGTCTGCTACAGATCAAAAGGACTAATTCGAGTTTTCGGAGGCGAGAAAAGCAATGGCGAAAAAGACAGCCGCAACCCAGACCCCTTCCAAATCAACCGGCACGGTCAACATCGAACCCCTCGGAGATCGGGTAGTCGTCGAGCGGGAGAGCGCTGAATCGGTTACGGCCGGCGGAATTGTGCTCCCCGATTCGGCCCAGGACAAGCCCTCGCGGGGCAAGGTCGTCAGCGTGGGCAACGGCCGCATGCTGGACGACGGCGCCCGCGGCAAGATGCAGGTCAAAAAAGGCGACCGCGTCCTATTCAGCACCTACGCCGGCGAAGACTTCAAACTCGGCAGCCGCGAACTCGTCCTGGTCCGCGAGGAAGACATCCTCGCCGTGATCGAGTAACGAATTTATCCACCGCGAAGACGCAAAGAACGCCAAGGAGAAAAAGGTAGGTCAGGCTGTGCCTGACAATAAAACGCACGAAATATTCGAGAGTTGCTGTCAGGCACAGCCTGACCTACGGCGTCAAACTCTCCTCTTCGCGCCTTCGCGGTGAAATTTTAAGCCCAACCAGCAAACGGTGGAAACACCACCCTCGAAATCATCAAGGAGAAACAAACTCATGGCCAAAATGATTGCCTTCGATCAGGAAGCCCGGGACGCCCTGCGGCGCGGCGTCGCCAAGTTGTCCCGTGCGGTAAAAGTCACCCTCGGCCCCCGCGGACGCAACGTCATCCTTCAGAAAAGCTTCGGCTCGCCGACGGTGACCAAAGACGGCGTGACCGTGGCCAAGGAAGTGGACCTCGAGGACGTCTATGAAAACATGGGCGCCCGGATGGTCCGCGAAGTGGCCTCGAAAACGAGCGACGTGGCCGGCGACGGCACCACGACCGCCACGATCCTGGCCGAGGCCATTTTCAATGAAGGCCTCCGCGCCGTCGTGGCCGGCGTCAATCCGATCCAGCTCAAGCAGGGCATGGACCGCGCGGTGAGCGACATTTCCGAAAAGCTCAAGAAAATGTCGATTCCCGTCAAGGACAAGAGCAAGACGGCCCAAGTCGGCGCCGTGGCCGCCAACAACGACCAGGAAATCGGCAACCTGTTGGCCGAAGCCATGGAGCGGGTCGGCAAGGACGGCGTGATCACGGTGGACGAAGGCAAGAGCCTGGCCACCGAGGTCGAATGGGTCGAGGGCATGCAGTTCGACCGCGGCTATCTCTCGCCCTATTTCGTCACCGATCCCCACAAGATGGAAGCCGTGCTCGAAGACGTCTACGTCTTGATCTATGAGAAGAAAATCTCGAACGTCAAGGATCTTGTGCCGCTTTTGGAGGCCGTGGTCAACGCCGGCAAGCCGCTGGTGATCGTCGCCGAGGACATCGACGGCGAGGCCCTGGCCACGCTGGTGATCAACAAGCTCCGCGGCACGTTCAAGTGCTGTGCCATCAAAGCGCCCGGCTACGGCGACCGCCGCAAGGCCATGTTGGAAGACATCGCCATCCTGACCGGCGGCACGGCACTGTTCGAGAGCCTCGGCCGCAAGCTCGAAAGCGTCACGCTGGCCGACCTGGGTCGTGCGAAGAAGGTCGTCATCGAGAAGGAAAACACGACGATCATCGAAGGCGCCGGCAAGAGCGCCGAGATCAAGGGCCGCATCGAGCAGTTGCGCCGCGAGATCGAAAACACCACGAGCGACTACGACCGAGAGAAGCTCGAGGAACGTCTGGCCAAGCTGGCCGGCGGCGTGGCCAAGATCAACGTCGGCGCGGCCACCGAGAGCGAAATGAAGGAAAAGAAGGCCCGCGTGGAGGACGCCCTCCACGCGACCCGCGCAGCCGTCGAAGAGGGCATTCTGCCCGGCGGCGGCGTGGCCCTGATTCGCGCCTCGGCCTCGGTCAAGCCCGATGGGCTTGGCGACGACGAGGTGGTCGGCTACAACATCATCCTGCGTTCGTGCCGCGCTCCGCTCACCCAGATCGCCGCGAACGCCGGCCAGGACGGCGGCATCGTCTGCGAGAAGGTGGCCGAGGGCAAAGGCAATTTCGGCTACAACGCGGCCACGGCCGTCTACGAGGACATGGTCGAGGCGGGCGTGCTCGACCCGACCAAAGTGACGCGAACCGCGCTGCAAAACGCCGCGAGCGTCGCCACGCTGCTGTTGACCAGCGACGCCCTGGTGGCTGAAATCCCGAAAGAAGAAAAGGCCCCCGCCGGCCCCAGCCCCGAGGACATGTATTAATTTCCACGGCGTCCGTGAAACCGGACGTCGACATGGTTAGCCGCCGAGCCTGCTCGGCGAACGGAACTTGCCAGGTTCCACGGCCCGCCGGCCCTTCCCGACCGGCGGGCCATTTTATGCGCGGAGTAATTCAAAATTCCATTGGTGAGAAGAAAGTGTGCCACTGCTTGCCACGCAGGACGTACCATCTCACCCGACGTTACACTGCTTGCGACTTTCCAACACTTTAAGTCTTCCGGCAAGCAGTGTCGTTGTGCGATGTCAGGGTCTATCGGCTGTTCCGCAAGCAGTGGCACACATTGATATCGTGAAGTCCGAATGGTCTCACTCGACCGGCACGATGTCCGCGTAGCCAAACCCGTCGCGTTGGACAATTTCGCCCACGCGCACGGGAATCGACTCGCGGAACATCGGCCCGGCCGTGACGATCGTGTGCATTTCGCCGTTTTCGCCGCAAGGATCGCATCCCGCGGGCAACTCATCAATCAGCTCCCGCGACCACTTGCGTCCGGCAAATTTGATCGGCAGCTTCTTCAGGTCGACGCTGCTAACATAAGCCTCGACACCCGCCGCAAGCATTTCGCGGGCCAGATCGGCCGTGGGCACACCCCAGACGGGAAACAGCGGCTCGAGGCCCGTGCCTCGCAACTGGTCCTCGCGATAACGTCGAATGTCTTCGAGAAACAGGTCGCCGAAGGCGATCGCCCCGATCCCCCGCGCGACCGCTCCGGCGACGAACTCTCGCATCAACTCGGCGTACTGCTCGCCGGAGCACGGATCGGGCAGCCGAACGGTCTCCAGCGGCAGCCCCGCCGCCCGAGCCTGCCGCCGCAGCAACTCGACCCGCGTGGCGTGCATCGACACCCGTTTGTGGGCCGCGTTGACCGTGCTCAAAAGCCCGACCACCTCGACCGCCGGATCCCGTCGAAGCAAATGTAGCGACCAGGCAGCGTCCTTGCCGCTGCTCCAACTCAGTAGGGTGGGTTTTTTCATCATCATTCCTGGGAACTCACGGCGTTGTTTCGGCCCTTTGAAGGAGCCGAACGCGAGGCGGGCTCTTCAATTCGACTTCAAGTACCTGTCGCCGAGTCGCGATTTCGTTCACGACGCGCTGGAGGGTTTCCATATCGGCCCGCATCATTTCCAGGTCAACACTCGACAGGCCGAGTTTATGAAACGCTTCGATCTGCTCGTCAATTTCCTTTTTGTGCGTTGCTTCCTCCTCCGCGATCAACGCGAGTTTCACATCCAGACGCTCGATCTCTTCCTGCAATTCGGCCCGTTGGAGGACGAGCGTTCGTGCGTCCAGAAGTTGTCGCCATGCGCCGATCTGCTGTTGAATGCCCGCCAGATCATCTTGGAGCCGCTGCGAGAGCTCCGCGTCCGACAAAGTGACGACGATCTGGCCTAATTGGTTTACCAATGCCGACATCTCCTGGGCGACGCGCCGCAGTTCGGGCTGAGCATTCTGGACAGCATCGGCAGCCGGCTTTGCCCCGCTCTGCTTATCGAGGCGTTGCATCATGGTTTGTAGCACCTGGCGATCGACGCGAAGGTTCCGCAATTCTGACTGGACTTGGACCAAAGTCTTTCGATACATCGACAACTGCTGGGTGGCGAACTGCATTTGCATCTTCAACGTCTCGGAGTCCGTGGTCCCGAGTTCCTCGGCCAATTGCTTGAGGGTGGTCCGTTTCTGGCGGATTTCGCGCTCCTTGGCGGCGAGCCTCTCATCAAGGTTAGCCAGTTCCCGAGCTTTCTGGTTCCGCTCGGTCTCGACCACCTCGCTCAGATAAGCGTCCACCACGGCCCGAACCATCTTGACGGCTTCGTTCTGATTCGAGTCGGCAAGGCTCACTTCCATGATCTCGGCGTTGCCGGGAAAGGAGATTTCAAGGTTCTCGCGCAGCCACCCGACGGGATCGTCCTTTTCCCGCTGAAAGATCTTCAATGAGGCTATCTCGGGTTTTCGCAAGGCGGCGGTCAAGACGAAGGGGCTTCGGATCAATTCGGCCTGGGTGGCTTTGAAAATCCGGAATTCCTCCGCCAGATTACTCTGCTCCTGCTTGCCGCCCATCAACGAGTTGGGCCGCATGGAAATCCGCAGCAGCGACGTTGCCTTATGGCCTCTCGACAGCCGCCCGCCGCTCCGTTCCTCGCAGCCCGCCAGGGCGACGACGACCAGTCCGATTCCCGCCGCAAGAATGACGACTCGGTGCTTTTGACGCTCGCACATAAGACATCTCCTTTCCAGTCTGGTCCCCGCGAATGTCGTCGGGGACAATGAGTTGGCCGGAGGAGATTATACTGCCGGTTCGAGTCAATGGCGGAATAAATTGATCGAAGCGGCACGATGCCGTTAGCCGCCGTGCCCGCACGGCGTCGGCCAATCAACCGATGCCGTCCGGCAATCCAATGCGTGCCACTGCTTGCGGAACTCCCAAGAACGCTTGGACTTGCGAGAAGGCACTGCTTGCCTTGCTGTTTTGTGACGTCGGAGACCTGCAAGCAGTGGCACACCTTCTCCCGCCCCCCTTCACCCTTCACCCTTCTTACTTCACCCCCACCGCCTCACGCACAAACCGTGCTCGCGGCTTGCCCTTGGAGTTCGACCCGCTGACCCGCTCGGGCAGGTAGTGGACCCGTTTGCCGCGTTGGTCGGGCAGGGCGAAATCGTCGCCTTTTTGCCAGATGGGCCGTGTCTCGGGAATGCCGCCCATCGCCCGGTCGCCCGACACCTGGCAAGGAAACCAATGGCCCTTGCCGTCCTTGTCAGCCAGATAGAACTCGGGATAGCAGTGGCCCTGGACCCAAATGGTTCGGGCTGGAATGTCCTTCGCCCGGCAGATGGCGATGAACAGGGCCGTCATGCCTTCGCAATCGGCCTTGCGGGCCTTGAGCGTCTCGACGGCGCTTTTCTGCGGTCCCCGTTGGTACTCGACCTTGTCGCGGACCCAGTCGTAAATCGCCTCGACTTTTTCCCAGGCCGTTTCCTGGTCGAAATTAATTTCCTTAGCAGCATCGCGGATTTTGACATCTTTGCTTTCGATCTTGGGACTCGGACGCAGGTAGCGCCGTACGTCGCGCGGCAGTTTCTTCACGTCGGGCAGCACATATTGGTCGGTCTTGTCCGGCGGCAGTTGAGGACGATGGGTCACGTCGAACGTGACGATCGCCTTGGCCGTTTCGCCCGCCGGAAGGCGAGCGATCTTGATGACCATCAGCTTCATCGTGCCGTCAACCGTTCGATAGCTGACCCGGGCCGTCGGCGTGATGTCGTCCTCGACCTCGCGGACCTGCTGCTCGGGCCAATCGACGGGAATCGGCACGTAGCCCGTGATGCCCGCGCACGGCCCCCCGACGGCCGTGAGCATGAGTCCGATCTTCCACCGCTGGGTCTTGGCTTCGCCCAATTCGAGTTCCCCCGGCGTGCTGCCGCCCTCCTTGAACTGGGCCCAGGCCGAGGAGGCCGTAAGTGTGAACAGGACCAATGGGAGAAACAGCGACGACAAGGCGTGTTTTTTACGCACGGCGGATTCCTCGGGCATGAAATAACGTACTCATCTCGCTCCGCGAGATGTCACTCGAAGTCATGAGGAAAAAAGCGTTCTCGGTACTCATCTCGCGGAGCGAGATGAGTACAATCATATCTTCTCTATTCTAGTTCCGCCCGGACCCGGTGTCATGTTTCTCCCTTGTCCAGGCCGTGTCGTATCGCATTCGTCGATTTGGGCCCGCCGATATCGACAAATCGGATTGCACGGAGTCAAATGGCGGCTAGAATTTGGCGGAAAAACGGCCTTTTTGCCGTCTGCCCCACATGGGGTATTTGCCGAAAGGGTTTGACGAGGCGAGAGGAGACTATCCGATGGACGTAAACCAACTGAACGAAATGGCGTCGGCCTTCATGCCCGGCTGCGTACTGGGCGCGGCGGTCGAACTGGACGTGTTTTCCATTCTGGGCGATGGTTCCCTCGACGCGGATGCCGTGGCCGAGCGACTCCAGGTCGATCCTCGGGCGACCGGCGTACTGCTCGACGCGCTGGCCGCGTTGGGCCTGCTCGACAAGCAAGGTAATTGCTACCGTGTGCCCGAGCCGCTGCGTCCGCTGTTGTTGGAATCCAGCTCCGAAAGTCTTCTGCCCGGCCTGCGCCATCGCATGAACATGCTTCGCCGATGGAGCCGCCTGACCTGGGTCGTCGTGTCCGGCGAGCCCGTCGAGGACCAGCCGAGCATCCGCGGCGAAGAAGCCGATCGGGCGGCGTTTGTCGCGGCGATGCACAATTTCTCGCTGCCCCTTGCTCGACCGCTCGTCGCCCGGCTTGTGCCGCCCGAGTTCACGCATCTACTCGACGTCGGCGGCGCCTCGGGCACGTGGACCGCGGCTTTTTTGGAAGCCGTTCCCACGGCCCGGGCGACGCTTTTCGATCTGCCCGACGCGATCGAACAAGCCCGGCGGCGTCTGGCCGGCACGGAGGTCGGCCGGCGCGTGACGTTCGTGGCCGGCGATTTTTACGAGGACGACCTGCCCGGCGGGGCTGATTTTGCCTGGCTGAGCGCGATTGCCCATCAACATTCCCGCGAGGACAACCGCCGGCTATTGGCGAAGGTTCACGCGGCGCTCGTGCCCGGCGGCCGCGTGGCGATCCGCGACGTGGTGATGGACGCCTCGCGGACCCGGCCCATGCTCGGGGCCCTGTTCGCGGTGAACATGCTGGTGGCCACGGACCACGGCGGGACGTTCACGTTCGACGAATTCGCCGAGGATCTGAAGGCGGCCGGTTTCGTCGAGCCGACGCTGGCGGTCGAGGACGAGGGCATGAGTTCGGTCGTCACGGCCGTTCGACCGTGAGTGTCACGGTCGTCTTCGGGAGGCCGGACCTTTTCAGGAGGACAGACATTCTTGTCTGTCGGCGACAGGCAGGAATGCCTGTCCTCCTGGCCTGGTTCTCATGGTCCCCTAACCGCCTTCCGCCGACTGCCGGTTTTGGAATTGGCGGACTAGCTCAACGATTTTGCGGTGGCCGTTGTCCAGCGCCAGTTCCAGCGGGCTCTTCTGATCGGCGTTGACGGCATGCCAATCGGCTTGATGTTCCAAGAGAACGATCATCGTGGCTTCGTCGCCTTTTTCGGCCGCGAAATGGCAAGCGGTCCAGCCCGACTTGGTTTTTGCTCCGCTGTCCGCGCCTTTTTCGAGCAACAGCCGCGTCATGTCGGCCCGGCGATGGATCACCGCGCTGTGCAGCGGAGTCGAACCGTCGCCGCGCGCGCAAAGGTTGACGTCTGAACCGTGCTCCAAGAGCAGATGAACGACGGCCTCATGACCGCCCGCCGCCGCGTAGTGAAGAGGCGACAGCCCTTTTTCATTCGTTAGATGAGCGTGATAGGCTAACAACAACCGGGCCGTTTCGACCTGGCCCCAGATGGCGGCGTATTGCAACGGCGAGAATCCGACCAGATCGGGCCGATTGACCGACTCGGGGTTGGCCAACAGAAATTGTTCGAGGCGCGAAACCTTGCCTTTGGCCGCCGCGCGATGAAGGGCCGACGTTCCCCGGCGCATATACCGCCAGCCAAAGAACACCCCCGCCAGCAACGCGCCGACCGGCAGCGACACAATCACCCAAGAAGGCAGTTCCACCCTGTCCTCCTGTTTATCTCATCCCGAATGCCGCGCCCACGCCCCAGCGACGCTCCCAGCCGCATCGCCGACGATCGACCGCCTTTTCTCTTGTCCTGTGTCAGTGTAATTCAAGTTGCCGGCCGGGGCAAGACGACCCGCTGCAATGGGGGGGTGCCGGTGTCTTTACGGTTCTTCCACCGTTTCGACGACCGCCTCGATCTTGACCGCCAACTCAGCCGGCGTCACGCCGCGAACCAGGAACCGCTTGTCGCGCGAGGTCGCCCCCGAGAGCAACTCGAATTGCGATTTGCGCAACCCCAATTGCTTGCCGAGTAGGCCCACGATCGCCTTGTTCGCCTTTCCCTTCTCCGGGGCCTGGGAGACGCACACTCGCAAAATGCCTTCTTGCGCGGGCCGAAGCTCGTCGCGCTTCGCGCCGGCGTGGACGCGCACGGGCAAAATCGTTCCATCGGTGTGCGATTCAAGTCGGATCATCGGTCGGTTCCCTCGAACAAGGCCGATCCAATGCGAACGATCGTCGCCCCCTCTTCGACGGCCGTCTCAAAATCGCCGCTCATGCCTATCGACAGTTCGTCGAGCGACACGCCCGCCGGACAATCTCGCCGTGCGCGATCGCGTAGTTCACGCAACGCGGCGAAGTCGGCTCGCGCCCGGTCCTCGCCGCCGGCGAGCGACGCCATCGCCATCAGGCCGAGCACTTCGACGTGGGGATAGTTGTCCAGAGTTTGCGCGAGCGGCGGTAGGTGGTCCGGCGCAAGTCCGTGTTTTTGCGACTCGCCCGAGATATTCACTTCCAGCAGCACCGGCACGCGCCGCCCTAGTTCGCCCGCGATCCGATCGATCGCTTCGAGCAACGACGGGCTGTCGACGGATTCGATCATCGTCACAAGCGGCGCGACTCGGCGTACTTTGTTGCGCTGCAAATGGCCGATCATGTGCCACTGGATCTGCAGGTCGCGGAACGTCTCGGCCCGTTTGCAAAGTGCCTGGGGGCGGTTCTCGCCCAGCGTGGTGCAACCCGCCGCGACCAACGCGCGAATCTCGTCCTCGCCGACGTACTTGGTGACGGCAACCAGTTTGATCGCGTCGCCGCCGCGCCCGGCCCGGGCGGCCGCCTCGGCGATGCGCCCGCGCACCTCCGCAAGATTTTCGGCGATCACGCGGGTCAGGTCACTCATCGCGTTCGTCCTCAACCGTTACTTGGGCGTACGAAGCGTTGCCAAGCAGGAGAAACGACTCGGCCCGATTGGCCAGACGAACCAGATCGGCCGCGTCGTCCACGGGCGTCATCTGAAGATCCTCGACCAACCCGTCGTCCAACCGGCTCAGAAGATAGACGCTGCAATGCTCCAACGCCCGGGCCAATTGCACGGCCGCCAGCGAGTCGTCGGCCTCCTCGCGGCAAAGGTGCTGTAGAGCCTCCTCGGGCGATCGTGCCATTTTTAAGCATCCGATGGCGGCATTGGGCAACGCGGCCAGTTCGGTGCAAATCGCCAATCCGCCACCCGGCTCGACCAGTTCGACGGCCGTCTCCAACGCGCGGCCGAGGTTGTCCCACGTCTGCTGCGAGGCGTTTCCTTCAATCGCGGCCAGCACCAGCGCGGCCCGGCGAGGGATATGGTCGTTCCAAAGCTCGGAGTAGAGTTCCATGCCGCACCGCCGCACCGCGTCGAACTTGCCGGCCAGGACACGATAGACCCGATCGCCGCGGACAGGCATCACTTGGATCGTAAAAGCCGCGCCCAAGAGCCAGCCCACCTCATCCGCCTCGCGGGCCAGACGCTTGCGATGACGTCTTCGCGCGTCGAGCGTCGCGGTCGAGCGGAAGCGTTGCACCGTGGCGCGATCGGAGAACGTCGGATAGATGGGTGTGTGGATTCCGTGGTAGCCGGCCGCCGAATTGCCGCGGAAGCACCCGATGGGCACGACTAGATCGGCGTCGACGATCGCCCGATGAAGGAATATGGCCTCGCCATGTTGCGTGGTGGCAAGGTAGGCCAGCGCCTCGCGTTCTTGTGGCGCGTGGCGGAGCGAAACTACCTGGGCACGGATCGGGTCGGGCAGAAGCCGGCAGGGGTCGGCTTCCGGCGAGCGGTCCGAGCGAAGCACGGTGATGGCCTCGGGATCGACGCGACTTTCGACCAGCGAGTCCACCACGGCCGCCACGATCTCGGCTGCGTGGGGCGCCTCGTCGGACAAGGTTACGACGACCCGATCGCCCGGGGTCACGGCGGCGGAAAAGGGGGGGTAGTCCAGCGGCTCTCGCAGGGCCCGGCGAACCTCCTCCTCGATGTCCTCGACCGGCTCGATGGCCGGCGAACCGCACTGGGCCAAGAGCATGCCCTTGCTCGGTTCGAAGGCCAGCGAAGCGTCAAGGCCATATCTCAAAATAGGAGTCATAGGAAGAATGTGCCACGTGTGGGGTGATTTCGCGGATGCGCCGGCTGGGCCTTGCAGTCAATCTTATCAATACATTCCCGCGCCGGTCAACGCCTGCTTGTGGCCCTGGTTACAACCGCATTATAATGGTGTGGAGGGAGATCATTCAGCCATGATCAACCGTGTCTACGTCGAATGGAAAACAATAAAACAACGGACGACATCGTCGAGCAGGTCAGACAGGTCAAGGCGGCACTGGCGGAGTCTGTGAATTTTAACATTGACCGGATCGTGAACGACGCGAAGAAAAAGCAGGCGGAAAGCCATCGAACGATTCTTGAGCCACCGGTTCGGCAGGATGCTTAGCTGATCTCGGCCGCGGTAAGGTTCTGAAAATAATCACAGCGAAAGACTCGCTGGTTCGACCTCGCACGTTCCCTGTGTCGAAATACTTTTCTTCTTAGGAAGGAAGACGGAAATGGAAATCCATCGAAAGAAAAGTTGCCTTGTTGGCCTGGTGGTTGGGTTGGCCGTGTTCGTTGGATGCGGCAAGACTGAGCCTGCCGCATCGCCGACGCCGAAGGGCCCTTCAGCGAACCAGAATACCGCGAAGCCCGTTGACGGCGAGGCAGCCCTGGCCGCGACTTCCGCCGCGACGGCAACCCCGCCCGCCGATTCCAAGGCCGCCGTCCGCGAAATCCTCCAGGAAATGGCGAAAGTCTATCACTACACGCCCAGCTATGCCGACGCGGGCCGCGTGCGACTCAAGGGCGAGTTGCCCGGCCAGCCGGTGGAAATGGAAAACCGCTACACCGCCGCCTTCGTCCGACCGGACAAAATCCTCCTCAGCATGGGCGCGGGCAACATCGTGTGCGATGGCAAGACAATTTACGGCTCATCGGGCGTCGCGCCCGGTTGGATTCTCCAACGTCCCGCCCCGCCGCAACTCGACATTGAGTCGCTTTTCAGCGATTTCGTGCTCGCCAGTTCAATCGCGCAGGGTTTCACCGACACGTTTAGCCTCGTTCCACCCCAGGTTGTGCTCCTCTTGGCCAAGGATCCGGTGAAATCGCTGCTCCATGGCGCGACCGAAGTTCGCCTGTTGGAGCCCGGCAAAATCGACGACTACGATTGCCACCGGGTCGAAATCACGCGGCCCGACGGCGTGGGTGTTTTCTGGATAGACCGCAAGTCGTTCGCCCTCCGTCGATTTGAGTATCCCGTCGAAACGGTCAAGATGATGATGGGCGCCGCGCCCGAGTCGAAATGGTCGCTCGTGGCCGACTTCACCGACGCGCAACTGGGTTCGACGGTCGATCCGAACGCCTTCCGTTTCGAGATGCCGCCCGACGCGAAAACCACCCTGCAACTCCTGCCCAAGAGCATTGAGATGCTTGGCCGGCGACCTGACAAGTTTGAATTCATCGACGCCGACGACAAACCCGTCGCGGCCGATTCGCTGGCCGACAAGATCGTCGTGATCGACTTCTGGACGGCCGCCGACGCAGCCTCGCGCGAGACGTTGTCGCGGCTTCAAAAGGTCGTTGAAGAGTACAAAAACAACGCCAAAGTGCGTTTCCTGCCGGTCAACGTCGATCCATCGAGCGTGACCACGGCCGACCTGAAGAAAACGCTCAAGGAATTGAATGTCGATTTGCCGATTTATCGCGACCCGAAGCAGCACGCCACCGAGGTCTTCGGCATCATGGCCCCGCCGACCACCGTGGTGCTGGACGCCAAGGGCGTGGTGCAAATCTATCAGGACGGCATTCACCTCGAAGCGATGCCCGTGCTGGCTCCCATGCTCGACATGCTTTTGACCGGCAAAGACGTGCTTGCCGAACGTCAAGAAGCGTTCAAGACCACGGCCGCCGAATATCAACGCCTGCTCGGCGAGATGATCCGCCGCGACCTGTTCACGAGTCTCCTGGGCATCCACCAGGAAATGCTCCGCGCGAGCGTGGCCGAAAAGAGCTTGCCCTCGACGCTGCAAGTCACGCCGCTGTGGACGTCCGACGCCGTCGAAACGCCCGGCAACCTGCTGCCGATCGCCGAGTCGGACGGCCGCGCGCGGATCCTCGTCAGCGCGGGCCGCGAAGTCGTCGAGTTCGACCAGCGCGGCGCCGTCACGGCCCGTCACGACCTGGGCCTCCCGCCGGGTGATTTCATCGTTTTCGTCCAGACGGCGGTCGACGCCGACGGTCGCCGATGGTTCGTCGGCTCGGCGCCCGGCATGCAGCAGTTCCAGGTGTTCGACGACCAGTGGAAACTCGTGCGGAGTTTTCCCGCCGACGCCCAGAAGGAACCCCACGCCGGAATCGGCGATGTTCGTCTGGCCGACCTCAACGCCGACGGCAAGCCCGAAATCTGCGTCGGCTACCGCGGCCTGGTCGGCGTGAAAAGCGTTTCGCTCGAAGGCAAAGTGCTCTGGTCGCAACGAGCACTGGCCGATGTGTTCAAAATGGCCGTCGGCGATGAGGCCCCGGGCCGTCGCCGCCTCTTCTCGACAAACAGCCAATACACGCTGGCCGCGCTGGACGACGCGGGCAAGGAAGTCGGCCGCGTCGAGCTTCCCAACCGGCTGCTTTATTGGATCGCCGCGGCCGATCTGGACCGCGACGGCCGGACCGAACTGTGCGGCTTGTCGGCCGATCCCCAGGGCAAAAACGAGGCCCTGTTCCTCTCGCCCGAGGGCCGGCTCCTGCGAGGCTATCAGCTCCCCCAAGGTCTGCCGGGCCCCTACGTCGATCTGGTCGTGCCCGCATGGCTTGCGGCCGATCGGCCGGGCCAATGGATCCTGGTCGGCACGGACGGCT
>DATECS010000029.1:0-4895 GCA_035286785.1 Thermoguttaceae bacterium | reverse complement strand
GCAGGCGAGACCGGCGATCAACAAAAATCCATTCTCGGCCAGCACCAGCCAGGCGATCTGGCGGCTGCGCAGGCCCACCGCGCGGAGCACGGCCAGTTCGCGGCGGCGCTCGACGACGTTGCGCAACTGGACCACGGCCAGCCCCAGCGTGCCAAGCAACAGGCCCAGCCCCGGCGACTGGCCGGGGATCAGGAGAAACCCCGTCGGTCGACACGTCGCGTAGCGACATTCCGACGATAGCCGTGGGTTTCAACCCACGGACTCGGTTTCATATTACCCGTGCGTCGCGTAGCGACGCTTCAACCGTCGCTACGTGACGCACGATATGGATGCGATTCGCAATCCGTGGGTTGAAACCCACGGCTACCTTCACCTCGCCACTACGCGGCAAACGCCGCTACACGGCGAAGGCCGCTAAATCGCCCCGTCGATAAACGCATAGCACAGGATGTGCGTCATCACAAAAAAACAATCTTCCATGTGGCCCATGTGGCTGCTGGGGACGGTTAGCGAGAGTTGGGCCAGGTCTTTGAGCTTGCCGCCTTCCGCGCTGGTCATGCCGATCGTGCGGCAGCCGAGGCCGTTGGCGTATTCGACGGCCCGCAGCACGTTTGGGCTGTTGCCGCTGCCGCTGACGCCCAGGAGCAAGTCGCCGGGCTGGGCGAAATTCTTCAGCGGCTCGACGAAGATCGACTCGAAACTCACGTCGTTGGCGTAGGAGAGCATCGTGCCGATGTTGTCGGCCAGGCAGATCACCTTGAAGCGGATTCCGCGGTGGAGCGTCGCGTGCTTGACCATCTCGCTGGCCATGTGCGAGGCGATCAGGGCGCTGCCGCCGTTGCCGCAGGTATAGAGAGTCCGGCTTGACGTGGCCGCCTCGTGAATCCACTCGATGGCCGTGGCGATCGCCCGGGCGTCGAGCTTGGCCACGAGCGGCGCGGCCTGATTCAGGTAGTCTTGAACGTAAGAGAGAGGTTGCACGTTGGTTTTCCTTTCAATGGACTCCCATCATCGCTACGCCATACTATCGTCGGGCTTCCGCCCGACGCTATGAACTCATTCTCTTCGTCGAGCAGGCTCGACGGCTAACAACGGACAACGAACAACGGACTACCGACTACCGCTTCACACCGTCGTCTCCGGCTCGACCTTCATTTCGCGGCCGATCAGCGTCATGCCGGCGATCGTCAGGCAGAGGCCCAGAATCAGCCACAAGCTGCCGGGTTCGCCAAACAGGGTTACGCCGACCAGGGCTCCAAGGACCACCTGGGACGTCATAATCATATTGGCGCGGGCGACCGGCGTCCATTGCAGTCCCTTGGTCAGGGCGAGGAACGCCAGCAGGTTCAGCACGCCCGCCAGGAGCATCAGCCCCACGTCCACCGGCGGCACGTCCAAAAGCAACAGCGTCTCGGGCCCGCGCCGGACGGCCAACCACGGGCCGAGGCTCACCACGGCCATGCCGGTGATCATGAACACGATGGCGGTGGTGGGCGTATTGCCGGTCGCGGTGCGGCGCACCACGACGACCAGCATGGCGTAGACCATTCCGGCCAGGCACGTCGCGCCGACGGCCAACGCGGCGATGCCCCAGTCGGTCGTGGCCGGGGCCGCGCCGCGGATGGTCCGAGTCGCCTGGGGCGCGGCCAGCAACAACAAGAGGAACGAAAGCGACAAAAGGCTGATTGCAAGAACCGTTCGCGACGAGACCCGTTCGCCCAGGAAAATTCGACTCAAAATGACGGCCGCCACGAGGTTCGTGCCCGACATCAGCGGCATGGCCACGGCCAGACCGATCACGCCGAAGGCCCACACCGCGGGCACGTTGCCGACGACTTGGGTAAGGAGCCCCATGACGGCCAGCGCTGCCAGCGCGCGGCCGCCGGGCAAGGTTCGCCGTCCGTGCCATGCGTGCCACGCCAGCCACGGCCCCACGAGCCCGACCGCGATCAACTCCTTGACAAAAACGACGAGGACCTGATCGCAATCGACCGACAGTTTGCGGAGGCAGGCGTTGGCCACCGAATAGCCCAACGCGGCCGCGATGCAAAGCAAGATTCCCCACAGGGCCGTCGGCCGCGCGGCGGCCGTGTCGCCGGAAGATGTCGAACGGGCGGGGCTCGCCTCGGGAGGGTGCGGCTCGGTGGTGGAAATCGCTGGGTCCATCGGCGTATTGTAGGGAGCTCTTGCGCGATTGCCTAGGCGAAGTCCCGTCGCGGAGGCACTGCCGCCACACCCCGGGGGGGAGGGCGTCGTCGCCACCGCGACTTGCCTCGCCGCCTTGCGCGACGAACAATTGAATACAGCCTTCGTTGATCCGAAATCTCAGACCCGAACCGGAACGGGAGACAACGATGTTAAAAGTCAGTTCTCGCAACGTATTGGAAGGCACGGTGAAGCACCTGGCTTCGCACGATCAGCACACCGAAGTGACGGTGGAGTTGCCGGGCGGACAGGAAATCGTCGCGGTGGTGACCAACGCCTCGGTCCATCGCCTAGGCCTCGACGAAGGAACGTCCGTCCACGCCTTCGTCCCGGCCCACAGTGTCGAGTTGGCGGTGGATTAAAGGCGGACGAGCCGCGGCCCTGTTCGTGTGCCACTGCTTGCGAAAATTCCAAGAAACGGGCCCTTGCGTCACGGCACTGCTTGCCGGAAAGCGTTGACGTGCCAAGAAGCCGCAAGCAGTGCGAGGCGTCAGTGAGTTGGAACGTTCTCTCCGGCAAGCAGTGGCACACGTGTTTTTTCTGGCGCCGATTCCACACAGACGCAAGCAAAACACGTCATTATTATCGCCATCGCGCAGCAAACGACCCACGCCAAGCATCGCGGCTCGGTGTGGGTCGGTGTGTTTCTTGAGCGGGTTGTCTCTGGCGATTAACGCTTCGAGAACTGGGTGGCCCGGCGGGCGCCGCGCAGACCGTATTTCTTGCGTTCGACCTCGCGGTCGTCGCGGGTCAAGAGGTCGGCGTCACGCAGGGGTTCCAACAACGCGGGATCCCACAACTTGAGTGCGCGAGCAACGCCCAGCTTGCAGGCGTCGGCCTGACCGGTCGGTCCGCCGCCGTGGACCCGGATCGACACGTCGATCGCTTGCACCTTGTCGGTGTGGACCAGCGGGGCCAAGACGGCGTTGCGATGCTGGGGCAAGGGGAAGTATTCGTCCAGCGGTCGGCGGTTGATCAAGATCATTCCGGTGCCGGGACGAATGCGCACCCGGGCAACCGCCGACTTGCGCCGTCCGGTGCCCAACGTGTCGCCCGTGCCCTTGGTAGTCGTGGCTTCTGCCATGGCGATGGTTCTCGATAATTCTGACGGGAGTTATTGGGAGAAAAAGGGGATAAGTCCAATTTGCCGGAACGGCCCGGAGGGTGCTTCGCACAAATTGGACTTATCCCCTTTTTCTCCTGCCTTGGGTTATTTCACGCCGAGCTCGCGCGGCTCGGGATTTTGCGCTTGGTGCGGGTGGTCGTTGCCGACGTAGACCTTGAGCTTGTTGAGCATCTTCGTGGCCAACTTATTCTTGGGCAACATCCGTCGGACGGCCTCGGTAAGGATCCGCTCCGGATGCTTTTCCATGCGGTGGCGGGCCGTTTCGCTGCTGAGGCCCGTGTAGCCCGTGTACCACGTGTACTGCTTTTTGTCCAATTTCGTTCCGGTGAAGACGACCTTCTCGGCGTTGACCACGACGATGTAGTCGCCCGTGTCGACGTGGGGCGTGTAGGTCGGGCGGTGCTTGCCCATCAACAGGACGGCAATGTCGCTGGCCAGGCGACCGACGACTTTGTCGGTGGCGTCGACGAGCCACCACTGCGCCTCGACTTCGCCCGGGCGGGCCATGTAGGTTTTTGTCATCACCAGGATACTCGCACGTGTGAAAAATCGGCTTCTCGGCGAGGAGCCGAACGGCCGCAGCGCCGGTGGGCGATGGGGGCCATGTGTAGGGAAACACGTAATTTACTCGTTTATCGACCGCCTGGCAAGGGTCTCCCAAGAGAGGTTTCTTGACGGATCGCCCGTATTCGTGTCTTATTAGAGACTGTCCGAAAACGGGGACTGGCTCCCGGATATTGACTGGCTCCCGGATATTGCGGGTGGAACGGCTTATAAACACTAAATGTAGTGCCTGTCCCCGTTTTCGGAGAGCCTTTTAGAGCTGCGGGGGGCATATAGTTCTAACGAGGGGATTGTGTTATTTCGTCCCCTTGTCTAAGATGGGGGTTTTGATTTTCGGCCTTCGGCGGCCCTTGGGCCGTCCAAAACTGTCTCTGACCTACCGGACCTCAGACGGACCATGAAAGTTGCTATTGGAAAAGAAATGTTTCCGGGCGAACGCCGCGTAGCCCTCGTGCCCGCCGGTGTCGCTCCCCTGGTCAAAGCCGGTTTCGAGGTGCTCGTCGAAGCCGGTGCGGGCGAGTCGGCCGGATACCCCGACAAGCAGTATCTCGACAAAGGCGCCAAGATCACGACCAACCGCGACGAAGTCTTCGCCGCCGACGTCGTGCTTCGGGTCCGCGCGGCGGGAGCCAACGCGGGCGCGGACGCGGCGGACCACCGCCGGTTGAAGCGTGACGGCCTGGTCATCGCCATGTGCGATCCGCTCGGCGTGCCCAAGGCGGTCGAACCCTACGCCGCGGCGGGAACCTCGTTGTTCGCGCTGGAACTCTTGCCCCGCATTACCCGGGCACAGAGCATGGACGTGCTTTCGTCGATGGCCACGGTGGCCGGCTATCGGGCCGTGTTGCTGGGGGCCCTGGCGCTACCCAAGATGTTCCCGATGTTGATGACGGCCGCCGGCACGATCACGCCGGCCAAAGTGTTCATCGTGGGCGTGGGCGTGGCCGGTTTGCAGGCCATTGCGACGGCCAAGCGACTGGGCGCGTTGGTCTCGGCCTAC
>DATECS010000028.1:0-8037 GCA_035286785.1 Thermoguttaceae bacterium | reverse complement strand
CCCCACCAATCGCCACGCGCCCGCGTCTACCGCGTCAGCACGTAATCAATCGCCTGCACCAGATCGCGCAACGTCCCGCGCGAATACTCGATGTCGAACCAAAGAATCCGGCCCTCCTGGTCGACCAGATACGTCCGCGGCAGTCCTTCGGTGGCCACTTTGGCGAAGAAACTGCCGTCCGGATCGAGCAGGCAGGGAAACGTCGCTCCGATCTCCCGAGCGTTCTCGGCCACGACCCGAGGCGCGTCTTTCTCATTGACGCCGACCACCCGCACGCCCCTTGCGGCATACGGCGCGGCCACGTGCTTTTCGAGTTGCTGCAACTCCTCCATCGAATAGACGCCGCCCGCCTTCCAGAAGCAGACGACCGTGAGCCGTGGGCCGAACGTCGAGCGAAGTTCGACCACGCGACCATTGCTATCCGCCAGCCGCCCCTCGGGCATCCGATCGCCCACCTTCACCAGGCACGTCGCCGCCAGCGTGTCGGTCAGCGTCACCCGTGGCATGATCGGCTTGGACAACGGCTCCTCGGCCGTACTCGCCGATTCAGACGGCGCCGTCAACGGCTGCGACGGCGGCACGGGCGGTTTTGCCGCGGAATCACCGGCAACCGGCCTTTGCGTCGGGGCTTTCGGCGACTTCTCCCCTGGCGTGCGTTGACACGCGGCAATGCACAGAAGCAGGGCCGTCGCCGCCACCATCATTCCGTGTTTCTTCCTGAACATCAGCCAACTCCTTTCTGACGTTGGACGGCAGGTCTCGTTGAGAAGCGGATGCCGTTCGGCGATTTAACGTGTGCCACTGCTTGCGGAATCCTCAAACCAGTCTGCACGTGCGCGACGACACTGCTTGCCGGAAGCCGGTCGCATACCGAAAAGCCGCAAGCAGTATGACGTGGCGACGACTTGAAACCTCTTTCTCCGGCAAGCAGTGGCACACGGTTTCTTGTTCAGCGAAAAAGTAATCCCACGGGCCTATTCCGCCTCGTTCTTCTTCGGCTCGATTCCTAACTCCCGAAGCTGCTTCGGATCGACCAGCCCCGGCGCGCCGGTCATCAGGTCGGTCGCCCGTTGGGTTTTTGGAAACGCGATGCAATCGCGAATGCTCGTCATTCCCGAGAAGAGCATCACCATCCGGTCCAGTCCCAGCGCGATCCCGCCGTGCGGCGGCGCGCCGTATTGCAACGCGTCCAACAGGAACCCAAACCGCTCGCGGGCCGTCTCGTCGTCGATGCCCAACAAGCGAAACGCCCGTTGCTGGAGCTTCTGGTCGTGGATTCGGATCGTCCCGCCGCCCGCCTCGCAGCCGTTGATCACCAGATCGTACGCCCGGGCACGGCATTCGCCCGGCGCGGTTTCGAGCCGCTCGACGTCCTCCGCCCGCGGCGCCGTGAACGGATGATGCATCGCCGTCCAGCCGCCTGTCTCCTCGTCCACCGCGAACATCGGAAACTCGACAATCCACGAAAAATGCATCTCGCGCGGGTCGTAAAGCTTCAACTCGGCCCCGAGCCGCTTTCGCAGCCCATAAAGCGACTTGCACGTCACGTCGAACTGATCGGCCACGATCAACAGCAGGTCGCCCGGCGCGGCGTCCATCCGCCGGCCGATCTGCTCCAACAGCCCGGCGTCGAAATTCTTGGCCGAGGGCGAGGCGAGCGTGCCGTCCTCCTCGACCTTGAACCAGACGAGCCCCTTCGCCTTGAAATCCTGCTGCACATAAGCGGTCAACTCGTCGATGCCTTTGCGCGAGTATCGGCCCGCCGCGCCCTTGGCGTTGATTCCCCGCACCCGGCCGCCCGCGTCCACCGCCGAACGAAACACGCGGAACTCGCACTCGGCGGCCAAATCGCCCAGGTCGATCAGCTCCATGCCGAACCGCAAGTCAGGTGCGTCGTGTCCAAAACGCTCCATCGCCTCGTCGTAGGTCATCCGCGGCAGCGGCAGCGTCAACTCGCGGCCGAGCAGATCCTTGGCCAGCCGCGCCACGAGCCCGTCGATCACCCCAATCACGTCGTCCACGTCGACGAACGACATTTCAAGGTCCAACTGCGTGAACTCCGGCTGGCGGTCGGCCCGAAGATCCTCGTCCCGAAAACACCGCGCGATCTGTACGTAGCGATCGTAGCCGGCGATCATCATGATCTGCTTGTAAAGCTGCGGCGACTGCGGCAGCGCGTAAAACGTCCCCGGCTGCACCCGGCTGGGCACCAAATAATCCCGGGCCCCTTCCGGCGTGCTGCGGCCCAGCATGGGCGTCTCGACGTCGATGAATCCCAATTGATCGACGTATTCCCGCATGATCTGGCTCATCCGGTGGCGCAGCAACAGCGCCTGCTGCATGTCGGCCCGGCGAAGATCGAGATAACGATACTTCAGCCGCAAGTCTTCGCCCGGCAGTTCCTTCTGGCTCGGCTGAAACGGCGGAGTAAGGCTCGGATTGAGCACCGTTAGCCGATGCACTCGAACCTCGATCTGGCCGGTGGCCAGCTTGGGGTTGACCGTTCCCTCGGGCCGCGGCGCGACCTTGCCCACTGCCTGCACCACGTACTCGCTCCGAAGCGACTTGGCCGCCGCGAGCACGTTCGTGCCGCTCTCGGGCCCAAACACAAGCTGGGTCCGTCCATATCGATCGCGTAGATCGACAAACAGCACGCCGCTATGATCGCGAGCCGTATCGACCCAGCCGCACAACGTCACTTCGTCGCCGATGTGGGCGTCGTTCAATTCACCGCAAGTATGGGACCGAAAGGCCGTTCGATGGCTCATCTTGTCACTCGTCTACAATCTCGTGTCACAATACGGAACGCTACATTCTATCGCCGCCCGACAAGGGCGCAAAGGATCAACCCGCGCCACGACAAACGCCTTCCTCAACATACCATTTTCCATGGCACACCAACCCGAAGCGCCGTAGGGTGCGTGCTTGCACGCACCAATTCCACTAGCAAGTAGCAAGTAGGGTGGGCACCGCCCACCAGCACTGAGCTTTGTGGTCCTCACCCAACAACTTTCTCTAGCCCAGGCATTTATGCCTGGAAACAAGACCAACAAAACAGGTTCGTTTTTCTTTTTAAGCCCCTTTAGTAGGGGCGCGAATAGACCTCGTACGCCCCTAAAGGGGCCAAAAAACAACAAATGGAGAGCCACCTTCCATCCCCAGGCGTAAACGCCTGGGCTAGAGAAAGCTTGATATTTGCCCACGAAGCGTTTCAACACCTGGAAACCCTCGCCCCCAACCGCACAATCTCGCCCACTAGACCCACCACATCGAGGGGTTCTCGGACCTCAACAAATCGACACTCCGACAGCCCCCGAAACCACGTCCCCTGTCGCTTCGCAAACTGCCGCGTGTGGGTCTGGACAAGACCGATCGTTTGGGCAGGGTCGCCCTCTTGCCGGATCAACTCAATCACCTCGCGGTAGCCGAGCGCCTGCCCGGCCGTTCGGCTCAATCCGGGCAACGCCAACAGCCGGTGCACCTCCTCGACGAGCCCTTCGTCGAACATCCACCGGACCCGCTCGTCGATACGCTCATAAAGCGCCTCTCGCGGCCAGTCGAGCACGAACACACGACATTCCTCCGCTGGCCGTGCCCGATCAAACTGCCGTTGAAGCCGGCTGATGGGCTCGCCTGTCTTCTCGAACACCTCCAGGGCACGGATCACCCGCCGAAGGTCGTTCGCGTGGAGCCGCGCGGCCGCCTCCGAATCGACCTCCGCCAGCCGCCGGTGCAGGGTCTCCGGACCGTTTTGGGCCGCCTCGTCGCGCAACTGCCGCCGAAGCGTCCAATCGGCCGGCGGTCCCTCGAAAATCCCCCGCAACAACGCTTTCAGATACAGCGGCGTTCCCCCGACAAAAAGCACGGCCCGGCCGCGACCGCGGATTTCTTCAGCCGCCCGGCCCGCCGCCTCGACATACTGGGCCAGGCTGAATTCCTCGCCCGACTCCAGAACGTCCACCAAATGATGGACCACCTCGCGCCGCTCAGCCGCCGACGGCTTGGCCGTGCCAATGTCCATCCCGCGATACAGGGCCATCGAGTCCATCGAAATGATCTCAGCCCCAATCCGCCGCGCAAGCTCCAACCCCACGGTCGTCTTGCCCGACGCCGTCGGCCCCGTCAGAAACCAGCAGTCATGAAAATCGTGTATGAACATCTTCCCGTAGGCCGGGTCGTGACCCGGCAATTGCGAACATTGCGAACATTGCGAACATTGCGAACATTGCGAACGGCGACGGGTCATGACCCGGCCTACGAGTTTTGTTGTCCCCGGCACCATGCGGCCGTGACCGCCCCGTTGCTTTCAAGCAGCCACCGATACGGATCACTATATTTCCCGCCGCCTCCCCCCGGCAACGCAACGGCCGTCAAATCGGCCTCCCGTCCCGGCACTATCGTACCCAATCGGTGCGACATCCCCAAGGCGGTCGCTCCGCCGAGCGTGGCCAGACGAACGATTGCCTCCGGCGAAACACCCGGGTGACGCCGGTGGACCTCGCGCATCTCGGCCAGAACGCTCAGATCGGGCGACGAGGCCCGCGAATCCGTCCCCAAGGCCACCACAACCCCCGCCGCCAGCATCGCCGCGAGCGGATACGTCTCGTGCCCGAAGAACGCATGGGTCCGCGGGCAATAGACCACGGCCATCCGATCCGCGTGGGCCGCCAGGAACGCGATCTCCTCGTCGCCCAGGTAGTTGCCGTGAACAATCAATGCTCGATGCGCCCCGGCCAGCGTCCGAAGATAGTCGAGCACCGAAAGCCCGTCGGGAAAATGGTCCGGTTCCCACACCCCAAGCTGCTCCAAGAATTCGCGAAACGGTCCACGGCGGTGGCGGATCAATTCAATTTCTTCGCGCGATTCGGCCAGGTGCATCGCCAGCGGCACGCGCCGCTCGGCCGACAATGCCACTGCCCGAGCAAGTAAACCGCTCTGGACGCTGTACGGCGCATGAGGACTGAGCCCTGCCTGCCATGCCGTCGCACCGTCGGCCGCCGCCAAATACGCTTCGGCCCGTCGCAGTTGCTTGTTGACCCGATCGTTCGTCGGCGCGATCAACTCCAAGAAGCTGACCAACCCAACATCCGATAAATCAAGCGACTCCGTCGGCGGCGCATTTTGGGAAATGTCGGCTAATGTCGTTGTGCCCAACCTCGCGCTTTCATGAAGCCCCTTCTCGACGGCCGACTTGATCGAAGGCGTTAGCAGCTTGTACTTGGTGACTTCCGCCAACCAATCGACCAGCCCCATGCCCGGCCGTCCCAACGGCGCGGCCAGATCGCTAAAATTGAGATGCGTATGGGCATTCACCAGCCCCGGCAGCAAGGCAACGTCGCCCAGGTCATGCCGCTCACCGTCCGGCCGTTGCCGCTGGACGCAAACGATCCGCTCTCCCTCGACCGTGACCCAACCGCCCTCGATCGGCGGCCTGCCCACCGGCAGCACCCACCGTGCCCGAAGCGAAAATCGCGTTGACCTCGTTCGCTCCAATCCCTAATCCCTTTTTTTCACATCGCGCTCGACGCCAGCGGCTCATCGTCCGCCTTGATCCCTCGCCGAATCGCGTCCTGCAACCGCTCTTCGTCGGTTTTTTGATAGGTCAGCAGCGAGAACCACGTCAGAATCAACGCCGCCGCCATGCCGCCGGCGACCACCACGACCCAATGGTAGGCAAACCCGCCCTCGGATCGCTCGACCATCCAATTGAGAAACGGCCACTCGCGGAGAGTCTTGGGTGTGATCGCCGACAGGCTCAGCATCAGACCGTTGTGGACCATGTGGTACGCAATGCACGGCAAAAGGTTGCCGCTTTGCACCGCCAGATAGCCGATGACCACGCCGATCAGGACGGCGGCAAGCTGCTGTTGGAGAAACGCATGGGTCATTCCAAAGAAGACGGCCGCGACGACGATCGCCCGCCATTTTCGGCCTGTGTGGCGAAGTCCAGACAGGATGAACCCGCGGAACGCCAACTCTTCGCAGATGGGCGGAACCACGGCAATCAAAAGCAGTAAGGAAAGAAAATTCGGGGCCTTGCCGAATAGCCGTGCCAGGGCTTCCGCGCCCTCGGGCGTCGGATACAACTTCGAGGCGGCCGTCTCGAAAACAATCGCCACCGGATGAATGGCCACCGCCAACGCAATGGCCGCGAAAACGGCAACCAAGGCGTTTCGCCATGACCCGCGGCCCAGCGACAGCGTCTGAAGAGGATGGCTCGTCAACGCAAACGTCATGACCAGCGCCGGCGCGACGACCACGACCTGCGTGACCAGCGCGATCTTCACGAGATCGCCAAAACTCTCGGGAAACGTCGTTGTCAGGCTCAGGAAGAACTTGAACACGAGGATCGCCAATCCACACAACACGGCCATGGCCACGGTGGGCGTCGGCCGCCGGTCGTGAAACAGATGCTGCAACCAAAGCCCTACGTCGAGCCGTTCGCTCTCGCGGAAAAGGACCGATTCCTTGTTGAACTGCTCCACCGCCCAGCGAATGGCCAGAAGACAGCATAGGAGCGTCATTCCGATTACCGGCAGAGCGAACCGCAAGGCGGTGGCGTAGTCGCCTTCCAACAAGGTCCGTAGCAGCAGGACCACGTTTGTCACCGGAATCAGACTGTTGCCCAAGGTCAATTCCACGCCGGGCGCCAGCGGCACCAGTGCCAGCGGCATGCAGATCATTACCAGCGGCATCAAGTAGTACTGGCCCTCTTTCGTGCTTCGCGCCAGCGACGCCAACGCCAGGCACAACGCGCTGAACAAAGCTGACATCGGCACCAGCGCCACGAACAGCCACACGAAACTCATCAACGACGGAGCGCCCTGGATCGGCATGTGCGACATCAGCAGCCCGCCGGTCAGACT
Organism: Thermoguttaceae bacterium; assembly: GCA_035286785.1. GTDB lineage: Bacteria > Planctomycetota > Planctomycetia > Pirellulales > Thermoguttaceae > UBA11386. Next base: position 1,171 of record DATECS010000028.1, on the reverse strand, counting down.
CATCGTGCCCATATTCAAAATGGCCGTGATCATGCTGAAAATCATGATCGTGACCAGCTTGCCGACGACGATCTCCGAACGCTGGGCCGGACTGCTCAGCAGGGTTTCCAGCGTCCCTCGTTCCTTCTCGCCCGCGCACAGGTCCACCGCCGGATAAAAAGCCCCGGTCAGCGCCCACAACAGAAGAATCAACGGCAGCAATTTCGCCCAGAACACGCTCCCCGACCTGCCCGATTCCTCGGCCAAATCGGACGCGGCCACTTCAATGGGTTTCGCGGCGCTGGGCGAGAGCCCCAAGGCCGACAGATTGGCCCTGCCCACCTCTTCGCCCCACCGCTGCAGCACATCGAGCACGCGGCTGCCGGCCATTTGTGATTTCTCATTGGCCGACGTAAAAATGATGTCGGGCCGAGGAACCGGCGGCAATTCCTTGAACGCACGCTTTTTCTTCGTCGCGCCGTCCGCCTCGCCGACAACGTCCCGGCCCGAAGTCCGGGCCGCGACCCCCTGTCGAAACCGTTCGAGCTGCTCGGCGAAATCCGACGGGAAGTAAACGGCCGCGTCATACGGCCCGCCGCTCTTGGCCACTTGTTGCCGGGCCTGGTCGGCCATGTCCGCGAGCGTCTTGCCCGGAGGCGGCGTCTCGGGCGCGAACTTCAATTCAAGCAGTGCCACTCCTTCGGGCGAGCTGAACAGCCGGGCCGCGAAACGGTTGTTCTCGAACAACGCCGGTTCTTCGAGCAATCGAGGATGGGCCCCGATCACGAACACCTTCGTCGCGTGTTCTTTTCTGAACTGCGAAACCTGCACCACGCACATCGCCAACAGCGGATACAGCAACAGCGGCAGCACCACAATCATGAACAGCGTCCGCCGGTCGCGCAGTTGATCGCGGATTTCTCGGGAGAGAATCAACCTGACGTTCGACCATTTCATGCGGTGGCTTCCATCATCGCGTCGTGATCAAGAATCAGCCGAAAGAACAGCTCTTCAAGGTCCGACTGCTTGTGACGCTCGCGCAGCGCGTCCAGCTCGCCCTCGGCCAGCAACTTGCCCCGGTGAATGATCGCCACGCGGTCGCACAGCTTCTCCGCCTCGCGCATGATGTGCGTCGAGTACAAAATGCACTTGCCCTGATCGCGGAGCTCGGCCACGGTCTTTAAGAGTGCCC
>DATECS010000027.1:0-3321 GCA_035286785.1 Thermoguttaceae bacterium | reverse complement strand
GGCGCGGGCCGACTCCGGCGGTCGTCAGGCATTTGGTGGCAATCCGGAAGGTCCGGCGCCCTCATGGGAAAAGGTAATTGCGGGCGGGACAATAGAGATTTTGGCGCGACCCGTCAAGGCGGATCGTCCCCGCCGGAGTTCCAGGGATTGCAACGGCAGATCCGCCAGAGGCCTTTGGCCGTGCCCCGAAACGCACCGTATTTCCGCACGGCCAGGACAAAATACTCACTACAGGTGGGCTCAAACCGGCAATGGGGGCCAATCATGGGGCTGATCCAGGTTTGATAGAGGCGGACCAGGCGAATGACGGCCCGGCCGGGCAGGGTGGCGAGGAAGGCGGCGAGGCTTCGCAATCGGGACATGGGCGATTTTCTCACCACGGAGGACACGGAGGTCGCGGAGGAGAAGTGAGTTGGGATTTAGGGAATGTTGGGTGGGGTTCTAATTGATTATTCGTAGGTCAGGCTGTGCCTGACAAAATTCGCCAAAATCGTCAGGCACAGCCTGACCTACGAATTGTGTGGGGCTCGCCGCAGTTTCGCCGCGAGGCGATGGGCCAATTGCGGCAGCGACTCCATGAGGGCGGGCAGATCGGCGGGCGCGGCGGCGCGGGGGATCACGATGAGATCCATGCCCGGGGGAAAACCGGCGTGCGTTTTGCGGAATGCCTCGCGGAGCAGTCGCTTGTGGCGGTTTCGCGCGATTGCATTGCCGAGCTTCTTTGATACCGAAAGTCCCAGGCGGCAATGGGCCAAGCCGTTTTCGCATCCGTAGACGATCAACCGGGCGTCGGCCGCCGAGCATCGCCGGTCGTAGACGCGGCGAAAATCCTCGCGACGCCGCAGCCGATACTCCGGCAGGAGTCGCTCGTGGTCCGGGTTGGTCACCATCGCAAGTCGGCCCGGGGGTTGGGCTGCGGGTGGCGTTGGGCGATTTGTTCGAGCATCCGGCGGCTTTCGTCGTCGAACTGTTTGGGCAGGACGACTTGGATTTCGACGAACAGGTCGCCGGGACCGCCTTGAGAGCCGTTGATCCCGTGGCCTTTCACGCGCAGCTTGGTTCCGCTTGACGTACACGGCGGCACCTGGAGCGAGACGGTTCCCTTGGGCGTGGGCACGTCGATTTTGGCGCCTAGCGCGGCTTCGGCCAAGGTGACGGGCACCTTGACGTGCAGATGTTTGCCTCGCCGCTGGAAGTGCGGATGGGGGGCCACGCGAATCGTCAACAGAATGTCGCCGGCCGGCTGGCCTTCGGAGCCCGGCTCGCCCTGGCCGCGAAGGCGGATTCGCTTGCCGTCTTCGATGCCGGGAGGAATCGTGACGGTGATGGTTTCGGTTTTGCCCGAGGCGCGGCGGACGGAAATTTGTGCCTTGCCGCCGGTGATGGCCGTGGTGAAGGGCACCGTGATTTCGTGTTCGATGTCGCGTCCGCGTCGGGGCCGCGCGCAGCGGCCGCGCGGCGGTGGCGCGCCGGCCCCTTGTTGAAATTGCTTGAAAAATTCGGTGAATCCGCCGGGGCCTGCGGCGGTGGCTTCGCCGGGCTGGGCCCCGAAACGCTCGCCGAAGAACTGGGTGAAATCAAAAGACTCGTCGCCCGGGCCGCCGAATCCACCGGCGGGCCCACCCCCCCAGGAAGCACCCCCACGGGGCCCTCCCTGACCCATCGACTCGAACGAACTGCCATAACGGTCGTACAGATCCCGCTTTTTCTGGTCGTTCAGCACGTCGTAGGCGGCCTGAACCGCCTGGAATTTCCGCTTGGCGTCGTCGTTATCGGGATTGACGTCGGGGTGGTATTTTCGGGCCATGTCCCGATAGGCGTTCTGGATCTCCGCCTGGGAGGCATCGCGACGCACACCGAGTGTTTTGTAGTAGTCCTCAGCCATTTTTCGCCGCCGATCCCTTGAGTCGCTCGTTGCCGACAACCTCACGCGGATTATCGTAAGTTATTGTAGCGCCAAGGGCCTGGGTTCTTCAAGACGGGGCAAAGCCAAGAGAAACCGAGCCGCGACCGTAAGGGAGCGGTTGAAAGCCTACTGAGCCACCACCGCTCCCTCACGGTCGCGGCTCGGTAAAAATGTGAATATCCGTAATCTTGCGAGTCCTGTTTCCGAAAGGCCTCAGATATTTGAGCCTACCCAACGAAGTCACCCATCGAGTGTAATGCCATGATATTTCGAACGCCGGCGGTCCTACTGATGACGGTTCTGGCGGCACTGCTTGCGGTTTCCGGCGGGATGGTCCGCGCCGGCGGGACGGGCCAGCTCGTGTTGACGGTCGTCGATCGCCAGACGCACAAGCCGCTCGCCTGCCGGATGCACCTGTACAATGCAAGGCAACGGCCGCAAAAGGTCAAGGGCCTGCCTTTCTGGAACGATCACTTCGTCTTCAACGGCGAAGCCACGCTTCGGCTACCCTTGGGCCAATATACGTTCGAGATCGAACGCGGGCCGGAGTACCCGACCACCAGCGGCCACTTCGAGATCGAGGCGTTTGCCGACGACGCGAAGGAAGTGACGCTGAAACGATTCGTCGATATGTCGGAACATGGGTGGTGGTCGGGCGATCTGGACGTGCGCCGGCCGGTCAAGCAGATTGAGTTGCTGATGGCGGCCGACGACCTGCACGTGGCCGTGGTCGAGGCGGCCTCGAACCGCAAGACGGCCGGCCGGATCGAGATTCCGAAGGACCAGCAGGCGGTTCGGTTCGACGGAAACCGGTTTTATTCGGGCGGGGTTGTGCATGTCTGGCCGGGGGCGACGGCGGCGTATTTCAATCTCTCGAAGCCGCTTGCACTGGCGGCGCCGACGGCCGAGTTTCCTTCGCCGCTGGACGCGATCGGCAAGGCGCGCGAGCAGACGGACGTCTGGGTCGATCTGACACGGGCGACGTGGTGGGATTTGCCATTGTTGGTGGCAAACGGACAAATTGACTCGATTCGCATTGCCAACGAACAATGGTGCCGCGACCGCGTGCTGCCCGATCCGCGGGAAGCACGACCGCGCGACAAGAAGCTGTTTCCCGAGGCTCGGGGCGCGGCCGAGTGGCCGCAGGAGGTTTATTTTCGGCTGTTGGAATGCGGGCTGCGAATTCCGCCGTCGGCCGGGAGCGGCAGCGGCGCGAGCTCCAACCCGGTCGGCTACAATCGCATGTACGTCCACGTCGACTCTCCGATGGATTGGGAGAAGTGGTTCGCCGCGTTTCGGGCCGGGCAAGTGACCATCACCAACGGGCCGCTGTTGCGGCCGACGGTCGACGGACGGCCGCCGGGCCACGTGTTCGACGTGCCCGAGGGGAAGACGACCGAGCTGGAGATCGGCTT
>DATECS010000026.1:0-3720 GCA_035286785.1 Thermoguttaceae bacterium | reverse complement strand
GTCTCCTCCAATAACTCACGTTCCTTCTTTGACAGTCGGACAATATACTTCTTCTGCATGGGAAACCTCCTTGTTTCCCAAACTCTCCCAAAAACACGCACTACGATCAATCCCAATTACTAAACGTGACAAAGCACTAGGCCTGCAATCCACTTTGCGTCCGCGTGGTCGCCCGTGGCCAAAACCACCAAAATAAAGACTCCCGTCCCCTCACGCCCAGCGAATCAACTTCCGCGAGCAGTGGCGCGGCTATCCAGCCTCGGCAATGCGCCCACAGCCCTCATTCATCCCGCACCACATACCCCGTCCCGCCCTCCAGCCGGTTCAAGTGCCCGGCGTTTCCCGGGATGAACTCATACCGTCGCGGAAGCCGCCGCAACACGAACGGATCCCCGATCTCGCGGAAAATCGGGTTCTTGGGATCGAACACGTTGAACGTCGAAACCCCGTCCACGCCCGCGTCCCACGCCCGCAGCGCCTCGCCACGCCACAGCGGCAAGTCGGTCGCCCGATCGCCCGACCGGGGCTCCAACCGCGCGGGCGACAGCCCCGCGTATACCGGCACGTCATAGCGTTTACCCAGCGCCACCAGATTCTTCCACGGTTCGAGATGGATCGGTCCGGCCCCGACCACCAGATCGACCAGGTTCCGTCCGAGCCACGCCTCGATATCGAGCCCGATGGCCTTGCAGTACCGCGCGCTGTCGGGCACGCGAATCGCCAGGAGCATCGGCCGCCCGCGTTTCCGCCCCACCTCGTCGGCCATCGCCCGCACCCGCGCCACGAGCGCCGTCATCATGTCGCGGTGTTCCCGCGTCACCGGCTCACCGAGGAGTTGCGGCTTGAAGAACATGGGGTGCCGCAGAAAATCCATCTCGAGCCCGTCCACGTCGTAGCGGGTGGCCACGTCGCGCAGGATCCGGAACACCTTGTCGCGGACCTCCGCCTTGCCGTAATCGACCGAGGACCAGCGGCTGCTCCCGTACGGAAATCGGGTAGGCTTCGGCGCCATCATCAACTCGGGATGTTCCTTCTTCCAACGTGGCATGAGCTTGGCATACGCCGGGCTGCTGTCGTGCGAGTCGTTCATGCGCATCGACCAGAAAACCTCCATCCCGCGCGCATGCCCCCACTCCGTGATGATTTCCAAGGGATCCTTCCCGTACTTCTCGATCAGCTCCCCCGCCCAATACTTCCGGCCGCCCGAAGCGACCCGGCGCGTCTCCGACTCCTCGCTACGATGCGTGTACGTGTCGAAAATGCCGTCGCAATAAAAAATCGCATCCACCTGCGACCCGGCCAACTCCGCCGTCCGCCGCGCCAGAAACGCCTCGATCACGTGCTTCTCTCCCGGCAGTGTCCCAAGCGTGTCGTTGCCGTCGTTATTCATGATGATCCGCCGATGCCGCCCGGCATAAACCTTCCGCATCGCGGACATGTCCCCCGTCTCGGCCCACGCCGCCGTCGACGCAACTATCGCAAGCAGCATGGCAATACACATGTGACTTCGAGCATACATCGGCATTCATTCTCCGTGTCAGGAAACCAAGCAGTGGGTATCGCCGGTTCAAGAACCGGCGCCACCCGCCTGCCACACAGCAGGACACCATATCATTATAAAAAAACACCTTCATGCCCCCCGGTCGGATGAAGACCTGGCTGTTCTCCTGGATGTCCAGCGACCGATAACGCTGCTGCGTCAATTCGGCGTTGAAACCCCGCCCGACTCGGCCACCAACTGAATCCGCACCAGCGCCCAAAATAAAGACTCCCGACCCCTTTACTTTTTCCTTTTGTTACTTTTTTCCAATTTGGACTCTGTTGACCTCAGTGCGTCGACGATCGCACGAACGTCTCTTCGGCTGAATAGTGTAATATTAATCACCAACGGCTCAATATGAGCACAACGTTGTCGGACAACCATTCTATAATAGCCACGGCATCGGAACCGACTCCAATAGTAGGATTCAGAACCGGTCTCGATGTGGACACTTTCTACGTCGCGCAATGCGACCCTGTTTCGACGAAAGAGGGTTTGATAGCAGAGTTCCGCCTCCGAGATACTCACCCAATGACGCCATATCCAGACGTGTATTAGAACCAGGATGGCGGCTAGCATTAGGATGACAGTCGAAACATCGAATCCACACGACCAGAGAATCCCGTACGCGACGAGAAGAAAAGCAGGAATTCCGCCCAGTGTCGCGTATGTTGATATGCCCGGCCGATATTTAGCAACTGTTCCAACAATTGACGAAGTCATCAGAGTCGCACGCGATTCATTCATCTCAATGCAAGTGCTATAAGGCAGATCTGATCGTGTTCCTTCAAGAAAGGTCCAGTCCCCGTTGGTCGCTCGCAGCTCACTACATGTGCGAATCTCAATCTAAAAGAAGTCTTTATCTTGACTACAAAAACACCTTCATATCCCCCGGCCGGATGAAGACCTGGCTGTTCTCCTGGATCCCCAGCGACCGATAGCGCTGCTGCGTCAGTTCGGCGTTGAAAACCTCGCCCGACTCGGCCACCAACTGAATCCGCACCAGCGGGCCCGCGGAATGAATGTGCGTGATCCGGGCCGGGAAGCACGGGTGGCCGTTCCGCTGCAAGTCGACCTCAAGATCGTGCGGCCGAATGAAAACCTCCGCCGCGCTGACGCCCGCGTCGATCGCGCCCGGCGAGTCGCACGCCATCGTCGCGAAATGCACCTTCCCATCCTCCACCCGCCCGTGGAATCGATTCACCTCGCCCAGGAAACTCACCACGAACCGCGTCTTGGGATGGTGAAACACCTCGTCGGGCGTGCCGACCTGCTCGATGTGTCCCTCGTTCATCACCACGACCCGGTCGGCCAACTCCAGCGCCTCTTCCTGATCGTGGGTGACGAAAACGCTCGTCACCTGAATCTCGTCGTGCAGCCGCCGCAGCCATCCGCGAAGCTCGCGGCGCACTTTCGCGTCCAGCGCCCCAAACGGCTCGTCCAACAGCAGCACCTTGGGGTCCATCGCCAGCGCACGGGCCAGGGCCACGCGCTGACGCTGGCCGCCGGAGAGTTGTTGCGGATAGCGATGCGCCAAAAAGTCAAGCTGCACCAGTCGCAGCAGCTTGTGGACCCGCCCGGCGATGCGAAGCCTCGACGGCCGCAATTTCTTCGGCCGCACCCGCAGCCCAAACGCCACGTTCTCGAAAACCGTCATGTGGCGAAACAGCGCGTAATGCTGAAACACGAACCCCACTCGCCGGTCGCCCACCTGGCGCCCGGCGACGTCCTCGTTGTGGAAGCGGATGGCCCCGCTCCCCGCGTCGGGCTGCTCCAGCCCGGCGATGATCCGCAACAGCGTGGTCTTGCCCGAGCCCGACGGCCCCAACAGCGCGACCAACTCGCCGTCGCCCACCGTGAGGCTCACGTCGTCCAGCGCCCGAAACGTGCCGAACGTCTTGCTGATATTTTCAACCGCAATGCTCACGGAAAAATTCCCTATTCAAAAAAAACCGAGCCTCGATGCCCCTAAAGGGGCCGAATCCATTGGAGGAGAACCATCTATCCCCAGGCGTAAACGCCTAGGCTAGAGAAAACTCGACCGTGCGTCCTTGCTCAGCGCTTCAAAAAAAGTATTCATACTCAGAGCCATCACCTACTGCCCTCTGCCAACTGCCTACTGCCTACTGCCTACTGCCTACTGCCTACTGCCTACTGCCTACTGCCTACTGCCTACTGCC
>DATECS010000025.1:0-20497 GCA_035286785.1 Thermoguttaceae bacterium | reverse complement strand
GCCCGAGGCAATGAGCGAATTGGGTTTCGCGGGCGTGTTGGGGCGACGACGGGTGGCCATGATCGTGGGACGCGAGCCGCTGCCCATCGCCGCCGAGGCCGATTTTTGCATCTGCGGGTATTTGGATCCCGAACGGCGGTTGCCCGAGGGGCCGTTTGGCGACCACCTGGGCTACTACAGCCTGGCCCACGAGTTTCCCGTGCTTCGGGTCGAACGGGTCTATCATCGCGACGGGGCGATTTGGCCGTTTACGGTCGTGGGGCGTCCGCCGCAAGAGGATTCGATATTCGCCGAATTGATCCACGAGCTGACCGCGCCGGCCGTGTCGGGCACGATTCCCGGCGTCCGGGCCGTTCACGCCGTCGAAGCGGCCGGTGTGCATCCGCTGCTGTTGGCGCTAGGGAGTGATCGCTATTTGCCGCAGGAACCGCGCCGCCCGCGCGAACTGTTGACCCAGGCCAACGCGATCCTCGGTCGAGGACAGCTTTCGCTGGCCAAGTATCTCTGGATCGCGGCCGTGGAGGACGGTCCGTCGCTCGACGTGCGGCGGGTGGAAGCATTTCTATTGCACGTGCTCTCGCGAATCGACTGGCGGCGCGATGTGCATTTTCAGACGCAGACCACGATCGACACGCTCGACTACAGCGGCACTGGGTTGTGCGAAGGGTCGAAAGTCGTTTTTGCGGCGGCGGGCCCAGTGGTGCGCGAGTTGCCCACCGAACTGCCGCTGGATTTAACACCCGGGTGCCTGGCCTACGGCGTTGGGTGCCTGGGCCAAAGCGCGGCGGTGGCCCAGCCGAACCAGTCGAGCCCCATGACCGACCCCCGTGTCGCACACCCCGGCATTTTGGTTGTCCGTGGTTCCGCGTATCAAACCGATCCCCAAGCGGTGGCCCGTTGGGCCGCGTCGCTCGACCGGCACAACCCAATCAACCGATTCCCGCTGGTCGTCGTGGTCGATGACGCGGAATTCGCGGCCCGATCGTTGGACAACCTGCTTTGGGTCACGTTTACCCGCAGCAATCCGGCGGCCGACGTCCACGGGATCGAGTCGTTCGTCGAACAGAAGCACTGGGGTTGCCAAGGCTCGCTGGTGATCGACGCCCGGGCCAAGCCGCACCACGCCCCGCCGCTGGTCGAAGACCCCGAGATTACCCGGCGGGTGGACGAGTTGGCCTCTCCGGGCGGGCCGTTGCATGGCATAATATAGGGGGCGAGGGGCGTGAGGCGGGAACTTGGGATTTCGGTGATGTGATTCAAACCATAATAGCCGCGGGCGGAAGCCGGCGGTGAAACGTGGTTCATTCTTTCGCGAGGGACTGTTCCTTTGATCGACCTTGCAGGATTACCTCCGAACTGGCAATGGATCATCGCCCTTTGGCTCGCCGTCGTCGGCGGGTGCGTCGGCAGTTTTTTGAACGTCGTGGTCTATCGCCTGCCGGCGGGCAAGAACCTCGCCTGGCCCGGCTCGTTCTGCCCAAAGTGCGGTCACGCGATCCGTTGGTACGACAACGTGCCGGTGCTTGGCTGGATCGCGCTAGGCGGCCGCTGCCGCGACTGCCGCGAACCGATCTCGCTCCGCTATCCGCTGGTCGAGGCGATCACGGCGGCGATGTTTTTTGGGTTGGCGTGGATTGAGTTACTCAACGGCGGGGCGAATTTTCCGGGGCGCGAAATTGCGATAACGCCCAAGCAGGTTATTTCTCGCGACTACACAACACATGAACTGGTCGGCTTCTACTCGCTCCACCTGCTTCTGTTATGTACACTTCTGGCGGCGGCGCTTGTTGATCACGATCGACGGAAGATGCCCGTGCAGCTGTTTGCGCCAGCGTTTCTGGTGGCAATTCTCGCGTTACTATTCTGTCCGTATCTGTACCCCGGTCGCATCGACCTCTGGTATTCCGGTCCGCTATGGAAACTGATTCCACTAATTGTCTTCATTGTGGCCGGTCTGGCCGTGGGACGAGCGATCGGTTGGCTCGTTCCCCGTCGCGACGCAAACCTGATGCAGTCAACCGTGCCCCCACAATCGACCCGCCAGGACTCTATTGTGGCCTTTTGGCAAGCACGAAACCTTGCCGCCGATGGAATCTTGTGGTCGATGTTGTGCGTGATTCTCTATCTTGGCCCGCTCGCGGTGCTCGTACTGGGAACCGCGGTCGCCCTCCTTGCTGTGGCGAATCACGCCGCACGGCGAATCTATTTCCGCTGTGGGTTGGTGAGCCCGGTGATATGGCTGGTGGCTCTCGTGCCGGCCTACATCGCGTTCGAGCGTCCCTTGGCGAGTGCGATCCGCGAGATAACCATGCGATAATTTTCAATACTCTGGATAGACAATCATGCTCGACGACAAACACCGCCGTGAACTTGTGGACCGGATTCTTCGGTCGCCCAGCTATCGCGTGGCCTATCACGACGACGAATTGATGGACTCGGCCGAGCTAAGGCACGTGCGGATGGAGCTCGAGTTTTTGAAGGCCGATCTGGTTCTTCACGAGCAGGGCGTCGAATCGACGATCGTCGTGTTCGGCAGCACCCAGGTTCTCGAGCCGGCGGTGGCCCAAAAGCGGCTTGACGAGCTGCGAGTTCGGCTGACCGGCGTGCCCGACGACCCGCGGCGCCGCCGCGAGCTGGGTCAGGCCGAGCGGCTGGCGGCCAAGAGCCATTACTACGACACGGCCCGCGAGTTCGCCCGACTGGTTTCTTCGCAGTGTCAGGTCGAGGGCCGCTGCGACTACGTCATCACCACGGGCGGCGGGCCCGGCATTATGGAAGCGGCCAACCGCGGCGCGCACGACGTGGGGGCGAAGTCGGCCGGCCTCAACATCCGGCTGCCCAAGGAGCAGGAGCCCAACGCCTACATCACGCCCGAGCTGTGTTTTCAGTTTCACTACTTCGCCGTGCGCAAGCTCCACTTCCTGCTTCGGGCCAAGGCACTGGTGATTTTCCCCGGCGGGTTCGGCACCATCGACGAGATGTTCGACGCCCTGACGCTCCGCCAGACGGGCCGCATGCAGCACATCCCGATCATTCTTTTCGGGCGAAAATACTGGGAGCGGGTCATCGGCTTCGAGTTCATGGCCGACGAAGGCACGATCGAGGACCGCGACCTCGATCTGTTCCACTACGCCGACACGCCGGAGGAGGCCTGGCGAGCGATTCTGGATTTCCATCGGCGGTAGAGAGTGGTTCCATTTTCTTTGCGTCGAGCGGGCTCGGCGGCTAACCGGTTCCGCGTCCCGCGTGGTTGCGCGGCGGGTCTTTTATCGCGCAAAAAAAGGCCGCCGGTTTTCCTGTGCGAAAAACCGGCGGCCGTGGAATAAACCTCTTGCCTATTGCGACCGGATGCGTCGCTGCGAGAAGAGCGGGGGTCGGGCGTGCATACGCACAAGCCGTTTGGTTGACCCCAGCTCACGCTATTGGGTTGGCACCTCCGTCGGAATTGTTGGCAAGAGGTTTCTATCCGCTGTGTGCTTTGGTTTCAATCTTATCGGTTGTTTGGAACCGGGCCTTGCGAGAGAATCCCGCCGGGCGGCGTAAATTACCCGCCGCGGGAAGAACTCCCGGGGCCCGTCTGTAGTGTATCATAGCGTGTGAATGGTCGAAGAGAAGAGATTTCTTGTCAAGAAACGGGCGAAATAATGGGGGCAGGCGGCATGAAAAAAACGTGGCGGTTCGGCGCGGGAATTGCTAATGCTCGTAGGCCGGGTTAAAACCCGGCAATATTCGGGTATCGCGTGGTTTCTTATTGCCGGGTCACGACCCGGCCTACAAAGGGTCACAACACGGCCTACAAAGGGGCGCGACCCGGCCTACGAAGCTGACCCGGTAGTGGGAGGGGCTTGCTCCCCACGCCGCGCACGGGACATAATTGCCGAATACTTCGGCATTCTCTGTTCCGCCCATCCCGGAGGCCACGGATGAGTTCTCCGCCGTTTGTTCATCTTCATTGCCATAGTCACTATAGTCTCTTGGACGGCGCGGGTACGCTCGACCGGTTGCTGGCTCGCGCGCAAGAGTTGGGCATGAACTCGCTGGCGCTGACGGACCACGGCAATCTGCACGGGACGCTCGAGTTTTATCAGAAGGCCAAAAAGCTCGAAGTCAATCCGATTCTCGGCTACGAGGCCTACGTCGCGCCGGGCTCGCGCACCCAACGCGAAGCGGGCAGCATGAAGGAGGCCAGCTTTCACTTGACGCTGTTGGCCCAAAATCGGACGGGCTACGGCAACCTGTTGAAACTGGCCTCGTCGGCGTTTCTCGAAGGTTTTTATTTTCGGCCGCGGATCGACAAGGAATTGCTGGCCGAGCACAACGAGGGGCTCATTTGTCTCAGCGGCTGCGCGTCGAGCGAGGTGAGCCGCGCGATCCTCCGCGGCGGGGCGGCCGGACTCGACGAAGCGGCGAAGGCGGCCGCCTGGTATCGCGACCTGTTCGGCGACCGATATTTTCTAGAGATCCAAAACAACGGGCTCGAAGTGCAGCGGCTGGCGACCGAGGGGTGCGTCGAACTATCGCGGCGGCTCGGCATCCCGCTGGTCGCCACGAGCGACGTCCACTACGTCAACCGCGAGGACGCCGAAGCCCAGGACGTGCTCTTGTGCATCAACACGGGCAAGTTCCGCACCGACGTCAACCGGATGCGGATGGAGGGCAACGAGTTTTATCTGCGGAGCCCCGCGGAAATGTACGCGGCGTTCCCGGGCATGGAAGACGCGGTGCGGCGCACCCAGGAAATCGCAGACTCGGTTCGGATCGAGCTGAACTTGGGCGAGCGGCATTTTCCAATGTTCGTGCCGCCCGAGGGGAAGACGTCGGAAGACTACCTGCGCGAGCTTTGCTACAAGGGCCTGCGCGAACGGTACGCGGATCGGCCCGACCGATGCGCGGGCGGCGAGCTTTCGGAGGAAGTCGTCGCGCGGCTGGAACGCGAGTTGCGGGTGATCAACAAGCTGGGCTTCCCGAATTACTTCTTGATCGTCTGGGACGTGGTGCGGTTCGCCCGATCGGCCGGCATCGCGGCCACGGCGCGCGGCTCCGGCGTGGGGTCGCTCGTGTGCTACGGCTTGTATCTGAGCCACGTGTGCCCGTTGCAGTACGATCTGCTTTTCGAGCGGTTTCTGGACGAGAGCCGGATCGAGGCGCCCGACATCGACATCGACTTCGAGAAGGAGCGCCGGGCCGAGGTGCTTCATTACGTCAAGAAGCAATACGGCACGGAAAACGTCGCGCAGATCGGCACGTTCGGCACGTTGGCGGCTCGGGCGAGCGTGCGCGACACGGGCCGCGCGCTGGGGTTGCCCATCGCGCGGGTCGATTCGGTCGTGGCCAAGGTGCCCGAGGAATTGAAGATCACCCTGCCGAAGGCGCTGGAGAAGAGCGACGACCTGAGAAAGGCCTACGACAGCGACGTCGAGGTGCGCGAGCTGCTCGACTTGGCCAAGCAGATCGAGGGCCTGGCGCGGAACGTGGGCACCCACGCCTGCGCGGTCGTGATCGCCGACCGGCCGCTGGTCAACTACGTGCCCTTGCAACACGTCAGCGGCAAGGAGGAAGTCGTCACGCAATGGGCCTACGCCGACGTCGAAGCGGCCGGCCTGTTGAAGATGGACTTCCTGGGCCTGCGCAACCTGACGATCCTGTCGAAGGTAGTCGAACTGATCGAGCAGACGACCGGCCGTCGGGTGGACCCGTACAAGTTTCCGCTGGACGATAAAGAGACGTTCGAGTTGCTCTGCCGCGGCGAGACGAAGGGCATTTTCCAGCTCGAAAGCGGCGGGATCCGCGACCTCTTGCAGCGGATGAAGCCCGACCATTTCCGCGACATCATCGCGACGGCCGCGCTCTATCGGCCTGGCCCGTTGGAAGGCGGCATGGTCGAGGACTACATCGAGGTGAAGCACGGCCGCCAGGAGGCCGTCTATCCGCATCCGGTGATGCGCGACATCCTCGAAGAGACCCACGGGGTGATGGTCTATCAGGAACAGGTCATGCGTCTGCTGAACCGGCTGGGCGGAATCGAGCTGGCCAGCGCCTATACGTGCATCAAGGCGATCAGCAAGAAGAAACGGGCCATGATCGCCAAGTTCCGCGAGGAGTTCGTCGAAGGCGTCCAGGCGAACGGCCTGTCGAAACGCGAGGGCGAGGAGCTGTTCGGGCTGGTCGAAAAATTCGCCGGCTACGGGTTCAACAAGAGCCACTCGACGGCCTACGCCCTGATCGCCTACATGACGGCCTATCTGAAGGCCCATTATCCGATCGAGTTCATGGCCGCGTTGTTGTCGAGCGACATCACGGGACGGAATTTCAAGAAGAAGGACTCGCTGGTCGAGCATCTGGAGGACTGCCAGCGGATGCTCATCGAGGTGCTGCCGCCCGACGTGAATCGGTCGGGCGTCGATTTCGGGGTACGCGACGGGAAAATCCTTTTCGCGTTGTCGGCCATCAAGGGCTGCGGCGGCGGGGCGGCCGAGGCGATCGAACGGCAGCGCAAAGAGGGCGGGCCTTATCGTAGTCTGTTCGACTTCTGCGAGCGGCTCGACCCGGGCACGGTCAACCGCACGGCGATCGAAACGCTGATCAAAGCCGGGGCGTTCGACTCGCTCGGCGCGCGGCGGGCCCAGTGGTTCGCGGTGGTCGAGCGGGCCATCCAATCGGGCGCGGCGGCGGCCAGCGACCGGCGGCGCGGCCAGAAGAGCCTCTTTGGCGACGTGGGCGAGGAGGAATCAAGCGGCGCCGCGTCCAGTCTGCCCGACGTGGCCGAGTGGAACGAACGCGACCGACTGGCCAAGGAAAAAGAGGTGCTTGGGTTTTATTTGACGAGCCACCCGCTGGCCGAGTACAAGGAAATGCTCGACCAATTTTGCTCGCACTCGACCGCGCAGGCGGCCTCGTTGCGTCATCGGACGGAAGTGACGCTCGGCGGCATGATCGGCTCGCTGAAGCTGGCCCACACGAAAAATCCGAAGCCGGGCAAGCCGAGCAAGTACGCGATGTTCGACCTCGAAGACCACGCGGGACTGATCCGCTGCATCACGTGGCCCGAGCAGTACGCCGAGCTGGCCGCGTTGATTCAGCCGGACGCGATTTTGATTGTTCGCGGGGCGGTCGACAAGCGGCCCGGCAGCGAAGAGGCCAATCTCATTGTGAACGATCTCATCCCGTTGGAGGACGCGCCGTCGCGATTGACGTCGGGCATCCGCGTGCGGATCATCGAGCAGGCGCATGGACAACGCGGGCTGGAGCAGCTTCACGAGATTTTGCGGGGCTATCCCGGTGCGTGCCCGTTGCACTTGCACCTGGCGCTGGCCGACGGAACGCAAGTGACGTGCCGGTGCAAGAAGGGGGTGGAGATCAACGCGGAGATGCGCCGGCGGGTGGACGAGCTACTGGGACCGGGCAACGTGCGGATGGTGGCGGCGACGCGAGGCAATGGGCGGTGATGATTAATCCTCTTGATTATACGACTTGCTGGGGACACCCGATTTAATTGGTTTACTTCCATCGTGCGCCGCCGCAGTTGAAAGAGCGGCATCTCTATGCGAAAATCGAGCAATTCGCTTGACAGAGAGCGGGTTTGACGGCTAGAAAGAACCCTTGAGGATTGTTCGCCGGGGTGGCGGCGATGTCGGCTTTCCTGATTTCTCCGGGGTGCCACCAGGTTCGTTCGAGGCCTCGGGTCAACGTGCCGCAAGGCACATCACGATAGACACATCCACGGATGGGCGGACGCTCGTAGCGAGTTCGGCCGCTGAGGCATGCATCGTGAAGAGACGCGGCGTCTGTAGGTCGCGTTTGGCGCGGGAGCCGCGCGGGGTTGTCTTTTCCATTCTGGTTCCACGTTCCGCGGCGTTCGCGGACTTCGCGAGACCAGTGTCATTACCTCGAGGGGTTGCGTCTATGAAGCAATATATGACAATTTTGATCGTTGTGGTCGTCGTCGCATGGCTGGGCATGCCGGCGGCGGCCGACGACATCCGCCCGCCGGTCTGGCGAGGCGAATGGTCCACCACGTATCAGTACTGGAATTTCGGGACTCCCGTCACGGGACAACTTCCTGATGAGGGGCTGAAACCGACGGGGCCCGGTCCGTTGGTGGAGGGAAATTTCGGCGAACCGTACGTCCAGCCGGGTTATTTGCCCAGTACGCGGTTATGGGTCTATCCTTTCGGCGACTGGATCGATGTCGATCCGGTGTCCGGTCGTCAGGGAATCTGGCCGTTGTCGGGCTCGATCGAGGCGGTCGTGGACAACCACAACCCACCGAACGAATACAAGTGGGTTTGGCTCCAATTGACGTGGCGTCCGCAGGATCCCTTTACCGGCTTCAGCATCGGGAGTTTCGACCCGGCGGCGAGTGATTTCCGGCTGGTCGAGGACGTGAGCCAGGCAAACGGTTGGACCACAAGCGTTTACGAATGGTTTATTCGTCCCAATCCACCTGATGAGTGGTTCACCATCAATGGGACGATCGACGTGGATCAGTTGGTCATCGATACCTGGTGCGTTCCCGAGCCGAGCGCGCTCGTCATGCTTTTGGGCATGAGCCTGATCGCGGTTTGGCGACGGAAGCGATAATTCACCGGGTCCAATCGGCTACGTGCCGCGTGAACGAAAGGCCATCCACAAGGATGGCCTTTGTTTTTGGCGTGGGAAGAGGGGCGGAACGGAATTGTTTTTCAGGCGTGGCGGCAACGCGGAATAGTGGCAACGAGCGGTAGAAACGCAACATCGAGTCAATCGGCTTCCTTGCGATTGAGCCGTTCGTGTTTCGGAATCACGTGTTTCCGCCAAAAGGTCATGCACTGGTCATATTGCATGATCTTTGCGTCAAGGCAGACCACTCCACTCCAACTTGCAGATTTGACGACACTACTCCGTGGTGGGGTGTCGTTCTGGTGATTCAACTCACCCCTAGGGACAGTCAAGATGTGGTGTTTTCCCGGCTCTGGGGCTTCTTGCGAGCTACCCTTTTGTATTCAGGGGCAGCGTTTGGAGCCAGGGAAGGGGCTCGCGTGCTAGGGACTGAGACTCGTTTTTCAACACGCTTTTCGGAGTAGTTACCATGAAGAGGTATGTCAGACTCACGTTGGTCGTGGCGGTCGTGACGCTGTTGGGTGTTCATGAAGCCGCGGCGCGCGGGCCGCAAGGGCGCGGCGGACCCGGACCCGGCAATCGGGGACCGGCTGTCGGCAATCATGCGGGCCCGGTCCTGGGTCATCCGACGCCCGGCCTGCACCAACCCGGTACGCTTGTTAATCCTCAAGCCCAGCAGATTCGGTCGCTTCAAAATCCGGCGCTCGGCGGCAATCCGACGGTGCGCCAGAATCCGAATCCGTGGCGCCAGAATCTTGCCGTTCCGCACGGCCAGTGGCAACCGCAGACCACGCAAGTGCGCGGCAACCTGCGAGGCCGCTACAACCATCTGTTCACGCCGCAATGGTATGCCCAGCATCCGAACGCCTGGCACATGACCCATCCTCATGCCGACGCCTGGGCGGCGGTGGCCGCGTGGCCCGTGCTGGCCGGTTGGGTCGGCGTGTCGGGCAGCTATCCGCAGGAATACGGCACGGTGTACGAGAACAACACGTACTACATCACGGACGACGGCGTGCCGGTCGCCGAAGGGACCGACGAGAGCGTCACCGAGTATCCCGAGGACGCGAACGATTCGACGTCGGAAGAAACGACGCAGGGCGCGAACGCCACTGAAAACGCGAACGACTGGCTGCCGCTGGGCGTGTATGCCGTCGTGCCGCCGAACGCCAACACGACGCCCGACCGGGTGTTCCAGTTCGCGGTGAACAAGAACGGGGTCATTCGCGGAGCGTATTATGACGCGGTGTCGGACCAGACCTCGCCGATCCAGGGCGCGGTCAACAAGCAAACACGCCGCGCGGCTTGGACCGTGGGTTCGAATCGTCAAAAGGTGATGGAGACCAACCTCACCAGCTTCGTCGAAGAGCAAGCAGGCGTGACGGTCCACCAGGGCAACGGCAAGACCGAGCAATGGACCATGGTGCGGCTGGAAAACCCGACCACGGGCCCGTCTGGCTCCCAAGACACGAATCCTCAAAACGAGGATCTAACCAATCAGAACCAGAACTCGACCCCTCAAAACCAGAGTACTTCGAGCGAGTCGAACTGATCGAGAAATACGTGGGAAAGCACGTGGAGTGGCACGTCGCCGGGAGGGCCCGGAGCGTGCCACTCCGGCGTTTCTTGGGGTGTTTGAAAGGCGGCCAACGTGAATCCGAGCCGCGACCGTCAGGGAGCGGTGGTGGGCGGCAAGAGCTTCAACCGCTCCCTTACGGTCGCGGCTCGGATAGGTGCCGGCGTCGCGCGAACCAGAGCACGGGCGGGCGAGTCTTTGTCCGTGGAATGTAGCCTCGGCGGCGGACCGGGCGGTATCCGACCCCCTCCGAAAGGCTTGCACGGGGGGACGGAAGGGTCTATCCTTGAGTGTGTGTTTTCCGACGTTGGTTATCCTGGTTGAGGAGTTTTTTGTGTCGTCCGCTGCCCGTGTTCGTAATACCTCGCCAATGACCTCCGGCGCCGACATCGTGGTTCAGAGCTTGCTGAACCACGGCGTGGACACCGTTTTCGCTTATCCGGGCGGAGCGTGTATTCCGCTGCATCAGGCGTTGACCCGTTACCGCGACAAGGTCCGCGTGATCCTGCCTCGCCACGAGCAAGGATGCGGGTTCGGCGCCCAGGCCTATGCCCGTTCGACCGGCAAGGTGGGCGTGTGCATCGTCACCAGCGGACCGGGGGCCACGAACCTCGTCACGCCGATCGCCGACGCCAAGATGGACAGCATCCCCCTGGTGGCCATCACCGGCCAGGTCGGCACGCCCGTGATCGGCACCGACGCCTTTCAGGAAACGCCCATCGTCGAGGTCTGCCGCAGCGTGACCAAGCACCACTATCTGGTGACGGACGTCAACGACCTGGCCCGGGTGATGCGCGAGGCGTTTCACGTCGCCAATACGGGCCGCAAGGGGCCCGTGCTGATCGATCTGCCCAAAAATGTGCAGTTGATGCAGACCGTGCCCGACTATGACGTGGCGATGGACTTGCCGGGTTATCGGGTGGACGATCTTTTCTCGCGGACCGACCAGATTGCCGAGGTGGCCGAGGCGATTCGCCACGCGCGGCAGCCGGTCATCTACGCGGGCGGCGGGGTGATCGCCGCCGATGCGGCCGAGGAACTCACTCGGTTGGCCCGCAAGTTGCGAATTCCCGTGACGACGACATTGACTGGGCTAGGCGCATTCCCGGGCGACGACGAACTGTCGCTCGACATGTTGGGAATGCACGGCAGCGTCTACGCCAACTACGCCGTGAACGAGGCCGATCTGCTGCTGGCCTTCGGCGTGCGGTTCGACGACCGGGTGACGGGCAATGTTGAGACGTTCGCCCCACGGTGCAAAATCGTGCATATCGACGTCGATCCGTCGGAAATCAATAAACTCAAGCCGACAAACATTGCGATCACCAGCGACATCAAGTATGCTCTGACGCGGCTGCTCAAGGCGGTCGGGCCGGCCGCCGATCTAAGTGCATGGCACAAGAAGATCGCGGCGTGGAAGAAGGACGATCCGCTGGACTTCGACCACGATTCGCCGAACATTTTGGTGCAGAACGCCGTGCGCACGCTTTGGGAAATCACCAAGGACCGCGACCCGATCATTTGCACGGGCGTGGGCCAGCACCAGATGTGGACGGCCCAGTTTTTCAAATTCCGCGGGCCGCGGCGGTGGATCTCCAGCGGCGGGCTGGGCACGATGGGATTCGGGCTGCCGGCCGCGTTGGGCGCTAAGGCGGCTTTTCCCGACCGGCTGGTGGTCGATATCGACGGCGACGGCAGCCTGCTGATGAACATCCAGGAAATGGCCACCAGCCATTGCGAAAAACTGCCCGTCAAAGTCATGTTGATGAACAACATGCACTTGGGCATGGTCGTGCAGTGGGAAGACCGGTTCAACGCGGGCAATCGGGCGCACACGTATCTGGGACCGATCGACGATCCCGAAGCGATCGGCCAAGGCAACGGCATCGGCCCGGAGCATCGGTATCCGAATTTCGTCGAGGTGGCCAAGGGATTTCATTGGGACGCACGACGGGTCTGGGAAAAGTCGGAGCTGGCCGACGCGATCCGCGAGATGGTCGATTCGCCCAAGTCGTTCCTGTTGGACGTACAGGTGCCGTATCAGGAGCACGTGATGCCGATGATCCCGGCGGGAATGAGCGTGGCGGAGTTGATTCGGGAGTGAGAAGAGGGATTGGGGATTAGGGATTAGAGGTTGGTAGCCGCAGGCGGAAGCCTACGGGATTGTTCGCACAAGATTTTGTAAGATTCTGGATAGCAACATCCCCACCGGCCTCGTGCCGGTGGAGTACGGTTTGGAAACTACCCACGGTGCATCTTGATGAAATCTTTTTTCTGCCGCCAGCCCGCCCCGCGGGGCGGGCTGGCGGCAGAAAAAAGAGCGCAGGATAAGCGTCCGTCGGCTGATAGTTGCCAAACCACGTTCCACCGGCACAAGGCCGGCGGGGGCGGACACCGGTTTACGCCGGAGACAATCTACAATGATCGATCCAATTGTCGAAGAAGTGCGGCGTCATCGCATGGAACACACGCGGAAGTTCGGCGGCGATCTGAAGCGAATCTGCGAGGATTTGCGTCGTATCGAGCGGGAATCCGGACATGAGGTTGTGTCTCGGCCACCAAATTTGCTTCCCCCAAAACAAAGCACTACGAAAGAAACACTAGATCCATCGTAGATTTCCAGAAACGCGAAGGAGCCCGCATCCGCGATTCTAAAAACGAAAGGAGTTGCCGTGTCCACGTTGAAACGGATTCTGGTCACCGGGGGGGCCGGGTTTTTGGGGTCGCACCTGTGCGAGCGGCTCGTCGACGAGGGGCACGACGTCATTTGCCTCGACAATTTCTTCACGAGCCAGAAGTCGAATATCGCGCATCTACTCAATCGGCCCAATTTCGAGTTGATCCGCCACGACGTCACGATGCCCGTTCTGCTCGAAGTGGACGAGATCTATAACCTGGCGTGTCCCGCCGCCCCGGGCCATTATCAGTACAACCCGATCAAGACGCTCAAGACGTCCGTGCTCGGGGCGATCAACGTGCTGGGCATGGCGCGGCGGTGCAGGGCTAAGGTACTCCAAGCCTCGACCAGCGAAGTGTACGGCGATCCCGAGGTGCATCCCCAGCCCGAGACCTATCGCGGGGCGGTCAACACGCTCGGGCCCCGTGCATGCTACGACGAGGGCAAACGGGCCGCTGAGACGCTGTTCATGGACTATCACCGCACGAACGGCGTGAACATCCGCATCGTGCGGATCTTCAACACCTACGGGCCGCGAATGCATCCGTTCGACGGCCGGGTCGTGTCGAATTTTATTTGCCAGGCGCTGGCCGGACAAGACGTCACGATTTTCGGCGACGGGCAGCAGACCCGTTCGTTCTGCTACCGCGACGATCTGATCGAAGGCATGATCCGCATGATGAACGGGCCGGACGAATTCATCGGGCCGGTCAATCTCGGCAACCCGGGCGAGTTCTCGATGCTCGAATTGGCCGAGTTGGTGATGGAGCTGACGGGCTCGAAATCGAAGCTGGTCTATCGTCCGTTGCCGGCCGACGATCCGACGCAGCGCCAGCCGGACATCACGCTGGCCCGCACGCGGCTGGGCTGGGGACCGACGGTGCCGCTCGGCGAAGGGTTGCAGAGGACGATCGAGTGGTTCCGCGCGATCGACATGCGTCATTACCGCCCGCCGACGCCGAATCATGCGTGAGCGACGTATTCCTCACGCTCCGCGTGAGGGTAGTCCCAATGCAATTTTTATAGAGACCTCACGCGGAGCGTGAGGAGTACATCGGTGCGCCCAAACGTACCCATTTTACAATCCCATCACCAATGAGATTTGCCATGCGACGAATTCTTCTTCTCAACATGATGGTAATGCTGACCGCCGGTCCGTTGATTGCTTGCCGCGGCGCGGAAGCGACGAACAAGAATGACCAATCCGTCATGTTGTTCAACGGCAAAGACCTCGCCGGCTGGTCGTACGACCTGAATAAGCCGGGCGTGAAAATGGAAGAAGTTTGGTCGGTCGAGGACGGGGTGCTTTCGTGCAAGGGAGAGCCGATCGGATATATCGTTACGACGAAGAAGGACTTCAAGGACTATAAGATCGAACTCGACTGGCGATGGTCGGGCGGGACGCCGGGCAACAGCGGGCTTTTGGTCCACTGCTCCACGCCCAGAGCTCGCGGCATCTGGTGCAAGTCGGTCGAAGTCCAGCTCATGGCGGGCAACGCGGGCGACCTGATCGACATCGGGGGCACCGAACTGGACGTCGAAAACGAAGCACAACGGAAAGAAGAAGGCCGCATTTATAAAAATCTGACTGACGACTCCGAGAAGCCGACCGGCGAATGGAACCACATGGAAGTCATCTGTCGCGGCGACACGATCACCGTGAAGGTCAACGGCACGCTCGTCAACCGGGCCACGAACGTCAACGCGACCCAAGGGGGCATCGCCCTGCAATCGGAAGGGGCGCCGATTCAGTTCCGCAATGTCAAGTTGACGCCCGTGCGGTAGGACGCCGTCATGGATTGTAGATTGTAGGGTGCGTCTGGACGCACCAACGTATTCCTCGCGCTCCGCGCGAGGGTAGGTAAGAACCATGTACTACGTCGCGCATTGATACCCGACCTCACGCGGAGAGTGAGGAATACGTAAGCCAAGACCCTGGAGGCATCTTGATGGAACCATCGCCACCTCGGCCCGAGGAGTCGCCGAACGACGAGACGGTTTGCGAAACGGTCTTGTCGCGCACCGTGCCGGCGCCGCGGGCGGCCGAGCCGCTTCCGCGCGGGCGGTTCATGGTTCTCCTTCTGTTTTATGGGTTCGTCGATTTTCTGGGGCCCGTGCTCTTGGTAAACACGGCAGGTCACGATCCGTGGGTCTTTGCCACCTTGTTTAGCGGAGCATTGGCCGGCCAGGGAACGTTTCTGGCCATTTGGGCCGCGCTGGGGCCGTTTCGCCTGTGGAACCGCTGGGGGCTGATATTGCTCACGGTGCTGGGGTTGTACTTTTCCGTCATCTTCGGGATATTCGCTGCCGTCGGAAACTTACCCCCTCCGCGCGACATGGCGAGCATGGCGGCCAGTTTGCTGCTGATCCCGCTGATCTTCCTACTCACGCAGACGCCGCTCTGGTTTCGACGGGTCATCAGCGGTTGGCGGATCGTGCCGATCGATGAAGTCGAACAACACTCGGCGATCAAGACGCGCCAGTTCGGCTTGGCGCACATTTTGGGTCTCATGCTTATGCTGGGCGTGGCGTTGTCGCTGGTTCAGTTGGCAAGCCCGGCCCTTGCGCCATCCCGAATGCGCCCCGCCGAGGCCCAAGCGGAATTGTGGGCCGGCGTGGCATCCATGTGTGGACTGTTCCTTCTCTACTGCGCCGTCTGGGCCGGGCCTGCGTTGCGGGCCTGTTTCCTCGCGCGGGACAAGGCCCTCGGCTGCTTCGCCATGATCGGCGCTTGGCTGGGCGTGTCGGCCTTGACCGTGTTCGTCTTCTTGTTCATCACCCTAGCGACCGGCGGCAATCGCATGCCGGGCGAAGCGGTCGCGGCTATTTTCCTTCACTTCGCCGGACTAGCGGTCGTTTTGACGGCGAGCCTTCACGTGCTGCGAGCCTGCGGCCACGCCATGATCCGCGCCGGCGGCAAACCGCTCCGCGAACCGGCGGAAGAAGGCGTCTCGCCGTTCAGTTTGGACGAATGACATGTTCTCCGTCTACGTGTCCTCCGTGCCTCCGTGGTAAATAAATTGGCGGGCTGGCACGCCACGGCTCGACCGGGTAAACTGGTCGGGGGCCATCGCCTCTTGGAAACGACCCGTATCGGGAGAAACATCATGGCGTCCGGCGTGAAACTCTGCCGCGGGGTGCGCGGCGCGACCACGGCCGATTCAAACACAAGCGAGGACATCCTTCGCGCGGCCCGGCAACTCTTGGCCCTGCTGATCCGCCAGAACGGGATCGAGCCGGGCGACGTGGCCAGCGCGATCTTCACCGTGACGCGCGACCTCGACGCCGAGTTCCCCGCCCTGGCCGCGCGCCAGTTGGGCTGGATGAACACGGCCCTGATGTGCAGCTACGAGATCGGCGTGCCGGGTTCGCTGTTGCGGTGCATTCGCGTCCTGGTCCACTGGAACACGGAAAAAGCGGCCGACGAAATCACGCACGTCTACATCAAGGAGGCGGCCCGATTGCGGCCCGATCTGAGCGCCCTGCCCCCGGTCGATTGGAGCGAGTTGGAACAGTGGATCGACTCGCACCTGAACGAATCGGCCAAGCCGAGCCGCGGACGCTAGACAGACCACGGAGACACGGAGGGCACGGAGAGGTGGTTCGTTAGGTGGCATGGCCTCGCTTGCGTGGCCATGTCGGAGGTTTAGAAGCCGGGTGCCAGGCAATCATAACTTCCATGCTCTCCGAGTCTCCGTGGTGAGAAGAGCACGCGGTTTGGTTCACAACGGCACGAGCCACCGCAGCATCGGCACGCGAAACTTCTGGTCGTCCACCGCCTTGGCGATCGCCTTGTTGGCCTGGGCGCGAATGCGGTCGTGTTTGCGCTTCGCTTCTTCGTTCAAAAAATGGCGAACTTGCCGCCGCGCCGCGTCGAGCAGGTCGTTCGACAGTTCGAGTTTTTCGAGCCGCACGTCGAGCCGCAAAACCTCGGGCGTGGCCAACCGAAGCTCGTCGCCGGTGCGTTCGACCCGCACCTCGGCCACCGCGCGAATCGCCATGATCGCGTGATAGCCGGTCGAAACGTCGAGCACCTTGGGCACCTTGTACCACGCGCGGCCGCGCGTCGGCAGACGGGCGTCGACGACCAGCATGATCAGCCCCCGCCCCTGCCGGTTGCGCTCTTTGAGAAAAGGCATGTGCGCGACGGCGATCTCGGGCTCGCCGTCCAACACGGCCTGGACGCGATACTCCTCCTCCGTGGCCAGCACGCGGCGTCGTTTCGTGCGGCCAAGGTTCTTGATCGTCGGCGCGGGGATCTTGACGTACTCTTCCTTCTTTTTCACGCGAGTTTTGTCGTAGGGCTTGCCCATCAGTTCCGACGCGGCGACCGTGCGAACGGCCAGCGACAACGCCTCGCGGAGCGCGACGGGCACTTCGGCGTAGTCATAAACGACGACCGGCCGCGGCGGCACGAACGACCAGCCGAATCGGTCGCGGAACCCATTCGGCAACAGTTCGAAGGAGTCGCCTTGCGTGGGAAACCAGGCCGTGGCCGCTGGCAAGGCTTCTGGGGTGACGTGATAAAATCGCGGCGCGAGCGTCTTGTCGCCCTGGGCCTGACGCAGCACGACCCGCGACTCGGCCGCCGCGTAAGCGGACGCGAGAACGACCGATAGAAACACGAGTATCCGAAAGGCCGAGTTCACGAAGGGAGGTTCTCCATAATGAACCGAGCCGCGACCGTAAGGGAGCGGTGGTGGCTCGCAGGGTGTGTCACCGCTCCCTCACGGTCGCGGCTCGGATTTTCATAACATTCTCAATGCACCCGCTGGCCCGGCTGCGCCCCTTCGTCGGGCGAAAACAAATAAATATCCTTGCCGCCGCTCCCCGAGGCCAGGATCATGCCTTCGCTCACGCCGAACTTCATCTTGCGCGGCGCCAGATTGGCCACGCACAGCACCAACCGGCCGACCAGTTTCTCGGGCTCATAGGCCGCCTTGATGCCCGCGAAGACGTTCAGCCGCTTGTCGCCGCCGAGGCTCAACGTCAGGTGCAGCAGCTTGTCGGCGCCGGGCACGTGCTCGGCCTCGACGACTCGCGCGACCCGCAAATCGACCTTCAGAAAATCGTCATACGAACAAACGTCGGCCAACGGTTCGTCGGCCAGCGGCTGGGGACTGTCGCCCGATAAGGCACTCTCTCCAGCCGTACTCGGCGCGACTTCGGCCTGCGATTCTCGACTCGCTTCGATCATAGCATCCACCTGTTTCTTATCCACTCGGGTCATCATGTGCGTAAACTTGTTGACCGCCGTGCCCACCAGCGGCGTCCGCGACTCGTCCCAGTGCTGGATCGGCCGGCCGAGCAGTTCGCCCGTCTGTTGGGCCAATCGCGGCAGCACGGGCGCCATGTATACGGCGATCTGCCGAAAGAGGTTCAACCCAATCGTGCAAATGTCCTGCAACTGCCGGGCCTTGGCCGGATCCTTGGCCAGCGTCCACGGCTGGGCGTGCTCGATGAACTGGTTGGCTCGATCGGCAATGGCCATGATCTGGCGCATGGCGCGGTTGGTGTCGCCCTGTTCGTACGACTCGGCGATCGCGCGGCCCTCGTCAGCCGCCTGGCGAAACAGCCCGCCGTCGTCGGGATAGGTGCCGGACAAACCCGTTTTTTCGACGAACTTCGCCGTGCGGCTGGCCAGATTGACCACCTTGCCCACCAGATCGGAGTTGACCTTCGTGAGAAACTCGTCGAGGTTCAGATCGAGATCGTCCACCCGGGGGCCGAGCTTCGAGGCGTAGTAATAGCGCAGGTACGACGGATCGAGATGTTCCAAATAGGTCGCCGCGCGAATGAAGGTGCCCTTGCTCTTCGACATCTTCTCGCCGCCGACGGTCAGAAATCCGTGGATGTGGACCTTCGTCGGCAGCGTGAACCCGGCCGTCTTCAACATGGCCGGCCAGAAGAGCGTGTGGAAATAGGTGATGTCCTTGCCGATGAAATGATGGATTTCGGTCCGCTCGTCGCGCCACCAATCGTCGAACTTCTCTCCGTGTCGGTCGCACCACTGCCGGGTCGAGGCCATGTAGCCGATCGGCGCGTCGAACCAGACGTACCAGTAGTTGCCCGGCGAGTCGGGAATCTCGAACCCGAAGTAGGGCGCCGGCCGCGAAATGTCCCAGTCCCTCAGCGGTTCGTGCAGGAAGTGGCCCGCCAAATAGTTGGCCACCTCCGTCTGGAGATGGTCGCCCGACTGCGTCCACTCGGCCAGGAATTCGTGGAGCCGCTCGATCTGGATGAACAGATGTCGGGCGCTTCGGACCTCGGGCGTCGCGCCGGTGAACGCGCTCACCGGATCGATCAAGTCGCTCGGGCCGTAGGTCGCGCCGCACTTGTCGCAATTGTCACCGTATTGGCCCGGCGCGCGGCACTGGGGACACGTGCCCTTCACCTGCCGGTCGGCCAGAAACGTGCCGGCCTGGGCGTCGTACAGTTGGGTCACTTCCTTCTCGACCACGAGGCCCGCCTTCCGAATCGCGGCCCAAATCTCCGCGCATTGCGCGCGGTTCTCCGGACTGTTCGTGCTGCCGTAGTGGTCGAACTCGATATGAAAACCAGCGAAGTCACGGACGTGGGCCTCCCGCATCCGGGCAATGAATGCCGCCTCGCTCGTCCCCTGCTGGGCCGCGCTCATCATAATGGCCGTGCCGTGAGTGTCGTCGGCGCAAAGGTAAATGCACCGATGGCCGCGAAGCTTCTGAAACCGCACCCACATGTCGGTCTGCAAGTACTCGACCAGATGGCCGATATGAATGTGGCCGTTGGCATAAGGCAACGCGCTGGTGACAAGAATCCGTCGCTGCTTCATTTTCCACTCCGACGCTCTTTCTATACCACGGATGTAGGCCGGGTCGTGACCCGGCGTTCAATCCCCGGTTCATGCCGGGTCACGACCCGGCCTACGGATCCGCGTTCATCCGCGGTTTCAAACTCACGCCTTGCCGGCCATGGCTTCGGCGAGGATTTTCGACGTGCTGGGCCGCATGATCCGCGGGTCCACCTGTTGGCCGGACACGAGGGTGGCCCGAACTTGCTTGCCCGAAATAAAGACAGGCTTCTCGTCCGGATGGTTCTCCATCAGATCGACGCGGCCCATCGATTCGTAATACGCGGCGAACCCGACCCGAAGCGGTTTAATGGCCAGGTGCCCACCCAGATGGTCAAAAACATCCTGGGCGTCGAAATCGCCCCAGATCGCCGTGCCGTCGTGATACGGGGCGTCGGCGTGCTTGCGTCCGATGATGATGTCGGAGAAACCGAAGTTCTGGCGATAAATGGCATGCATCACCGCCTCCGCCGGCCCGCCGTAGAACATTTTGATGTCCAAGCCAAGGAGGATCACCCGGTCGGGCACGGCCTCGCCGCGCGGTCCCCACAGCGCCGCGTCGCTGTCGCCCGAGCCCAGCGCGCGGTCCGTGATCAGCGTCTCGTAGGTGTGCATCCGCACGTCGGCCTGCACGTCGTCGCCCTTGGTCTCGCCGATCAACGGGTTGAGGCACGCGCCCGCGTTGTGCCCGGCGCGCAAGAGCGTCTCCAGCCCATAGACCAGGGCGTATTCATGGGCCCGGTGCAAGGGGTTGCGTGTCTGGAACGCGACCACGCGATCCCAACCCTTTTCGGCCAGCAGCTTGCGGACCTCGCGC
>DATECS010000024.1:0-10551 GCA_035286785.1 Thermoguttaceae bacterium | reverse complement strand
CGCCGCCCGGCCCGGCGGGCCGGGCGGCGGCGGAGAGAAAATGAAAAATGTTATGGCGCAAGGACTTGTAGTTGCCAAACATCGCCCCACGGGGACAAGCCCCGTGGTGGCGTTCACAGTCGCTACGCCGCTTCTCCCTTCACGCTTTCTGCTTTACTCTCTTAATTCTCAGTTTGATGATTGTGGATATTGTCGTAGTGGCGGAGATCGTTGGGATCCGTGACATTTCTCGGCTGTCCTATCAGATAGCCTTGCCCATCAGCAACGTAGGGATCCAGGTTTCCTTCGCTGTCGAGCTTGTAAGCATAGACCGTCGTATCGTCATTTTTACCAATATCAATGTCATAGAAACCGTCGGGGCCCGCGGTGTAGAGCAAGGGAAACAGAGCGTAGTCGCCGGCGCGTGTTTTCATCGGGTCGAACGGGTCGGAAGACGTTCCGTCTTGAAGATCGGTGTCGGCTTGGTTCGCGGCCAGGAATCCGGCCGGCCAACGGAGAAAACGGATCGGGCGGCCCCAGGCGTCGATGAACTCGGGCAGGCCGTCATTGTCGAAGTCGCCTGTTTCACTCTCATGAAACAGATCGGCCCCGTCGGGAATCGCCATGACGATCATATAGAGGCACTCGGCCGCCGCATGGTCGGACAGCTTCGTCTCATCATTGCCCGCCGCCGCAAGGGCCGTGTTGTAGATACGGAGGTAACGCTGCGTCAACGAAGGCCACACAGCGTTTGCCTTCGCGTCCTGGAGGACCAGGGGCCCATGCTTGACGTCACTCCACCGGTCGGGCATTTCCAGACGCATCAGGTCGCGGATGGCGTTGACCCGGGCCCGGGCAAGCTCATTCGGCCAACCAGTGCTGGCGGTGTTGTAGTATTTCGGATAGCTGGCGAAAGCCGGGTCTGTGTTTCCCGAGTCATGTGCCCAGACGTACGCCCTCAGGTCCATCGGCACGCGCCGCGTGCGGTAGGAGTCGTACTTCGCCATGAGGACATTGTGCAGCTTGGCGATCGTGCGGCGGGTGCTTTCGGCGTGGGCCTGTTGGCGGGCCATGCCGACGGCGCCCATGACCATCGCCGCGAGGATCCCGAGAATCATGATGGCCACCATCAGATCGACGAGCGTAAAGCCGCGACGTGCCCCGAAGGGGCCCGCCTTCGCCCAGCCCGGGGCAACGCCCCGGGAACATGATGCAACCACGAATCGGGTTTTCGGGCCAACGGCCCAACCGTTCGCTCGAACCCTTGGCCCGTTGGGCCGAAGGGTCGACGGCTCAACCCGTTTTCCCAGGGCGTTGCCCTGGGCTGGGAGAACCACGGGCCTTCGGCCCGAGAATAGGCCGATCATGCGGTTCAAGGAGTGCGTACGGTTCGAGGAGTACACGCGGTTCGAGGAGTACACGCGGTCCGAGGAGCGTGGACGATCCGGGGAGTGGAAGTTCACATGTTGGTCGGCGGTGGAACATGGCCACGCTTGCGCGGCCATGGCGCCCGAGCATGCGCCCGAGTTGGGTGGGGCTTCCGAGTGGGTGTTCCAGTCCACGTGCCACCCGACCGCTTTGACGCGGCTATTGGGTCGGGTCATGGCTACTTCTCCTCGTTCCAGTCGCCCAATTCGCCCTTCGAGAAATTGGTCAGGTTGTCGTCTTCTTCCGGAGTGAGGTTGCCGATCCGGCCGCCGGCCGCTCCGTTTTCGGGCGAATAGAGTCCGTCGAGGCCGCAGCAGATGATCTGGGCTGTGTCGGGATTGAACCAGACGTCCGTGGTTGTCGTGGCAGTGGTTATCGTGGTTTTTATGTACGGCACGCAATGCGTGGTCGGCGTGTCCAACGGCCAATCAAACTGTTGCACGGTCTCGTACTTATCGTTTCTGGCCCGAAAGTAGACGTATGGCGGCGTGTCGGGACCGCCGGCGGGGTCTTTGACGTGCGGCGGCTTGTAGTAATAGGCGTAGCGGTCCGGCCAATCAGGGTCGTCGTTCTCGCGGCGGACCAGGCGGTCTTCGTTGAAAGCAAAAAACGGTTCCAGCCGCGAGCCGCCGATGGCGAACGGGTTGGCCGAATCGGCGCTGAAGGGGATCAACTTGGTCGAGGAGCCGGGCGGAGCGGTCGGGCCGACGAGCCAGAACGTCAGCGCCGAGGCGGGCGTCATGTCGTTGACGTCCATACCGTCGTTGGAGTCGGCATCGGTCAGCGTGGCGTCGCCGCTGCTGCACTGTTTCACGTTCAGCCGGAATTGGGTCCATCGGGCGGCGGCGTCTCCCGTCAGTCGATAGTGCCGAAACGCCTTGCGGAGGTGACGGAGAATTGCCTCTCGCGCTGGATAGTTTCCATTGACGTCCTGCACGTTGATACCGCAAAAATCAGGCGGGTACTCGCCGTGTTCCTGTTTGTAGCGTTCCAACGCCATGTTGAGTTGGGTGATTTCGCCGAGGATCGTCGTGCGCCTGGCGGCGCGGACCGCCGGAATGGCCGCCGCGGTGATCAGGCCGGCCAGAATGCCCAGGATGACGATCACCACCAACAGTTCGACAAGCGTGAAGGCGCGTCTTTTTAACGCGAAGACGCGAAGACGCGAAGACGCGAAGGCGTCGCAGGCAAAGGGGACAGTCCCATTTTCGCGGAGACGAAAATTGGGACAGTCCCCGGCCAACTGCCTGCTGCCTGCTGCCTGCTGTCTGCTATTTATCATCGTTTCTCCTCCTCGGTCCGCAATCGACCGCCGCCGCCAGACCCATGCCCTTCGCGCCCCTCGCCCCCCGTCCCCTACTTTGCCAAGTGCTCGATCAGTCCGATGAGCGGCAGGAACAGCGAGATGACGATGAATCCCACCATGCCGCCCAAAACGATGATCAACAACGGTTCCATCATGCTCATGAGGCTGTCGGTCAACACGGCCACTTCGTCGTCGTAGGTGTCGGCCACCTTGTAGAGCATGGTGTCGAGTTCGCCCGTCTCTTCGCCCACGTCGACCATGTTGACGACCATGTCGTCGATAATCGGTTTGTTCATTCGGGTCACGTAAAGCAATAAGCCGATGGGGCCCGCGATGAAGAACATCCAGAAGAACATGGCGATCGGGTCGAAGGGCGGTTTGCTGTGCTCCTTCAACGGGGCCGCGATGGTGTCGCCTTCGCGGATCGAATCATAGACCTTGTGATAGAGGTTCTCAAAAATGGCGTTGTTCGACGTTTCCTGGGTGATGTGGAGCGACTCGAGAATCGGCACGCCGCTGGAGACCAGGGTGCCCAGGGTTCGCGTGGTTCGGGCGACGATGTTCTTCTCGACGATCTGGCCAAAAATGGGCATCTTGAGGATGAACAGGTCCCAGCCTCGCCGCCCGGCGGCGAACTTGCGGATGAGTTTGACCATCATCCAGATCGAAAGAGGGATGCCTGGGATAAGATAGAAGTAGGTGTACATGCCGTTTGAGATCTGCACCAGCAGCTCGGTCATGAAGGGGAGCTTGGCTTCGAAGTCGTTGAATATTTCGGTGAACTTCGGCACGATCCAGATCATGATGAACGTCAAGATGCCGATGGCGAAGCCGATGATGCAGATCGGGTAAATCAGCGCGCCGCGGACCTTGCGCCGCAGGGCTTCGGCCCGTTCCTGAAACTCGGCCAGACGCCGGAGAATGATTTCCAAGGCGCCGCCGGCCTCGCCGGCCTTGACCATGTTGACGTAGAGACGGTTGAAGGCCTTGGGCGATTTGGCCATGGCCTCGGAGAGGGTCGATCCGGCCTCGATTTCATCGCAGACGTCGATGAGGCTGTTTTTCAGTGCGCCGGGCTTGGACTGGGCCTCGAGGATGCGAAGGCTGCGGAGAATCGGCAGGCCGGCGTCCTGGAGGATGGAAAGTTGGCGGGTGAACGTGGTCAGCGTCTTGAGTTTGACGCCGCCGATGGCGAACGACTTCCCGCGTTTTTTGGCCGCCTGTTTTTCGGCTTCGGTCTTGCGGCTTTTCTTGACGGAGATCTTCGTGACGAAGTATCCCATCTGCCGTATGGTCGCTTGCGCTTCTTCCTCCGTTGGGGCATCGATCACGTCCTTGATCTCATTGCCCGTGGAGTCCATGGCCTCGAATTGAAATGTCGGCATGGCTTTCTCCTTTTCCTTTCACGCGGCACGTAGGTCAGGCTGTGCCTGACAAATAACGAAGTTGTCGAATTTCGCAACCACCTTTTTGTCAGGCACAGCCTGACCTACGTAGCTCCGTGCCTCCGTGGTGGTTTTAGCCTTCTTCGAGAATGGTCTCGCGGATGACTTCGTCGATATTGGTAATGCCCGAAAACAGCTTTTCGAGTCCCGACTCGCGCAGCGGCTGCATGCCGCTTTGCAGGGCGCAGGCGCGGAGTTTTTGGGTCGATCCGCCGTCGTTGATCACTTCACGCATGGCGTCGTTGATTTCCATGAGCTCGAACAGGCCCGTGCGACCCTTGAAGCCCGTGTTATTGCAGCTTTCGCAGCCGGCGCCGCGATAGATGGTCTTCTCGAGGAGGTCGTCGGGCTTCAGCGCCAGCTCGGCCAGTTTTTCCATCGGCGGCATGGTTTCCTCGCGGCACGAGGGGCAGATCTTGCGGATCAACCGCTGGGCAAGCACCGCTTCGAGCGTGGCCGTCAACAAAAACGGCGGCACCCCCATGTCGCGCAGCCGGG
Organism: Thermoguttaceae bacterium; assembly: GCA_035286785.1. Taxonomy (GTDB): domain Bacteria; phylum Planctomycetota; class Planctomycetia; order Pirellulales; family Thermoguttaceae; genus UBA11386. Next base: position 5,895 of record DATECS010000024.1, on the reverse strand, counting down.
TCACCGTGCTCGGCGCGTCGTTCGTGTGCAGCGTGCTGAAAACCATGTGGCCCGTGAGCGAGGCCTGCACCGCGATTTCGGCCGTTTCGAGGTCGCGGATCTCGCCCACCAGGATCCGGTCCGGATCCTGCCGCAGGATGCTCCGAAGGCACTGGGCGAACGTGTTGCCGATCGCTTCGTCGATCGGAATCTGGATCACGCCGTCCAGGTCGTACTCGACCGGGTCCTCCGTGGTGATCAGCTTGTCGGTGATTTCGTTCAATTCGTTCAAGGCGCCGTAGAGCGTGGTCGTCTTGCCGCAGCCCGTCGGACCCGTGACCAGCACGATGCCGTTGGGCTTGCGAATCAATCGGCGAAAACTGGCCAGCATCGTCGGGTCCAACCCCACCACGTCGAGGTCGAGCATGACCACCGACCGGTCGAGGATGCGCAACACGACGCTCTCGCCGAACATGGTGGGCAGCACGCTCACCCGCATGTCGACCGGGTGGCCGCCCACGCTCAGCTGGATGCGTCCGTCCTGCGGGAGGCGGCGCTCGGCGATGTCGAGATCGGCCATCACCTTGATGCGCGTGGTAATGGCCACGGCCAGATGACGCGGCGGAGGCACCATTTCGTACAAGACGCCGTCGGCCCGGATGCGGATTTTGAACTCGTTCTCGAACGGCTCGAAGTGCAAGTCGCTCGCGTGGTCCTTGATGGCCAGCAGGAAGACCATGTTCAAAAGCTTGCGCACCGGCGCGCTGTCGGCCAGCGCCTCGACGCTGGTCAGGTCGAGCGGGCCGCCGCGCTCCATGCTCTTTGCCGCGCGGTTGAGCGCTTCGTCGCCTTCCATGTCGGAAATGAGCGACTCGACGCTCTCGCCGCCCACCGAGTAGTAACGCTCCAGCGCCTTCAGCACGTCCTTCTCGGTGGCCACGACCGAGCGGATTTCGTAGCCGAGGAAGCTCCGCAACTCGTCGAGCACGGACAGCTTCTGTGGATCGCACATCGCCACCGTCAGCACGTTGTCGCGGAAGCTGATCGGGATGATGCGATAAAGCTGGGCCATCGACTCGGTCACCTGGCCAAGCACCTCGGGCGGGACCGTGACGTCGGCCAGATTCACCACCTGGAGATTCAATTGCTCGGCCAGCGCCTGGGCCAACTGATCGTCGTTGATCAGCCGCATGTCGATGGCGATTTGCCCAAGCAATTCGCCGGGCCGCTGCCGCTGCTCGTCAAGCAGGGTTTGCAGTTGGTCCTCGTTGATGAACCCGAGGTCGACCAGGACTTGACCGATGCGCCGAATCGCCATCTTCTTACCGTTGTTTTTTACCGCAACCGATGAAACCCCTTGGAACTCCGACTACTCATCTCCCCTCTTCGGTCCGTCCGGTCCTCGCAGCCGGTCGCCCGCCTCGCCTTCATCCTCGAAGAGGCCCCGTTCGGCCCGGGCGATTTTGGCGGCCAGCGCCTCGGGCATGTTGGCCTTGGCGAGGATTTCCTCCTTCACGACGACGCCCTGCTGCCAGATCTGGAACATGTGGTCGTCCAACAATTGCATGCCCATCTTCGTGCCCGTCTGGATCGCCGACGTGATGCGGAACGTCTTATTTTCGCGGATCAGGTTGGCGATGGCGGGGGTGACGACGAGCATTTCATAGGCCGCGATGCGTCCGCCGCCGATCCGGGGTAGCAGCGTCTGGGAAACGACGCCGATCATGGCCACCGACAACTGCGTGCGGATCTGCTCCTGCTGGTTCGTGGGGAAGACGTCGATGATGCGGTTCACGGTGCCTTGGGCGCCGGTCGTGTGCAGCGTGCCGAACACGATGTGGCCCGTTTCGGCCGCCGTAATGGCCGCCTCGATCGTCTCCAAGTCTCGCATTTCACCCACCATGATGACGTCGGGATCCTGACGCAACGCGCGGCGAATGGCCTCGGCGAAACTGGGCACGTCGACGTTCAATTCGCGCTGGTTGATCAAGCACTTGTCATGGTGGTGGAAAAATTCAATCGGGTCTTCGATCGTGATGATGTGCCGGTCGGTTTTGTGGTTGATGTAGTCGACCGCCGCCGCCAGCGTCGTGGTCTTGCCGGAACCCGTCGGGCCCGTGACCAGAATCAGTCCTCGCGGACGCATGATGAGCCGCTCCAGGGCGGGCGGCGTGCCCATCTCGCGGAAATCCATCAGCCGGTTGGGCAATTGACGCAACACGAGACCGACGTAGCCGCGTTGCTTGAAGACCGAAACGCGGAATCGGGCGATGTCGCCGAAGGCGAAACCGAAGTCGGTGCCGCCGACCTCCTGGAGTTCCTGCTGGCACCGCTCGGGCGTGATGCTTTTCATCAGCGCCACGGTGTCGTCGGCGCCGAGTTCCTTGGTCTCCAACCGCATCAAGCGACCGTCGACGCGGACCACCGGGGGCGCTCCCACGGAAAGATGCAAGTCGCTGGCCTTGCGGCTGACTACCGTGTGCAGCAACTTGTCAATAAGAATGGTACCCATGAAAATCCACTCTACAGGGAGACACGTTCTTGTGGGCGCGCTCGGCCGCGGTTGCTCGGAGGAACCACCGGTTCCGTGAACGATGGGGGCTAATATTGCCTATGTAATACAGATCACCCAAACACCCAGCCGAGCGGAGCGTCCACGTGGGCCACTGGGCCCGGACATGTCTCCGCTGCGCCACAATTATTCGCACCAGTTGCCCTAGTCTCAAGCCGGAGCGACGAAACGGGATACATCTAATGGTAAGTTATTATTAACCCTATCGTGGGGCATTCGTTCCAGTCCCACGTTGGGCAACGTCCTTTGATCGGTCCAATAAAGCGTCGCCTGCTCTGCGGTTCAAAGTCGGTCACGGTCCGCTGTTCCGAGAAGTGGCGTGTGTGAACCGGCTGCGTCCATGGGTCGAGGTCGTCACTATTCCCCCACCAGCTTGGCGACACGCATGATTTCCTCGATGGTGGTCACCCCCCGGCACGCTTTTCTGACGCCGTCGTCATAAAGTGTTTTCATTCCTTCACTAATGGCAGCCTGTCGGATTGCCGCCGTGGGAGCGGAATTGAAGGCCAACTCGCGGATTTTGCTCGACATCACCATAAGCTCGAAGATTGCCAATCGACCGCGATAGCCGCTTCCGCCGCAGGTTCCGCAACCGCGGCCTTTGCAGAACATGGCATTGGCAGCCATCTCCGGACTGATGCCCGCAGCCCGCAAAACTGACTCCGACGGGGTAAAAGGTTGCTTGCATTTCTGGCAAACGACGCGGACGAGACGCTGGGCCATAATGGCAATAATGCTGCTTGACACGAGGTATGAGGCAACCCCCATGTCAACTAGACGTGTAATAGCACCGGGCGCATCGTTCGTATGTAGTGTACTGAATACTAAGTGTCCAGTCAAAGATGCCTGAATTCCCATCTGCGCCGTTTCAAGATCGCGCATCTCCCCCACCAGCACAATGTTCGGTGCCTGCCGGAGCATGGCACGGATCACCCGCGCAAAGTCCAGGCCGATGTCATGACGCACTTCCACCTGATTGATGCCCGGCAGGTAGTATTCCACCGGATCTTCGGCGGTGATAATCTTGCGATCGGGCGTGTTCAGGGCGTTCAGGGCGGCATAAAGAGAGGTGGTCTTTCCGGACCCCGTCGGACCCGTCACCAGAATAATCCCGTTAGGCCGGCGGATGAGGCTCTCGAATCTCTGGAAATCCTCGTCGGAAAACCCCAGTTGGCGAAGCCCTACCTTAATACTGTCCTTGTCAAGGATCCGCATGACAACCGACTGCCCATGATTGGTGGGTATGACGCTCACCCGAAGGTCTAGTTCCTTCTCGCCGAGGTTCACCTTGATTCGGCCGTCCTGGGTGCGGCGTCGCTCGGCGATGTCGAGTTTGGAGAGAATCTTGATGCGGGAGAGGATGGCCCCGAGCAGCCGTCTGGGGGGGCTGTCCCGTTCGACCAGCCGCCCATCGATCCGATAGCGGACACGCACTCGGTCCTCAAACGGCTCGATATGGATGTCGGAGGCGCGGAGTTGGACGGCCTCGCTGATGATGAGGTGGACCAGCCGGACGATCGGGGCGCTGCTTTCATCAACCTGCTCTTCGCCGCCGGCCGCTTCGTCCTCGGTCTCGGTGAAGTCAATGGCCGTGTCGGTGAATTCCTGGAGCATCGAGTCGGCGCTCTCGCCGACCGTCTGACCGTAATAGCGGTTGACCGCCTCGAGAATGCTGTCACGCGGGGCCAACGCGATTTCGATCTGTTTGTTGAGAATAAACCGCAGTTTCTCGATGACCTCGAAATCCTGCGGATCGCTGACGATGACGGTCAACTCGCCGTCCTGCTCGGACAGCGGCAGGATCGCGTTTTCACGGGCCACCGACTCCGGCACCAGTTCGACCACGGAGGGAGGAATGGCGACCTCGGAGAGATTGACGTAATCCAGGCCGTACTGCCGGGCCATGGCGCGGGTGATTTCCTCGCCGGTGGCATAGCCCGACCGAGCGAGCGCGTCGGCCAACTTCATCCCCGACTCGGAGGCCGTCTCCTTCGCCTCGGCCAATTGGTCGGAACTGATCACGCCGCTTGCGATGAGTATTTGGGTCCAATCACCCGGACGTTTGGCCATGGTTGGCTCCCCAATGGAGGCTATAGAAAGACAAACCGACCGGGGTCACCAACGGTGCAGGCAAGGAGAGAAACCTCTTCTGCGGCGCTGCCGTGTCCCGGAGCCGGGCGCCACTACTGCGGAAGATCCTTCTAACCCCAGAATACTTTTAGACTAACGTCGAAATTTTGCATGTCAAGCAAACGGCCCGATCGCCGGGTTGCGCAGGAAAGACATGCCCCTCGCAGGGTGGGGTATTCTCGGTGGTTGAGATTTTTCGATTTTTAAGCGGCGAGGGCACAGCAGTAGGGTGGGCATCGCCCACCAAAGCACGGCGTCTTGCGGTGGGCGATGCCCACCCTACAAGAATGTCACACGTCACCAATCAATGCGTTTGACGCCGACGGTGACGCTTTTCGACCGGTTTTTCCTACGGATTCAGTTGCAGGGTGACAGGCTGTTGTCACGGGTGCCCGATAAACTCCTCGCCATGGAGCTGACCGCACCTCATCCTCCCACGCTCGGTGGCCTCCGGCTGTTGGTCGTCGACGACCATGCGCTGTGTTGCACGGGTCTGGCCATGATGTTTCGGGCCGTGCCCGAGGTGGCCGAAGTCGGCGTGGCGACCACCTCGGAGCAGGCGGTGCGGATCGCCAAGCTCCTGTGCCCCAACGTCGCGATCATGGACGCCGCCATGCCTGCGTATCGAGGGTTCGAAACGGCCCGGCTCCTCCTGGCGTCCTCCTCGATGTGCCGCGTGCTGTTTCTGGACGACGCGGTAAACCACGCGCGAATCCGTTGGACGCTTCGCGTGGGCGGATTCGGCTATTGGACCAAGCACGCGACGTTCGACGAATTGATCGTGGCCGTGCTCCGTGTCAGCGCGGGACAGCCGGCCTTTTGTCCCGCGGCCGATCCGTACGTGGTCCGCACGCCCGAGGGACTCCAATTCGAGCCCAAGACGCCGGGCTCTCCGCTGGAAACACTGACGCCGCGCGAGCTGGAAGTGCTCTTGCACCTGACCGAGGGACTGAGCGTGAAACGGTGCGCCGAACGGATGAGCCTGTCCGAGAGCACGGTCGACAATCACAAGTGCCGGCTCATGCGCAAGCTGAGCGTACACAGCGTGGTCGAATTGGTCCGGCTAGCCGCGCGGGAAGGAATAGTTTGACGCGTTACCGGCCGGCGGCCGCCTGCTCGTGGCTGTGGACCAGATGGGGCATCCACAGGGCCTTGTCGACCAGCTCCAACAGAACCTGGGGATCGAACGGCTTGCGGAGATAATAGGCGCCGCC
>DATECS010000023.1:0-2483 GCA_035286785.1 Thermoguttaceae bacterium | reverse complement strand
AGTCTTTCGGCGCCGCGGGCGATTCATCCGGCAGGGCCGTGCCGCCGGCAATCATCTTTTCCAAGGCGTCCTGCCCGCCAAATTCCTCCAGCCAGCCAAGGATCTCGGTCTCGGAAAGGGGCACCTGCGGCCGGACCGTCGGGGCCGGACCCGACTGGCGAGCGGCCCGCAGGGCGATCAGCTCGCGGAACCACTGGTCGGAGTCGACGGCGCGGGCTTTTCGCCGCCGGGCTGCCCGGTGCAGGCGGTGATCGCTGGAGACGACGGTCAGCCGTTTTGGCGCCGTGTCGGCCTGGATCAACTCCTCGACGAGCGTGTCGGCGTCCTGGTCGCGGGGGGCGAAGCGGACCGTCATGCCGCGGTGTTCGATCACGCGTGGCAGCCCAGGCGGGGCCTCCTTGGCGTCGAACACCACGGTCGTGCCCGCCGATTCGTCCGCACCGAGCGATTCGGCCAAAAAGTTCAACAGCGCCGTCCGCGACCGCTCGAGGCTGCTGCCGCCGTGGCCGCGCCCGACGATTCCCACCGCGTTGAGCAGGTTGTAGCCGTCGATGAGCAACATGGTTGAGAGTTGAGAGTTGAGAGTTGAAGGTTCAGAGTTGAGAGTTGAGAGTTGAGAGTTGAATGGCACTGATATTTCCTTAACGTGTTTTGGCTTCTTGCTTTCGGGCTTGTGGTCGTGGTTTGGTCATAAGATCGTAGGGTTTGGGTCTGCGTTTGCGTTGTCGCGGTTCTAGGCGGTTCGGACGATTGGCGATTTCATGAGACGCGATGGCCTGCAACATCTGTTCGTAAAGCGCGGTGAGTTCTCGGCTCGGCGTGTAGGCGAGCGGGGAACGGAAAGCCTCCAACGTCCGCATCGCACGGGTGAAGCTGATTTGCCGCGGACGTTTGCCGTGTTTGGCCGCCGCCTGCGCGATCACGGTTCGGATCAGATTGTACGCCAGCAGGTGGGCCCAGATTTCCTTGCGAACCATGTCGGGAGACTGGCAGCGAAGCACGTCCATGTTCATCATGGTCTTCAGCGAACGGAGGTTGATTTCGGCGTCCCAGCGAAGACGATAGAGCTCGGCGATGTCCGCCGTGCTGTACCGATCGTTGTTCAGCAGCGTCGTGGCCACCACGATCGTTCGCGGGCGGTAGCCAGGGCGGGCGATCCGGTAACGAAATTCGCGGATCGAAAGGGTCGCGGGCATGGCGGCGTATTGTTCGTAAGACATCCATTCGGGCCGCGCGGGCTTGCTCCATCGGACCACATGATCGTAGCGGCCGAGCTGCTTGCCGCGACGAAAATCGACGTGCCGTTTCGCGTGCATTCGTCCCACGAAATCGACGCCTTGCTGCCGCAGCAAAGCGATTTCCATGTAGGAGCAAAGATAGCGATCGGTAAGCATAACGTCGCCCGCGTCGAGATCGGCCATCATATCGCGGAGCATCGCCAGTTCGCTCTGAAGCTTGCCCGCCCAACGGCGAATCCCCAAGTTCAACACCGTTCCCACCGACAACGAAAACAGCACCCCAATGCGTGCCAGCGGAAAGCCCACGCCGACGGCTTGGGTGCGACTCTGCGGATAGGCCGCTTGGTTCTCCGGGGTGTCGGGCATCGAGACTGTCGAGCCATCGAACAGCTTGACGGTTCTCCCCAGCCAACGCCACGGAGCGAGCCCCGCCCGATCCGCCGCAGATCCCGTGTGTCGCACCAGCATCGCCAGCAAGGCTTCGGGAAGACGCTGCCGAGCGCGGGCATAGGCGCCGGTGTCGGTCGAACAGGGGGACATTCCCTGTCCCAACCGCCAAGCGAGAAAACTCTCCACGGTCGTCGCCAAGGTGGGGTTGGGATGAATCACTTGGCTGAGAAACAAGCACAACACCGTGACCGGATTGTAAAGCGAGTTGTAGCAATGCATCCCCAGCGTTTCCAACGCCGACGTTACTACCTGAGCCGGCAATACATCGGAAAACGGCAGGCTGGCATGCTGAGCAAACTGGCGTCGGAACCAATCGATCTTTCGCTGAAACGACCATCTGGTACAATCACTCATGGCGGCCTCCTTGCTGCTTGGGGTGTGTTGATAACACCCTTGTAAGCAAGGTAGGCCGTTCTTGTTAAGATCAATTCAACATACGACTTACGAAAATATCAGTGCCATTCAGTTGAGAGTTGAAGGCCAAGCCCGCCGGCTGCGGCCAGCGGGACTCCCGACGATTCAAGCCTCCGCTTTTCGCTGTCCGCCTTTCCCTCAACCCTCAACCCTCAACTACCTTCTCACTTTCACGCGGCCGCCGACCAGGACCACGTCGGCGCGGCCTTTGAACTCCCAGCCGGCGAAAGGGGTGTTGGTGCTCTTCGAGCGGAATTCGGCCGGATCGACCGTCCAGCGGGCCTTGGGGTCGATCACGGTCACATCGGCGTCGGCGCCGAGGGCCAGGGTGCCTTTGGGGATGCCCAGCACGCGGGCCGGGTTGACGGTCATCTTGGCCAG
>DATECS010000022.1:0-19491 GCA_035286785.1 Thermoguttaceae bacterium | reverse complement strand
CGACCGTCTCAACCGCGCCCGTCTCGGGATCGACCCGCCGCACCTTGTTGTTGTACGTGTCGGCCACGTAAATCTGCCCGCGATAGAAAACCACGCCCAGCGGATGTTGCAGCCGTGCCCGCGCCGCCGGCCCGTCCACGTCGCCGAACGTAAACAACCGCATCTCCTTAGCCAGACCCGAAGTTCCAACCACCGTCCGCACCTCGCCTCGCCCGGCCAACGGCACGGCCCGGATCGAGCTCCCCTCGCTATCCGCCACGAACAGCCACGTGCCGTCCGAAGCCAGCCCGCTCGGCTGCGCGAAACTCGAATACCCCTCGGCCCCCGGTTGCCGGGGCAGTAGCAGCCCGTCCACAATATCCTCGCGCCCATTACCCGCATAAGGCCCGATCGTCTCGCCCGACAGATCCATGCGCCAAATCTGGTGAGGCCCGGCCATCGCAATATAAAGATACTTGCCGTGTGCCCAGAGGTCCCACGGACTGCTCAGCGCCGTCCGTCGCGGATTCGACGATCGCCGAGTTCGTCCCGCCCCCCGGTCCTGCACGCCCGTCCCCGCCACGGTGGACACTTCGTCCCGACCGAGGTCGATTTTGCGGATCAGGTGGTTCTCCGTGTCGGCCACAAAAAGCGTCTCGCCGACCAGGGCCATTCCCTGCGGCTTGTTGAACTCCGCCTCCGCGAACTTGCCGTCCGCCCGCCCGATTCGTCCCGAACCGATCACGTCGATCAACGTCCCATCGAACTTCGCCACCACGATCCGGTTATGGTTGCTGTCGGCCACGAACAGCCGCCCGCCCGGCTCGTCGGCCAGCGCCTTGCCCGGAAATCGCAGCGGCGTGTCCGCCGCCCGCGGCGCGGCGAACCGCACGGGCCGCTCGTCCAAAAGCCCCTTGCGGCGATAAAACGCGGCGGCTTTCTTCAGCACCTCGCCCACTTCCTTCGCCGTCACTTCCCCGTTGCGACGCCAAATGACTCTGCCCTGCGGATCGATCAACAGCAGCGTCGGCCACGAGTGAACGTTGAACTGCCGCCACACGGCCAAATCCGAATCCACGACCACAGGATGCTCAATTTCGTACCGTTCGATCGCCTCGCGTATGTTGTCCGCGTCCTTCTCCGTGGCGAACTTGGCCGAATGCACGCCGACCACGACGAGCTGATTGGCGTACTCATGTTCCAGCTTCTTCAACTCCGGCAAAATATGCATGCAGTTGATGCAGCAGTACGTCCAAAAATCCATCAACACGAGCTTTCCTCGCAGCTCCGCAAGCCGCAACGGACGTTCCGTGTTGAGCCAATCCAATCCCCCGGGCAATTCCACCCCGGCGTCCGCCGCCGGGCCCGGCAACTGCGTCAACGCGGGCCGCGCGGTCAATGTCCCCCAAAGAAGCATGGCGATTCCCATCGCGGCGATCACCGCCGCTCCGCGTTTCCGGCGTCTTAGGCAATTCATGATACGCTCCATGACAATTGTTCACCAACAAGGAGGTATTTGCATCACGTCGGCATGCGACCCTCCATTCCATTCTTCGGAAACCTCGAAGAAAGTCAAAATCGAGCGTTACTTCCCGCCCACTTCCATCAGCCAGTCGGCTGGTGTACAAATAGAATGCCGATGGTGTCGCCGCGCCGGAACAAAGGGGTCGAGAGTCTTTGTTCCGGCAGCATGTTTACCTAGGGAAAGAGTTTCCAGAACAAAGACTCCCGCCCCCTTTGTTTCCCTTGGTTCATACAGAAGCATGATGTGAATCGCCGTGAGTCACGACCACCCGATACGAACGTTGTTGGTTGAATCGCGGCCCGACGTCCGCGCCGCGCTGGCCGACGTCCTGGCCCGCTGCGATTGCGACGTGACCGCGGTCGAACGCGACGGCGAGGCATGCGATCGCCACTTGGCCGACCCTTTTCCGTTGGCCGTGATTGGCGTCGATCCCTTGCCCGATCAAGGTTTCTGGCTGTGCCGGCGACTGCGGTCGATTTCGGATGGTTCCCATCCCATCCTACTCGCGCTAAGCGACTCCTGGACCGCCGGCCGAATGGCTTGGCTCCTCGAAGCCGGCGTCGACGACTGTCTGACCGCCTCGTCCGACGAGACCCCGCTGGTCACTTTCCTCGCCTTGGTCCGCCGGCGCCTCGGCCTATGTTCGTGGGAACGGGAAACCGCGTCGGACCGCGGCGATTCCTCCGAATCGCGAAATCCACCGGTCGAACCGCTTCCTCACGGCGCGTTTCGAAGCAGCCTGCGCCAGCGGCGATTTCTCCAGGTCAACCGCGCCTTGGTCGACATGCTTGGCTACGAGTCGGAGCAAGAATTGCTCGCCGTCGACATGACGACGAGCGTCTACCAGACGCCGTTGGACCCCAACGCCTTCATCGCGCTGTACGGGGATCATTTAACCGGGATCGAGTTGTTGTGGAAACGCAAGGACGGCGCCCCCCTCATCGTTCGGATCTCCGGCCGCGCGATCCGCGACGCCTGCAACGTCCCCCAGCAATTCGAGGGCATTGTCGAGGACGTCACCAACCGCAAACTCATCGAGCAATCCCTTCGCGAGTCCGAGCGGATGCTCCGCGGACTGGTCGAAAACTTGCCCGACGTGATCGTCGTCGTCGCCGCCGATTGGACCATCCAATTCATCAATCGCGACCCGCGCGACCGCTCGTGCAAGGAGACGATCGGCGTGAGCGTCTTTTCGCTCGTGCCGCCGGAGTACAAGCAGCCGTTCCTCGACGCTCGCCGCCGGCTGCTCCAATCCAACGAGCCCCAGACGATCGAAATTTGCGACATTTTCGGCGACTGGTGGACCGTGCGGATCATCTCCTTCGAGCCCGGCGGCAGCGATCCCGGAATGCTCTTCATCGGCACCAACGTCACCGAACGGAAAACGGCCGCCCAGGCGATCGAAAAAGAACAAGAATCCCTCCGTCGCATGCTCGAACTCTTCGAACGCGACCGCGAACTGATTGCTTTCGAAATCCACGACGGATTCTCCCAACAATTGACCGGCGCCTTGCTCAATTTCGAGGCCGACCGCCAGCTCCGCGAAACCTCGGGCCGCCCCGTGGGCGATAGCTTCGACCTGGGCCTTCGCCTTCTCCGCGAGAGCATCGCCGAGGCCCGCCGATTGGTCCGCGGCCTCCGCCCGCCCGTGCTCGACGCCTTCGGCATCGTCCCGGCCGTCGAGCACTTGATCGAAGACCATCACGCGACCGGCGGCGGCCAGGTCGAGTTTTCCACGTCCGGACTCTCCGGACGCTTGGCTCATCCGCTGGAAAGCGCAATTTTTCGGACCGTTCAAGAAGCGCTGACCAACGCCCGCAAACACAGCCGCAGCGACCACATCCGCATTCAGCTATTGCAAGAAGCCGGCCGGCTGTGCGTCGAAATCCACGATTGGGGCGTCGGATTCGATCCCGACAAAGTCGGCGACGACCATTTCGGCCTACGCGGTATCCGCGAACGGGCCCGCCTGCTCGGCGGCGCCGTCCAAATCGACGCCCGCCCCGGCCACGGTGCCCGCCTCCGCGTCGAACTCCCCGCCGTGGCCCGCGCCGCCCCGCCCAATGGCGAGTGATTTGCCCTTCCACCATCTTGGATGAGGGGTGTGCCACTGCTTGGTCGCACGCCATCCTACACCGAGAATTGCCCAGAGTCCTCGCCAAACGCTCTTGTGTATTTTCCAGCCCATATCGGTATCTTCTTATCCCTCCGTCCGCAACCACTCCGGCACCCTCTGCACTTCCCCCTGCCGGTTCACCAACGCCAGCTTCACCCGTCCCGTGGCCAGCGTCTCGCCGTCGCGCGTGACGGTGTACTCATGCTCGATCTTGGCCGCCGTGACCCGTTCTACCCGGGTGCGCAGCCGCAGCAGATCATCATAGCGAGCCGGGCGGCGAAACCGGCACTCGGCGTGGACCACCACCGCCAGCAGGCCCGACTCCTCCATCCGCCGATAATTGCCCCCCGACGCCCGGAGCAACTCCGTCCGCCCAATTTCAAAATAAACGAAGTAATTCGCGTGGTGCAAAAGCCCCATCGGGTCCGTCTCCTGATAGCGGACCCGAATCTCAATCTCGTGCTCCCGCAGCATCACACCCTCCACCCTGTCAATCATCCTGTAAATCTTGTCCATCCTGTCGATCGGCTGTAAGGTGGGGCGATCACGGCCTTAAACGCATGGGCCCTTCCCCCAGCGCCTTGCCGCGGTCGCCCCACCACCCCTCGCTCCGAATGTACCAAGTTTTCCACCTGTGATACATGCGCAATCCGCTGAAAAAGAAAGCAAGAAAACTTTTGGTTCCGACGTTAAAGTCCGCTCCATCGGTTGACCTAAGATGCCGACAGCACTATAGTTAGAATGCTCCACCACAAACACGAGCGGATCCCATGAGCACTGATCAGGGCACAGGCACCGGCTTCTCCACGATGCGCGGCCGAAACTACCCCGCCATCCGCCAATTCACCGTCTTCCTCGAAAACCGCGTCGGCCAACTGCTCGAGGTCGTCCGCCGCTTCGAAGGCAGCAAAGTCCGCATCGTCGCACTCTCAATCAACGACTCCTGCGAATGTGCCTTCGTCCGCTTTCTGCTAAGCGATCCCGAGGGCGGACGCGAAATCCTCGAACGGGCCGGGCTGGCCATCATCGAAAGCGACCTGATCGGCGTCGAGTTGCCCGAGAGCCCCCAACCCCTGTTGGCCATCTGCACCGCGCTGCTCCAGGCCGAAGTGAACATCATCCAGGCCTATCCGCTTTTCGTTCGCTCCCACGGCCACGCCGCCGTGGCCCTGATGGTCGACAACATCGAAATGGGCCTCGAAACGCTCCGCAACAAAGGCTTCCAAATGCTCACCGAGGCCGACCTAGCCGAGGAAGAATAGAGCCTCCCCCATGTCCATCCCCGTGATCTGCCCCGGCTGCGGCGCTCGATTCCGAGTCAGCGACCGTTTCGCCGGCCAGTCGGGCGGATGCCCCAAGTGCAAAACCACGATCCGTGTTCCCCCAAAACGTGGGAACGTCAAAGTCCACGATCCTCAACACCCCGGCCGCGCCGCTCAAAAACCTCAGGCCGACCTGACCCTCCGCCCCATTTCCCGCGTCAACGTCCGATTCGCCCTCGCCCCGGCTCTCGGCATGGTGGCCGCAACCCTCACCGCCTTTGTCGCGGCATGGTTGGCCGGCCCCTCGCTCCGCGAATACTGGCTCGCCCGAGCCGGCGCCGTGCTGTTGATCTCGCCGCCCTTGGCCATGGCCGGCTACCTCCTGCTGCACAGCGACGAGGATATCGTTATACTCTCAGGCAGGCCGCTGGCGATCCGCACGGCCATTTGCTCGGCCTCCTACGCCGCCCTTTGGGCCGTGTTTGGCCATGTTTCAACGTCGGCCTTCACCGGCGAAATATGGAATTGGTTCGTCGTCGCGCCCCCGTTCGTCATCACCGGCGGGCTGGTGGCCCTGGCCTGCTACGATTTCGACTTCGGCACGGGCTGCCTCCACTACAGTTTCTACCTTCTTGTAACCATCCTATTGCGAGGCTGCGCCGGCCTCGGCTGGCTCTGGCAGCTTGGACAATGAGGGATTAGGGATTGGAGATTAGGGATTAGAACGCCCCCAATCTCCTCTCTAATCCCCAATCCCTAATCCCCAATCCCTCCCAATGTCCTCCCTTCTCTCCATCCCCGAAATCACCCACCTCGACTCCCGCAAGGCCGTCCTGCGGATCCCGCCCGAGTTGGACGTGCCCATCACGCCTCGCGTCCGTCGGTTGATCGACACGCCCGAGTTCCGCCGACTGAACCAGATCAGCCAGCTTGGCCTCGTCGCCCTGGTCTATCCCGCGGCGCTGCACACCCGCTTCGAGCACAGCCTGGGCGTCTATCGCCTCGCGCTGCTCTTCCTCCGCCGACTGGCCCACGACGAACGTTTCAGTCAAATCATCGGCCCGGCCGAGGCCGAGCGATTCCTCGCCGCCGCCCTCTTGCACGACCTGGGCCACTGGCCCTTCTGCCACCCGATCGAGGACATGAACCTCGACGGCGTCCCCCGTCACGAGTCGTTCGCCAACCGGTTCCTGCTCGAAGGCGAAATCGCCGACGTCCTCCGCGACGATTGGGCCATCCCGCCGGCGGAAATCGTTGCCCTCCTGAGCGAAAAGCCCCACGACCGCGCCTCGCAAATCCTCAAGAGCATGCTCTCCGGCCCGGTCGATATTGACAAGATGGACTATCTGTTCCGCGACAGCCTCCACGCCGGCGTGCCCTACGGCCGCAATTTCGACCACGAGCGGCTCATCGGCAGCCTCTGTCTCAACGAGTCGGGCGACGCCCTGGCCGTCACCGACAAAGGCAAAACGGCCGCCGAAATGATGGTCTTCTCCCGCTACGTCATGTTCTCCGAGGTCTACTGGCACCACGGCGTCCGCGCCGCCACCGCCATGCTCCAACGTGCCTTCTACCTATTGCACCGCGAGTTGGACCTCGACTCGCTCTTCCGCCTGACCGAACGGGCCATGATCGCCCGTCTAGAATCGGCCGCCGCCGGCGCCCCCGCAGGCGAACTGCTGACCGGCCTGTTCGGCCCGCGTCGGCTCTTGTACAAACGCCTCGCCCAGTACAACTACTTGGAAGACCCGGCGATCCACCGACGACTCGCCCGACGACCGTACCCCTGGCTAGTCGCCTGCGCCGAACAATTCGCCGCCCTGGCCGGCACGGCGCTAGGCCGCCCCGTCGCCCCGCACGAAATCCTGATCGACGCCCCGCCCGTCCACCGCGAGGTCCAATTCGACGTCGCCGTCCACTTCCCCAAACAAAACTGCTTCCGCGCGTTGGACGAAGTTTCCCCGGTCGTGCGTACCCTGGCCCGCGACCAATTCGACGACTACGTGAAGCGAGTCCGCCTCTTCGCCCACCCCCGCGTGGCCGACTCCCTCCGCCGCCTCCCCCACCTCGACCGCCTCATCGCCCAGGCAATCGACCGAACGGAGTAGGATGCGTCTCGACGCACCACGAATTACTTTACCGGCGGCCTGATCGACGCAAGAGCCCTAACACGCCCAGAATCAGAAGCAGCAGCGTCGATGGTTCGGGAACCACGAAGGAGCCGCCGACCGAGTTCGCGTAGCCCTTTCCGGGGATAACGGCGTCGACGCCGCCGATCTCGAAATCAAGAAACACTTCCGTCCCGGCCTTCACGACGAGATAAGCAAAATCCCATCGTTGCTCCAGATCGCCCTTGAGCGAAAACGAGCCTCGCAGATAGCTCCCAAACCCGTCGCGAGTGTCTAGTTCCGGCGAGCCGAGCGTGATGTCTTCCGCGAGAGCATCGACTAGCAAATATTCATTGCTTCGAATAAGGAAGTGCGTGTCGAGCTCCTGGGGCACCGGGGTTGGATCGCCGGCCAAGGTGAGCGTGGGCGTCTGCAAGCCACCATAAAACTCCCACACCTGATGAAGCCTATTGCTGGACGTCGTGATCCCGGTCCCGCCGACTCCGCTGAACGTGCTGTCGAACGTGTTGGGCAAAGCGCCATTCTTGCCGACGGCCGTCAAGGTGATCGCCCGCAGGGGAGTGATTCCCACGTCCACGGGCGACGAGGCTTCAATGTCGAAATGCGTCCCGACGAAAATCACGTTTGCTTCCGCGACGGCGATTGGCAACGCCAGCCCAAGGACTACCAACGCGGCCGGCAAGAACGAACTCGGTCGGACGGTTTTCATAATGACTGGCTCCCAAAATTAAGCGAGCGTACGGAGTGAGCAATCAAAGCGGGCCGCGGTCGACATTTCGACGCAACGCCAACACGGGGATCATCGTCCGGCAGTGACGCTTCACGTCATGCGGCGCATCCTCCAAGGGAAGACGGCAATGAAAAGAGGGTTGCCGAATCCCCAACATGTCCGTTTGCGACGGCCACGTTGCCGAGCCTGAACAACCTCAACAGCCTAATAACACAGGTTCAGGATAGCAAATCCACGGCAAAAATCAAGCTATTTCCGTGCCGACCCCCGAAACCCATGCAAAAGGGGACTGGCTCCGTTGCCTCAATGGCGGTGTTCTTTCGAAAAGGGGTTGTGGCAACGGTGCCTGTCCCCTTTTGCGAAGCGGCAACGATTTTGAAACCGGTTCTACCCCCCCTGGCCCGGACGACGCCGAAATCGCCCGCTCCTGAGCAGCAGGCCGGCCAAACCGATCCCCGTCAACACAAGAGCCGATGGTTCGGGGATGAAAAGACATTCCGGGAACGGCTCGGGCAGAGTGGCCATACCGCCGGCGCGGGAATACCAATCAGCCGTAGAGCCCCATTGATTGCCGAGGATCGCCAAGTCGATCGACCCCACCAGGCCGTCCCCGTTGAAATCGCCTTGGCCCCACATAGTGCCCGGCTCGCCCCGGTCGCCCCAATAGCGACCCAGCAACGCAAGGTCGATGGAGCCGACCAGACCGTCCTTGTTGGCATCGCCGGCGATCAGCTCGCGAAAGACCATCAACGGATCGCCGACGACCGTGTTGACGAACGAAAGTTGCTGGGTGGCGCTCCACGCCGCCTCCGCCCAGGTGTAACCGTCCAAAAGCATCTTGAACATCAGGTCTTCGTTCGTGACGCTGGTCGGGTTGGCGCCCGGCTCTTGGACGTGGCCCGTGCCGACCGTTCCGCCCCGGGCGATCCACTCGGCGACCAAGCCCTGCCCACCTTGGTTTCCGCCTGGGACAAAGCTGTAGGCATTGTAGCTTTCCCAGGTGTGGAAGACGGCTCCGTCGGCCAGACCGAAGGTGAGTTGTCCTTCCAAGCCGCCGTCGACCAGATAATCGTTCGGGGCCTGCTTGCCTCCGCCGTGGACGCCGTAGCTGACGTAGCCCAGCACGGGCCCCGGCGCGGCGATGTTCGTGTCCGTGACAAAGGCGTCCGTGTTGTCGTAGATATAGGGCATGTTGGCGATATCCAATGCGGCGGCCAGCGCCGCCATCCGGTTCACCGTCGCCCCCGGCGCGTTGGGGTCATTGTCAACCACAAAGCCATAGGGGCCGCCGACAAAGGCGCCCCGCGCCCGATCGATGCTGGCCGTAACGTCCGCCACCGTGAACCCGTCCAATCGAGAAGTCAAACGGGAACCGTAAATCTCGTGATCGAATGAACCATGCACTTGGTAATAAAGATTGCGAGACTGCTGGGGGTAACTGGGATATCCCTGCGGTATCCACCACGTCTGGTCCCCCATCTGCTGCCACGTGCTAATCTTGTCGATCTGCGCGAGTTCGCTTTCAAGGCTTGAATACTGCTTCCATTCATAAGCGGTGCGGACGACGCCGAACGGATCCGTGTAAGAAAACGGATTCGACTGATCCACCTTGATCCGCAAGGGCAGGCCCTTGGTCGTCACGATCACGTCCGTCGAGGGCGTCAAAGCGGCCATCACCTGGGGTCGAAGGACGCCGAGATAGTCGGTGGCCGAGATCTGCTCGCCCAGGCCGACGCCGCTCAATCCCAACAAGCGAACCCCGGGATGCGCCTGGGCATAGTAGGCGGCCACTTGGGCCCCTTCGGCGCTGCCCTGGTTGTAGAGAACCAGAACGTTCTCGGGAGCGATTGCGCCCAAAACCCTGGCCGCCAGAGCGGCCACCAGGACCGCGGCAAGAATAGCGGGCCTGCCCGCCCTGGACGCAACCATGATGGCCACTCCGCGTTTCACCCCATTTCTCGCAGATTCACGTGCTATTTCAATCGTCGTCGGACCGGGCGAAACACGCAAAGCACGGCTGTTGCTCCAACAAACAAAATCAAGGTTGCCGGCTCCGGCGCCTCCTTGGGACTTGGCAAATTGTGCGGCAGAGAAGTCATAGTAGGATAGGTGCCGCCCGCTCCCTGCAAGGTCGCCGAATGGAACTCGGGAGAAGCCGGGCTGGTGAACAATAATATCGCGGTGGAATTTCCCGGAGCCAGCGTGGGAGCCGCAAAACGCCACACGACGGAAGTGCCCTGAAATGCGTGCGTACTCGGCTCTACCCCGTCCCCAAACGAACCAATGTTCCGTACCGTTTCGTCACCGTCCAGTCCAACGCTAAAAAAATTGATCGAATCGTAATTTCCGCCCGCGCTGTTGATCTGATAGGCGTAAACGTAATCGACGCCCCCGCTGGGATCGGTCTCCTCTGGAAAAGCAAGCCCAAAATGCCCCGGGCCATAGACTGCATAAGTGACCGTCGCATTAAAGAACGGAGCCATGCCCATGGAGCCCCAAGATCCGGGAATGAATTCCTCGCCGCACCAATCCTGATACGCATGCGGATCAGGGGAATTCAGCGTCTCGGACGCCGCCATGCCGGCCATAAGAGACATCAGAGATATTATGGTGAACGTGATGGCCGGAAGGAGGACGGCGAACTTCCAATTATGCGGCAAATCTCTAAACACGGCTTCCCCTCCCATGGCTGAGTGTTTTCGTCCCGATCCCCGGGATTGCCCACGTCCACGCGGGCCGCGCCTATCCGTTGCTCAACCCCAGGGGTCGGATAAGCTCAAATCACGTCTTGCCGCGGCATTGCCACGTTACCGTCCCCTTTGGCCGAGCTACCTCGTTCGTCGGCGGCGGACCGTTCCCGTGAATAACATGCTGCCGAGACCCACGGCAAGCAAAGCCAAAGTGCCCGGCTCCGGGATCGCCTCGCTGCTTGGCGTTGGTACTGGAATGGCGATGGACATCATCCCGGAATCCACCACGGCGGACCAGATATTTGTTGGCGTGTTCGGGCTACAGTACGTCAACCCAATGCTATGCTCGCCTTGGCCAATCTTATTTGGATCGTCAAAATTCCATTGCGCCATGTTTCCGACGGACAAGGAGTGAGAGACGGGAGCGATTCCGTCGATTCCCCCGAGATCATCCTCGAAAGACCCGTCATTGCTCGCCTCGTTAAGCACGGGAACGCTATAGCCGGACACAACGGCCGTGCCCGTGGAAAAAACCTGATAGACATAAACCAACTGACCGGCGGCGGGCGTCCAGCCACCCTCGCCCGTGTCAAACGGGAAATCCTCCGCCTCGAACACGGCCCATTCCACTTGCCCATTGAGAGCGCCGTTGCTAAACGAGGTCACCGAGGCCCAGGCTCCGTCCGCGCGCAACCCATTGCCGTCGTTGTAGGCGTCCGGATGGTTTGGCAGAACCCCCAACGGGTCCGCCCAAGCGGGCACGGCCAGAATGGTCAGGCAAGCCAAAACACCCAGATACAAAGTTGTTCGTCTTCCCATCGTCTTTAGCTCCCTTTCAGTTGTCGTTGAAATACGGCCAAGCAACACTCACAAAGCGTTCTTACTCGTCGAAAAAGGGGTAGAACGGCCCACGCCATTCCGGCAAGAAACACGGCTCCCACGTCGCCGCTCCGCGTGTCACCGCACCAAAACACCACGCGCGCAAGACCTCCCCATGAAGAGAATGAGATTAGGAGACCTTCGCGGATTCTAGCAGTTCGCGGAAAAATTACAAGTAGTTGCCTGGAAGATAGTAGGAAAGAAACTCCCGACCTGGATGCATTACCGCCAAATGCCCCAATAGACGTATATTGTCAAATTACTCTCCGCCCCGCCGCCTCCCCCACCTCGACTGCCTCATCGTCGAATCCATCGTCCGCACCGAGTAGGGTGCGTCCGGACGCACCAAGCCACTCGTAGGTCAGCACCCCGTGCCTGACGTGTACAATTTCCATGCCTCTGGTCTCTCGACTCTATACTCTCGACCCTCCTCACTCCCCGGGCTCTTCGAGTTGCTGTCCCCAATAGGCGGACAAAATAGCTTGGTCCAGTGAGTCGACTATTCCATCAAGATTAAAGTCGGCGCACTCGATGCCAACGTTGCTCTGCTGCCAGTTGGCTGAGAGAATGCTCCCGTCAGTTCCATTAACACTGCCATCTCCATTTGCATCACCGGGTAGCGACCCAAAAATAAAATCGTATTCCGCAGCTCGTCCTGGTTCTTCGCTTCCCAGCAGGCTATCGAGCACCTTCACTCGCAGCCACTCGGCCTTGATCGAGTCATCGTTCCAAGTAATTGCAATCCGGTCTGCTCCGCTTGCCCCTTCGTTCAGATGCACGGTCACCGACGCAGGCGTCGGCCCCGCCACCCATTCATCTTCCACCGCATCCCACACCTCGAACACAAAGTCCGCCGCCGTGATATCCGTTGTCGGATTCAAATGCGAAGGCAAATCGTCAATGTCAATTGCCACGCCAACAATCCCCTCGTCATAGCCCGTGACTGTCATATCTTCTTCGATAATCGGGTTCCCATTGCAGTCCAACCCGTGGTAAAGATACTGTCCCACCATGGCTGCCGCGTTTAGATCGATGAGTGATTGGTTGTAGTAATAGCCTACAAGTGACAGGTCGGAAGTGCCAACAACATTATCGAGGTTGAAGTTACCGCCGCTGATGCCAACGCCACTCAGCCCCCAGTTGAATCCCACTACACCTAAGTCACCAGTACCTACTATGCCATCACCGTCGGCGTCGCCAGGCAGTGAGCCAAAAATGAATGTATAGTCCTCGGGAACACCAACGTCTCCGCTGGCCAGAACCGTAACTTCGAGCCACTGTGCCACGATCGAATCATTGGCCCAATGAATCGTAATTCGGTCCGCGTCATCCACCCCCGTTCCCTCTAGTACATTAAACGAAATGTTGCTAGGTATCCCCCCGCTATATTCCACAGGGTCTTCTATCCATGTAGATGGATCACTTGTGTTTCCTACGCGAAACCGGAAGTCTGAGGCGTCAAGCGTCACGCCCGAGGGAAGGCCTTCCATGTCAATCGCCACGCCAACGATGCCGTGGGAAAAGCCGGTGACCGTCATGTCTTGTTCGATGACAGGGTCACTAGTAGCATTGTGGAATAGGTACTGCCCCACAACTTCCGTCGGCACGTCACAGAACACACCCTGACTGGCATTGTAGTAGGTGCCGCTTGGCGTTTCCTCGAGCTTCACCGCACGGATCATGTAGACATAACCGCGCTGGATCTCACACGACAGGTAGCCGCCATTGGCATGGCCGGTGTCCTCATTCCATCGTACCGTTATGTTCTCGACCCGGCTGAACTCGTCCGAGATGCTGTCGGCTCGATAGACAAGATAAGCATTGGTCTCTTCCAAGTCCTCGTAAACTGCATCATCGTCGACCGTACGATCCCATGTCATCCGCACTGCGCCAGCGAGATCTGTCGTTGTGATATTTGAAACTGGATGGACAACGTGCATTCTTAACGACGGATCCCCCATTAAATTGTAGTAAACCTTGGCACAAGCTGCAGGTTCGTTCTGCGTGGTCATAAAAGCCTCTCCGATCGTGCCGCCCAAGCCCATTTCATAGTAGAAAACGAAGCCGTTGCCTGTACTGTAACTGTCCGGTCCCCACGACGCCGTCAGGCAATAACCATCGTTGGCGAGCATGGACCGAAGCAAGTTGTCTGTTTTGTACCAGTCGAGACAGTAGCTTGCGGTTAGAGTAGTAAAAACTGTGGGAAGGGGAAGAGTTCTCAGATTCGAGTACGAGAGATTGGTGTTGGCCCAAGTCACACTACCAGTTGTTGAATCGAATCCGAAAAGATAAGTATCGTTGTGTGGCATCATCACGCTCGAGCTTGTGACATTTTCCCATCCAACAAGGCCAGACGCATTGCGCCATCCCGAGCGAACCATTGCCCCCTCCGTTGATTGAGCAATCAGTACTTGTTGTCCGATTTCAGTGATACCATAACGGAAATCATGGGTCTTATCGAGATAGCGTTGCATTAGTTCCGTTTCAGTAAGTTCGACTCCATTCAGTGTGAATCCGTTCAAGTCATGCATGTCAACACGACCAACCTGCAGTTCGACAACGCCCTCGACCGAATTCCAATCGAATACTCCGTCCGGCTGATTTGTCGTAGTGCCATTGATAAACAAATCGGGCCACCAATCCTCGTTCACCGTGGGTAGCCCCAAGTCATTGACTACATCTCCGTAGTAAACATCTGCAGCACGAGACGTAAAACCGTGCCCGTCTGGGCTCGAGTAACCTGACTTTGCTAACGGAAAGTGGCCAAAAAGATACGCTGCTTTGACGTTGTAGGCCGGGTTCGAATAATCGTTTTGAATAACTTGCTTGACTTCCACAGCACCCATGGTGTCGTCAGGGTGGTTTTCATCATAGACATAAAGATCGTGGCGTAACACATGCCAGCCATCACCGACTAAATCGGCTTCGAGCTTAGCTAACCCGCTGGCTAAGTCCTCCGTGAATCTATTGTCAACTAGTAAGATGATCTCCCCACGGTCATCTTCAAGCGGGATCTCTACGCCGGCCGTTATTTGGCCGTGATTCAATCGATCACTTATAACTTGGTACTCATACATCGTTCCGATTTCAAAATCTGATGAGTTGTCGATCCAGTGGTCAGCTTCAACAGTAGCGAGGATAGGGACATTATCCCATAATGACGCATTGCCCAGTTTACGCCGCTTAATGGTGAACGCACTGCCTTCTTCACCATATCGGATTGGCCAGGAAAGTCTGATGTGTGAGTTATCGAAGGCATTCACAACGGTGGCACTCAACTCAACGACACTGTCTTCGGAAAAATAGAGATTTCTCAACGGCATGGACCACTCGGAGACATAAATATATTGGTTGAGCTGGTTCACCGCACGGATTCGGTAGTAAGTTGTTTGAAGAGCCCGCGTGTCCGACTCTTGGGTTGAATTAAGTGTACCGGGCCACATCGAGTCTTCGTTTTCCGGGTCATATAGCCAATTATCCCATATGCCATCTAAGCCTAATCGTGAGTATTGGATTTGGAATCCCGTCTGTCCACACTCCGTGCTCCAGGAAAGTGTAGGAGAATTATATGGATCTCCATCAATGGACAGTGCCATACGCTCAGCTAAGGCAATGGCATGGAATGATTCGTTATGGGAACCGTCTTCGTCAATAGCCGTCACCAGAATGTCATAATACTCTGGTGGCGTCAGAGCATATCTATGCGACAGTTGTGCCGTCCCAGCAGGTAAAGGCGATTCGAGGGTGCCGATGGCTGTGCCGTCACCCCAGTTAACGATCCAGCCCGTTATCGCGTCATCGCCAGGATCTATTGCACTCCACTGAATCGTGAGTTCCTCCAGCATCGTCACTAGTGACCGACCACTGTAGTAGGCTATGATTGCCAAGTCATTAACATCGACGACGTTGTCGAGGTTGAAGTCGGCACCACTGACTCCAACGCCAGATTGTCCCTGGTTATTTCCATAGATACTGAAATCATCGGTATTCACGCTGCCGTCACTATTGGCATCGCCGGGCATCGATCCAAAATAGAAGGTATAGTCTTCAGCAACCCCAACGTCGCCGCTAGCCAGGATGGTGACTTCGAGCCACTGCTCCACAATTGAGTCTTCTGCCCAACTTATCGCAATCCGGTCTGCGCCACCATCTCCCCCGTCTTCATAGACTTCAAACAAGATATTTGTTGGCACTTCGCCACTATACTCCACCGGATCCTCGATCCAGGTCGACGGATCGATTGTATTGCCCACCCGAAATCGGAAGTCCGACACGTCGATTATCACTTCCGGCTGAAGCTCAACTACGTCAACGGCAACACCAATAATGCCTTCAAAACACCCCGTGACCATCATTCCTTCTTCAATGATCGGGGTACCCGTGTCATTATGATACAGATACTGGCCAACCACATCCATAAAGGGGGATCCAGAAGTATTTTTTTGTCCTGTCGTTATGGTGATTTCTGGGGCTTGGTTGACAACCTGGATAGTCTGTACGGCACTCGCCGAACCGTGGAATCGAGTCAGTCCGAACTGATTCTGACCATCGACATAAACATACCCAGCAACCAGAATATCACCATTCTGGTCGGCCGCAGTCCTGATTCCGCGATCATTACCACTGCCAAAGTTCATGCTGAGCGTTCCGTCGTTAGCAAAATCCTTATCAAGACTACCATTCGATCCATTCAGAACAACTAGCGCGAAGTCGTATTGGCCATTGATCGTGGCGTAGCCGGAAGCCACAATCTGGCCACTTGGCAGGAGAGTCACTCCCATGGCGTGGTCGTACCCAGAATCGAAATCGATGCAATAGTCACTTGTCCCTGAAGTGCTATCAATATCAAAGTCAGTGTCTAAGACGAAATAGATCGGGTCACCATTTTGTACAAATCGTGTAATGGCAAAGTCATCTCCGGCAACGCCGGTCGTGATGATCCTGTCATCCGATTCGTCCTCGAGATTGCCACGATCGACCACCAGATCGTATGCTTCGTCGTTGGTTCCGTTGGCTATATTTGATTGAATTACGCCATTGTTGCCGATGTTCGCAGGGCTACCGCTTGCGTCGAAAAAGAAGAGACCATGATTGTTCTCTCCAAAACTGCCCGAACCGTAAGCGCCTACTGCAACCAGAACGGTATTGCTGGGGTCTACTTCGTCTAGCCAAAGAACCTCAACTGCCCGAGCCAAGTCCCAATCGCCACCACCGGTGAAACTCAGACTGCCATCGTCACCGAAATCGGCATCGAGTATTCCATTGTCGTCGAATCGGGCAACGATTGCGTCGGAACACCAGAATTCGTCGGTTTTCCCAACAATGATTATGTCATCCGATTCGGGTAGAATAGTCAAACCATACGCATAATCAGAATTGCCGGTGAGGCTTTCTAGCACAATGCCGTCATTGCAACCGAATCCGTCGTTTTGCTGTTCAGGTGCTCCCGCGTCCAACTTACCGTCAGTAGTATAACGGACGAGTGCGACTTGCATGTCACCCATCGCGTCGCTGTAGCCTACAAGAACGATCTTGCCGTCGGATTGAAGGGCCATATCATAGCAACGATCATCGCCACCAAGATCCGTTACGATCAAACCATCGATGCCAAAGTCATTATCAAGCGTTCCGTCCGAATTGTAACGTGCCAGTGCAAAATCATAGCTTTGACTTGCATGATCTGAATCGTAACTGTAGCCAGCCACGAGAATCTTGCCATCGGGCTGAACAAGTACCTGCGTTGCTTTTGCATCATCTCCACTAAAATCTTCAGTTACCCAACCCGCCGGTTCGGAACCCACTGCGCCAAACGCCCCGTCAAGTTCTCCGTACATCGGGATCGGATTGCTGTCGTTGTAGGGAGTAACCTCGATCTGATAAGTGCCATTGTCAGCGTAGGTATGAGGTGCCGTAGTAGAGGTCTGGGCGTGAAAGTCTCCCGTGTGATGCGTTAGAGGCTCTCCATCACCCCAGTCGATGACCCATTCGTCGATGTCCAAGTCGCCGCTATATAAGGTAAGCGTATAACTCGAACCCTCGTTGACCGTGGAGTTTCCGGTGTACCACGGCGAGATAGAGAGAAGCTGACGCTGCTCAAGAGTCTCGGCCCGAAGGCTTCGTGTTCGACATCCTTTGGAACAACCGGTCGTCGTTTGTCGAGAACTGAGACGCGGGGAAGCTTTCCTCTCATCGCGGCTCTTCAAACAGGAAGACCATTGCCCACTTGACGTGTTGCCTCCGCCAAACAACGAGAATCGCCTACCCATGATCGCTTCTCCTTCGAGTAATTCAGAACGTCGGACGGTGCTTAACAGTGAAAGACTGTATCGTTGGTAAGGATTATGACAGTGCGGCAACGAGAAGGTCAATCCCCACCTTGACGCTGAATCGTGACCATCCCCTCTCTCCCCGCCTACCGCCCTCTGCCCGCTGCCTACTGCCCACTGCCCGCTAAACCCGCCCTCACGTCCGTCACATCCCCTACGCTCCCTCCCTCCCTCACAATTGTCGAATCTGTCTAAAGTCTACCCCCACGTTAGTTCGAGATTAGACAGTGGACGGCTTGCTCCCGAACCACGCTCAAAAAGTGTGCAAGGCCAACACAAGGCCGAAACGGAGCGAGTCCAAGGGGGGAACCTGCTTTCAAGGCGGCTGCCTTGATTGGTCCGCTGATTGTACCGGGATAGCGGACTATCCGCATTGTTCTCCCCTTGTAGCCATGGTTTGCCGGGCGATTGTTCCGGGGAGGTATAGGATTCGTAATCAGAGAACCGATACGCTTCTTCTCTATTTTACGGATTTTCCCTGGTTTCCGGTCGGCGTGGTTGCCGAAGAGATTAGTGCGGCGCAGATCAGAAGGAACTGAGCTTCCGCCGACTTGAAGCGAATAGTGTCAGACCCCGACCCAGATGTTTGCGGATGGCCGGCTGGCCGACAGCCGGCGAGTGATGGATCGACCCAACGGCCTAGGTGTCCGCAGGCAAGGGGCTGTTCCGTCCGTTCCGGTTCGCCCCGGACGGCGGCAGTTCAAAACAAGCGAGCGAATAAGATAATGGAGAGCCTGCAATGAAGGTCTTCACAACTGGTCAGGTCGCAAAGATCTGTAAGGTGGCCCCGCGCACCGTCAGTAAATGGTTCGATTCAGGCCGGCTGAAGGGTTACCGGATCCCCGGTTCCCAGGATCGCCGGATTCCCCGCGAATATCTCATCAAGTTCCTCAAGGAACATGGGATGCCGCTGGGAGACCTCGAAGACGAAGCCATGGCCAAAGTCCTGATCGTCGCCCAGGACCAAGTTCTCATCGAGAACTTGCGACGCGAGTTGCCCAACGAACGCAACTTCAAAGTCGCCGTCGCCGCGAGCGGCTTTGACGCCGGGATCCAAGCCGAAAGCTTCCATCCCGACTGCATCATCGTCGACTTCTCGATCGGACGCGCCGAAGCGCTCCAGATCTGCCAAAACCTCCGCCGCAACGCCGAATTCGCCGAGGTCATCCTCATCGCGTTGCTCCCGGACGACGGCAGCTCCACCAGCTTCGATCGTTCGAGCATCAACGAGACGTTCAAGAAACCGTTCGACGCCGCTTTGCTCGCCGAACGTTTCCGCACGTTGATCAGCGCCAAGAAAGAGCTCGTCTAGAGCTTTACGTTTACGCCGCCGGGACGCACTGCCGACAACACGCGCGTCACGACGAAAAAGAGACTATTAATTTCGCCGATTCGACCAACCCGTCGCGGCCAGACCCCCGCGACGGATAATCTTCCCGCCGATCTCGCCCGCCGCGCCGCGGCCTCCTTAACGGCCGCCGCCCTCTCGCGCCCTTCGTAGGGTGGGCATCGCCCACCAAGGCATCTCCGTGGGCCAAATGTTACCATGCCCACGTGTAGCCGCGGGGTACGCTCGCCTACTACAGCATCCTGAATTCCGGGCGAGAGCGAATACCAACCCGACGCGCAAGCGAGGGCCATTGAACCATTTATCCTCGCTTGCGCTTCGGGTTAGTATGGACTCATGAATGAAATGATCTAGCCCGAAACTCCTTCTAGTGCTTTGTCACAGCTGTATTTTGGGATATACTGATTTCAGTTTGCAGCGGGCATCGTGGATTTTCATTTGCCAATCGACGCCGCGCTGCGTGTCGTTGACGTCGTCCGACCAAGCTCGAATCCGTTGTTGAAGCGT
>DATECS010000021.1:0-22060 GCA_035286785.1 Thermoguttaceae bacterium | reverse complement strand
TCGTGGCGTGGAAGACCACGGTGCCCGCATAGTCGAGCTTGTCAATATAGCCGCTTCCGCTGAGGACGCCGTAACAGTGGCCGACCTCGCCGGCGTTCTGATCGAACGCGACGCCGTGGCTGCCGGCGGCCGCGTTGATGTCCGACAGATAATCGCCGTTTCCGTCGAGCACGAGGTACGCGTTGTTCGTCAGGGTGATATTGCCCGGCGCGGCGCCGCCGACTGTGTTGATCACCCCTCCGCCGTCGATCGAACCGGAAACCGCGACGGTGCCGGGCCCGTTGATCGTCAGGTTGCTGATCACGGTGTGCAGATCGCCGTTGACGGCGAGCGTTTTTCCGTCGGCCACGGTCCACGTCTGCGGGGCGCCGAC
Source organism: Thermoguttaceae bacterium (assembly GCA_035286785.1). Taxonomy (GTDB): domain Bacteria; phylum Planctomycetota; class Planctomycetia; order Pirellulales; family Thermoguttaceae; genus UBA11386. The sequence goes on along the minus strand of DATECS010000021.1, from coordinate 21,687 downwards.
GGTGACCGGGCCGTTGATCGTGGCGCTTTCATTCGCGGTGATTCCTCCGGCCGTGACCGTCAGTCCGCCGCCGCTGAACGTGTAGCCGGTCGAGCCGGCGTTGATGGTGACGCTGTGCGCGATGGCTTGCCCGCTGATCGTGACCGCCCCGCCCGTGCCGCCGAAGGTGGCCGCGGTCTCGGCATTCTCCCAGGCGTACGCGCCCGAGTTCCAGTTGGTTCCGCTTTCGGTCCAGGTTCCCGCCCCGCCGTTCCACGTGGCCGAGGCCATCGCGCCGGTGTAATAGACCGCGCCGGAGATCGTATTGACGTGATCGCAACCTTCAAGGGTGCCGCCGTAAGGGGCGTAGTAATAGCCGTTCTCGCCGTCGTCCGTGCCCCAACTATTCTTGATGATCCAGTAGCCGCCGGTGGGCGTGTTTGCGTCGTCGCAAAATCCAACGAGGGACACCGCGTGGTTGTCCGTGTTGGATCGCACCGCGTAATTCGCAATCAAGTCGGACACGGAAGTATACAGATCGGCGGCGTTCAAGCCAACGACCATGGGCCCCGTGGTCTTGATCATGTTTTTGATGTCATTGATGTTATTTGACACGGAAAACCCGAAGCCCGTCGTTCTCCAGACGCGGTTCTCCCAACCGGAGGCCAGCGGCCAGTAGGGGTCGATGCCGACGTTGGGGCTGGACGATTGATAAGGGCACTCGGCGTCGGAGACGATGCCGTGGTCCCTTTGGTACGCCAACATGATGTCGAATCCGCCTCCGCCGCTGGTGGAGCCAAGATCCGGATTGGTTTCCCAAACGAGCTGCTGTTCGGAGACGTTGGGATCAAAGTTCGGATCGTTGCGGGTGATTTTGTACTTGGCCTCGAGGCTGCCCGAGGGCCCAAACGCCCAGCAGGTCCCGCCGAACTGGGATTTTGCCGGGGTGTTCCAGTTGTAGCCGGCGACGTCGCGCCAGTCGAACTCCTCCGCCCGAGCGCTACTCGCGAAAATCAACGCGCTGCCCAGAATGAAAAACATGCCCGCCAAACAAAGCCCCCGCGCTGGACGACTTCCTCTCATGGGAGAACTCCTTTCAAGACAGGGAATGACCCAGGCCTGAAAGCGAGGACGGCAAACGCCTCCGGAAGAATCTCGGAACATAATCCTTCGTTTCTTCCGGGCCGTTTGCGCTACCCGACTCACGAAGTCGAGGTTTCGAACCTTGCCTTCCAGGCGTCTAGGGTCGAACCGTGAAACCTGTTGACCAAGATACGCTCTTGTTTTTTCCGAAGACTCCGCCGAAAACAAAGAGGTCGTGCCGTCAAGAGCAGCGCGAGTTTTGGGAAAACACCACCAGCCGTCAATCTTTCATCGATGCAGGATTACGCAAGATCGTCTCCGCCATAATACGCTCGGTAACGCGAACCATGAACAGAGCGTGTGAATCAGAGAAGTGAAGATAGTCGCCGCCGCCGAAACCATAATCAACGTGCCTCCTGTCCGCCGAACGTCGAACCATCGCACGATTCCGCCCCCGCTCTCGAGAGATGCCGCGCGCGAAGTCGCGCCGATTCCATTGTCGCATCATGCCAAGATCGCCTTCGATTCGAGCCGATCTCCGACACGCCTCGCGACAGCATCGGGCGAATATAGAAACGCGCCGCCGTACGTGTCAAGAATACGTCTTTTGTTTTTATTCGCGTTTCGATGCGTTGAAAAACAACGAAAGCGTGTTTTCCGAATAATTGCATTCCACAACCCGAGCAATACGCGTCCTTGTCGGAAAACGAATGCAAGAAGTACGTCTCACTTCGCGGATCCCGCCGCGCGATAAATGCCGCATCCGAAAGAGGTACGAGAGAGGTATGGCCCGGCAGGCGTGGCGCACGGCCTCCGCATGACGCGACAAATAATGCTTTCACCCAACAAATAAGCCATCGGGTCTTTCTATCCCGAGGGCGTTTTCGTTTCTACTTTCTATCCACACGAACCGGTCGTGCAAGGCGCTCAAGCAGCCCGCCGCCGACGCAGCAGGCCGAGGGCTCCCATCGCCGCCAACAGAACGAACGCGCTCGGTTCCGGCACGGGATTCGACTCATTTCCGGCAGGGTTCCAATTGGCCGCCAGGATCGAGGCGTCCCGTGCGTTGACCGTGCCGTCGAGATTAAAATCGCCCATGGCCCAGGTGACGCTCGAGTCGCCCCAGTGGTCGGCCAGGACGGCGGCGTCCGCCGAGTCGACGCGGCCGTCGTAGTTGGCGTCGCCGGGCGTGGCCGGCGAGAGCCGTTCATCGTAAGGCAGGAAAGCAAACACAAAGGCGCCGTTCTCCAGGGGTGAGGACGAACCGTTGCGGTCGCGGACGTTGACCAAGAACAGATTGCCGGCGGCCTCGTAGGAAATGATGTTGTCGTCGGGGGCCGTGAAGCCGCTGATGGTTTCATATTCGGCGATGTTCAATAGCAGTACGCCGTCGGCCGGCGTGTAGCCGGTGATGCTGATCTGATAGACGCCCGTGCTCGGATGGGAGATGTTGAAATCACCTTCTTCGTGAATAATGTTTCCATTAAAGTCGATTCGGCCGCCGATCAGGCCGGGCGCGTCGTAATCGACGTAAACGAAGCTCCATCGGGCACTTTTCAGCGTGCTGAAACTGGTGGCGGTCGCTTCGCGGATGGCCACGTCCCAGCCGGTGCCGTTGGTCAGCGGCGAGGTGGAGATGTGATTGTATCCGTTTTCACCGCCGACGGCGAAGAGCATGCCGTCGTTCGGAGTGACGCTGTCGATCGTGACCTTATAGCGGCCGGTGGCGGTTTGGGCGACGTTGCTGAACGAGACGCCGTAGCGTTCGAGCATCGATCCGTTGCTCTGCACGTGTCCGCCGATCCATCCGTCGGCGAAGGGGAAGAAGCCGGCGGCCACGTTCACGTTGTATTCGCCGCCGAGGGTGGCACGGCTGGTGGCGACCTGAAGTATGTTCTCGTTCATGTCGAAGAGGGTGGTCTGCGAGACTTCGGCGGTGCCGTAATAGCCGTTGCGGCTGTTCTGGCGGACCGTGACCATCATGACGCCCTGGTTGCGATACGTGGGAAGCGAGTTCACTGCCAGCGAGGCGTCGGCCAGGTTGGCGGGGCTGATCATCTCGGGTTGGCCAAGCCCGCTCCCAACGATCGTCCAGACGTTTGAAGTGTCGGCTACGTCGATTGCCGCGGACGACGTGCCGCGAATCGTCGGTAGTTCGTTCATGTTGAACGTGAATTTATGATCATACGTTTGGAGGTACGAGCCCAGGTAGGGCGAGTAGCTCGACACCTTGACCGTCTCGCCGTCCTCATTGAACTCCATGATTCGCAGATAACCCTCGCCGCCCAGGTCGCGCTCCTGAAAGTTGAGCAGCATCTGGTGGACCACGTTGCCGTTGTCGCCCGTGCTGGCGAGCCAACCGGTTCCGTCGGCCAAGACATGGCCGTTGAACGTGAACTTCCAATTCGGGTACTTTTTGACCAGTTTGTCCCAAAGCTCCTGGCCGTCGTTCACGCTGTCGGGCGCGGCCCAATCATGCGGGCTCCACTGTTGCGTTGAACCGTAGGTCGCATAGTCATAACGCGTGTCGTCGTAATACATGTACGCGTGCGTGTTCAGGATGAAATTGTGGTTCGGATGGGCCGCGGCGACATTGTCCATCCAGGTGACCATTTCGTTGTTGGGCCCGTACTCGACCGAGAATATCAGCCAGTCCTCCCCCCCGGCGTTGAAGGTACACCAACTGTTGGCCGTCTTGCCGGCTTCGTAAAAACCGCCATTGGTTCCCTGGAATTGCGATTGCGAGGCATACGCCGAGCCGGGACCGAAAAACGTCGAGCTGTTGAAGAGCGTCGCCCGCGTGTCAGGGTCGCGGTCGTGGTTGCCTATGCACATCGAATAGGGCACGCCCGCTGTGCTGAGAGTGCTCATCGCGGCCTTGGCGCGATACCACTCGGTTTCGGTTTTGCGGTCGGTGATGTCGCCCTCGTGGACCACCATCTTGATGTTGTGCGTGTCCTTGTGCGCGGCAATCCACGCGGTCTGGGCGTAGTAGATGTCGGGATAGTTTTCCGCGTAGTGTTGCGTATCGGGCAGAATGACCATGCTCCACGAACCGGGAGAGATCGGATCGGCCTCAATGGCCCAGCCGTGGACCGTCACTGTGAGGAGAAGAAAAGCAAAGAGCAACGAAATCACGAAACGCCGCATGGGAGCCGCCTCTAGTTGTCCGGAGTTGTGTCACGAATCAAAACGGGCCCCTGTCCGCCAGCCATCCTTGGCTCGTCGCACACCGCCAAACCACCATTTGGGCGACCACCCATTGGGTTTCCTTGCCGGATTGGCGCAAAGGTACGCCGGATCCCGGTATTCCACCGGGACTGGCGCAAATGGCGCGCCACCCATGACGATTTCATTTGGGAAATGCGGAACCGGAAACCCGGGCGGCATTTTTGCGGGATCCCAACAAGATCCTTCAGCGGAAGCGTGCGGCTGGGCACATTGCCGAATCCGTGTATTTCGATCCGGTCGTCAAATACGTCGATGATCGCATAGGCGTTGCTCTTGTAGGCTTCCGCCATGGCCGGGAAAGTGACGTGGTGGATACCACGGTCCATGGCGTAAGCCTTGGCGTGGTCGTGGCCCGCGAAATAGGCGACCACGCAGCCCGACCAGTCGAGGATATCTCGAATGGTCTCTTGGTTCTGCATGAAGACAACGCGATAACGCGTGGCAGTTTCTTTCAACAGCGGGAAGTGATTGAACAGGATGACCCGCTCGTTACGCTGTTTTGCCTTGGCCAGCGTTTCTTCGAGCCACTTGGTCTGTTCATCACCGAACTGGCCGTAGCCGACGCCCATGCTATCGAGCACGACCATGCGCCAGCCTTCGACGTCTTCGGGCACGAAATCATAATAGGCCCTAGTCAGTCCCAGTTTCTTTTGCACCGTCTCGCGGCCGGCCCTGATGCAGTGGTTCCCAATAACGTGATAGAGCTTCATATTGAGCCGGGAGAACTCGGGCAGAATTCGATCGAGATCTCGCCGCGACTTCAGTATCTCACGCTCCTGTTGTGTCTTGTCGGGACGTGTGTAGCCGTCGATGACGTCGCTGAGCTGAATGGTGAAGTCGATGATGTCGCCGAGTTGAATGGTGAAAAGGAGTCGATACCGATTCAATTCGATTATGCATTTCCACAATCGGTCGACCGTACTGGTGAACTCGGGCAGGATATGATCAAGATCCTGCAGCGACTTCAGTATCTCGCGCTCTTGTTGTGTCTTGTCGGGATGCTTGTAGCCGTCGATGATGTCGCCGAGCTGGATCGTGAAGTGAAGCTGATGCCGGTTCAACTCGGTTATGCATTTCCGCAATCGATCGACCGTGCTGCGGTAGTACATAAGCCGGCGATTGGGCTTGTCGGCGTATTGGACGTCCGTCATGAGACCGAACGAGAAGACGGGACGCTCTTCGGCCGGCCCGCGGTCGCGGTTGATCCTGACGGCGTCGAACCGCGGCTCTCCAGCCGAAGCCCACGCGCCGAATACGGCCGCGACGGCAATTAGCGCCATCCAGCCGCGAAGTCGTCGCCCGGTTCGTTCCCGATGCATGCCTGAAGGATTGACGGGAACGGAAAACAACGCCGCGCAAGTGTGACGAAAAGTAAAATTAGCCATCTTCTTCAACCGCATTCCGACGTTGTCGATAGGACAACAAGTGTAGCGTATTTTCAGGCGTGTTTACCGCTTCGCGGGAACGTCAAAATCGAGCGTGGTGGTTTCTTCCGAGACCTGCGAGTTCGTCTTGTAGGGCGCGAATAACGGAGGGCTGGGATTTTCGCCCGAAGCGTCTTCGACGGGATAAGAGCTAATCGTGACGACCAACGCACCGGTCATGGTTCCCTTTCCCAGCTTGTCCGCCGTCCGGTAATGTCCGTCAATAATCTCCGCGTATCCTTGCGGTCCCCGATTGCCCTTGCTCACGTCGGGTTCGAAGATGATCAGACCGGCCGGGACGGGCTTTCCCTGGAACGTGACCCGTCCGGAAAAAGTGTGCCGCTCGACTCCGCTCTTGCCGCAACCTTCGACGGTCAACAAACCGCCGAGAACCAGCAAGACAATCACGACATGAAAAGAACTCTTCTGATTCATGGATAAATCACTTATGTACCTTGCCGCCTACTGCCCTCTGCCTGCTACTGCTTAATGACGTCCACTTCTCCGTGATCTCGACTGGCGGAGGCCTTGTACACGATCATGTCGATGTCCTCGTTCACAAAAAAGACGCTGCCGTCGCACTTGGCGAAATTGGCCCCGCCGGGGTGGTAGCTCGCGAACGCGATTTCCGAGGTGGTGACAGCCGGCAGATTGATCCCGATCAAGATGCCTTTGCATGCCAAATTCTGTTTATGGCCCATGGTGCCTATGGCCCAAGGTTGTCCGTCGCCCCCGCCAATGGCTCGTCCCGTGCCGCCGGCATATCCGAAAATTCCCGGCTCCCTGTGAACGATTTCGCCTAGCATTAGCGTGGCGGCCGTTCCGTCCGTGATGTCCGCGATCGTGACGGTCTGGTCCAGCGTGAGAACGCCATTCAGGGCGACTACTCCGTAGACCGCTGGGTCGGACGTATTGGTATACTCGTAAGTGTGTCCCATGGGATCGGTCCCTTCGGCGCCCGCCACGCCGAAGTAATGGGCGGTGTAGGTTTGCACGCCGCCGACCACGCCCGAGGCATAAATCGAGAGCAAGTTCGTTCCACTGGGGCAGAAGAAGCCGTTGATCGGCGTCAAGCAGACCGCTCTATTCGCCGAGCCGACGGCGTCGGGAAGACGGAAGTTGAACCGCTCGTAGAGGTTCTTTTCCTCGACGTAGGGGAGTATGGCCACGCGCCATGCCAAGCTGTGCGAGGTGATCGTCCCATAGGGAAAACAACCATAAGCGTCGTGATAATTGTGCAGGCCTAGCGCAAGCTGTTTCAGGTTATTCGTGCAGTGCAATCGGCGGGCCGCTTCGCGGGCGGCCTGGACGGCGGGCAAGAGCAAGGCGATCAACACGCCGATGATCGCGATGACCACAAGGAGTTCCACGAGGGTGAAACCGCTTTTCCGATAGGGCTTTCGTGTCGCATTCATTTCGCGGATTACCTTCCTACCTTCACTTGGGGGACGTTCCCATCAAACACCACCGTTAAGACCGGCGAAACCATTGCTCGCGTACAGTCGCCTCTTGTGCCGTCGCCCTTCGCTTCGCGGAAGCGGTGTTCTTTCGCGGAGCAGGAAGGCGTCATTCACCTTCTCGCCGATCCAAGGAAAACCCGCGAAGGGGGCGTTCCCCCCAAAACACCCCCTCGCGAGTTTTTGCGTGCCATGCGTGCCACGTGTGTCTTACAACACTTGTGCCACTACTCTTTCCGGCCCCGTAACGTCGTCGCCAGACAGGCAAGGCCCATTAACAAAACGAGTGTTCCCGGCTCGGGTACGCCGACCTGGCCGGCGCTTTCCAAGACGCCCGTCCAGTTGGCCGCCAGGATCGAGGCGTCCAGGGCGTTGACCGCGCCGTCGGCGTTGAAGTCGCCGTCCCACGCTCCGTTCGTCACGGCGGCGCCCCAGTTGGACGCCAACGTGCCGGCGTCGTCCGGGTCCACGTCGTCGTCGCCGTCCGTGTCGCCGGGAACGGTGATCGTCACCGACGGCAAGAGGTTGGCTCCCCCGTAGATCGCGGAAATCTCGGTGGACGTGAGCGCCCGGTTCCAAATGGCGAAATCGTCGAGGTCGCCCTGGAAGAGAGCATTCCCATCGCCGGACCGGCCCAACATGAGCGAGTACGTCGAGTCGAAACCGACCGAGCCGCCCGTGGGAAAAGTAACTGCATAGTTAACCTCGTCGCAGTTCCACAGGCCGTTGTCGCCGTCGAGGCCCGATCCCACGCCGTCAATGAACGCCTCCCACAGTCCCGTGTCTTGATCGATCACCAGCGCGACGTGGTGCCACTCGCCGGCGGAGATGGCGGTCTCCGTGACGGTATTCAGCTTATACGCGGTGCCGTCGATGAAGTAAGTGCCTCGCACGCCTACTTTCCCGTCGGCCCGGTAGGACATCGACCAGCCTTCTTGGGCGGTCGACCGGTTGCCTTTCGTGGCGAACATCTCCGTGGCGGTGTTTCCGCCGTCGGGCTTGACCCACACGCTGACCGTGTGGCTCGTCGCGCCCGGATCGAAATTGTCGCCGAAGTCAACATAATTGTTGACGTTCCGCGTGTTGACGCTGAGCACTTCGCCGCGCGTCCCATCGGTCACCTGCGTGACGTCGCCGTGGATCACGCCCGGCACGTCGGGCGCGCCGTAGACGTCGGGCACGGTCGCGGGAGACGGAGCGACATGGAGGTTCGTCTCGAAGTTGTGGACGAACACCGGCGTGATGTTTGGATCCGAAATGGTCGACGCATTGAAACTCGTCGCCGTGTAGAGCGTCTGGACCTGGGTGGGCGACAGCGCTCCGCGATAGAAGGCCACGTCGTCCATGTAGCCTTCGAAGTCGCGGGTGGTGTCCACGCCGTCCTTTCCCGCGATGCGGATCGCGTTGGTGGGCGCCGAGATGTTGTTGGGCAACTCCAACTCACCCACCGTCGGAAGCACGCCCGAGTTGACCGCCGTGCCGTCCACGTACAACGTCACCGAATCCACCGCTCCATAGGTTCCCGTCCGGTCGAACACGCCGGTGACGTGATGCCAGCCCGTGCCGACCAGATTAACGGGAGTCTCCAAACCAGGTAGGCCGGCCACGTGTTGCAGTTGGAACTCGTCCAAGGGGTCGCCGCCGGCGTCCTCCGAGCGGATCGTCAACGCGCCCGCTTTCGTGTAAACTCCGAAACCGGGAGATATCTGCGAATAGTTTCCCTTCGAGAGCAAGTATCGGGCCGCGGTCTCCCCCGCCGCGTCCGCTTCCGGTTGGTTGTACCAGAACGAGAACGAGAAGTCGGTCGTGCCCGGGTCCAGGTTCGGATCGAGGCCGTTGGCGAACGTGATCTGCTGGGAATTGAACTGCGTTTCCGGAGTGATCGTCGTCACAAAATCGACGGCCGTTCCGCGGTTCGTGCCGCCCACGTCGGGCGTTCCATCGTAGGTGGGCGGATCCGCCTGCGCGTGGAAACCGTTCCCGGAAACGTCCTGCCAATAATTGGCCTGCGCCGGCGCAGTGACGTTGTTCATCGTGCTGTAGAGCGTCAGGTTGTCCGACAACGCCGCGTGCGACGTTGTTGCAACCATCAGGCACGCCACCATGATGACCATTGCGCCGATGGGCCCTAATCTGTGTCGGGTCATCGTATCTATCTCCATTTCATAACCAAGCGAGTTCAAAGGCAGGCGCCGACACGTCGATGCGTGTCGACGCCTACCGGGGGAAGCATTGTCACCAATGACGACTTATAACTAGCCTCTTCGCCGCATCAGTCCAAACAGGCCAATGCCCGAGAGCAGCACGAGCATACCCGGCTCGGGAACGATGTCCGGGATGCGCGTTCCGTCGGCGGTCTCGGTATAGAGCGTTTGGATCTCGGCCGCGCTGAGCGCCCGGGTCCAGACGGCGACATCGTCGAGGTCGCCCTTGTAGTAGCCGGACGCTGTGTTGTACTTGCCCAAGATCAGCGCAGCCGTCGTGTTGAAATCGGCCGTGCCGTTATTGGGGAACGTGACCGTATAGCTGGCCTCGTCGCAATTCCATAGGCCGTCGTCTCCATTCTCGCCCGATCCGACCCCATTGATGTACCCATAAAAGTGCCCCGTTTCCTGATTGATCACCATCGCAATGTGATACCACACTTGCGCTTCCACCCTCCCGGCCGGCGTGAGGCCTTCCGTGACGGTATTCTGCTTGTTTGTGGCGTCGCTGGTGTAATTGGCTCGGACGGACAGTCCTGGGCCGGATGCGTGGCCTGAATTCCTTAGGCCGAGTGACCATGCTTCCGCGGACGTGCTGGCGTTGCCCTTCCCGGCGGGCACTTCCACGGCCGTAAGGTCGTCGCGATACATCCATAGAGCGACCGTATAGCTCGTCGTCCCGGGATCGAGAACGTCGCCGAAGTTGACGGAATTACCGCTGTTTCGGGTGTCAAAGCTGAGCACCTTGCCGCGTCCCGCGTCGGTCTGCTGCGTAACGGCCCCGGCGATGGCGCCGTTATACACGTTGGCATCGGTGGAGACGTCGGGCAACGTGGTGGTGAAGGCGCCTTCCATGTCGCAGTAGAGCACCAGATCGGTAACCAACTCCGCGTTGGCGGTGGTGGCCGCCGACAAGCACCATCCCGCGGCCAACACGAAACATGCTGCCGCAATGAAGAAAATTCGAGTACGCATGTGTACCCTCCCTTGAAGAAAAAGAACCTTGGTGAATACTCTTGAACGATCCTCTCCCGCACCCAATCCCCTTCCGGCCTCGCGTTCTCTGTCGCTAGGTTTACTTTGCCTTTCCCACGGTGTTCCCCTTGGCCACGCCGACGGGAACGTAGGTCTTCTCCGCGTCGTCAAACGGGCGGTGTCCGTCGCACATCTCCTGGAGAATGCGCGCCGCCCGGCGGCCGAGATCGACTTCGTCGATCGTGATCGACGTCAGCCGCTCGGCCAACGCGCCGCTCCGATCCGTTCCGCCCACCCCGATCAACGAAATGTCTTCCGGCGCCCGCAGGCCCAACTGGCCGAGCATCAGATAAATCCGCTCGGCCAACGGATCGAAACTCGCCATGACGGCCGTCGGCGGATGGGGTCCGTCGAGCATCCGGCGAAGCGCCTTGAACACCGCCTCGTTCTGTACGTTCGCGTCCGGTGAAACCGTTTCGCCGCCGTAGGTCAACGCCTCGGGCAAGGCGCCGCCGGCGGCCATCAAGACTTCTCGCAAGCCGGCCTCGTAGCCCGTGCTGGCCTCGACCCGTTGGTGCATCGAGAAGAACGCGACCCGGCGATGGCCGTTTTCGACAAGCAATCTTCCCGCGGTTCGTCCCACTTCGACGAACGGAATGGCTAACAGCGGCGCGTCGACGCCCTTCACCGGGCGGTGACAAAAGACAACGGGGATGCCGTGTTCTCGAAGATGCTGGACCTGGTAGGCCGGCGTCGGTGGCAGAGACGTGGGCGCCAGCGCCACGCCGGCCACGCGCTTCTGCACCAACTGGAGGAAGATATGGGCCTGTTTATCGAGATCGTTTTCGGTGTTGCAGGCGAGGATCTGCTTATGCACGTTCATCGCCGCGCTTTGGAAGCCGGCTTGGAGGGAAGGCCAAAAGCCCGTGCCCGCGCCAGGAACGACCAACGCGAACACGTCCAGTCCCACGCGACGCGTCCGCTCCGTAACCTCATTGACGAACGTTCCGGCCCCGTGCCGCCGCTCAATGACTCCGTCCTTTTCCAACTCGGCCAGGGCCTGTCGCACCGTGGTCCGCGCCACGCGAAGCATTTCCGAAAGATGTTGCTCGGAGGGAAGCGGAGAGCCGACCTTGAGATGTCCCTTGCCGACTTCATTGGCGATGAAGCTGCGCAGGCGTTCGTACTTCGGCCGCGAGTCCTCCGACCCGTGCAGGTCGAGCTGCCGCAACCGTTCTTCGACGCCATTCGTACTCGCGCGATCGGCTAAACTCATGACAAGCAGCAATCCCTATTTGGCGATGTCCGGCCGACAGAAAAGCCATGACGGAGATCGGACTACCACAAAGTCAGCGACACGATTGCGAGGCCAGAATTGTCCCGCTGTTGTATGTCCTTTCCTCCGAACGTCTATCATACAAGGACGTTACTCGGCTGTCAATGATTTGCTACAACTTTTTTACCGGCCAGCATTCTCGAATCCGGCTTTCTTTTAGGAATTAACGCAATATGTTAAATGTCAAAATGTTACGACGATTTGACGCAAGATAGTAAACTCACCAATGTTGACTCTTACAGTAATTATAAATTCACTGTTGTACATACGTCTTCGGGGAGGAGCCAATACTCGCTGCCGTTGTTCTGGCTGAACAACAAGGCGAAGGAAAACGCGGCGATTTCTAGAGAAGCGGTAGGCAACCACTCGGAAAAGTTGCCAATATTGCCGCGTTGATCAACCGTCGAAGAAACCGTGGCCGATGCAAGAAGAAAAAACGTGGTGCGATCTATTCCCGTTTCGCCCGGGGTGTGCCTGCTCATACGCCTTGCGCAAGGCGGCCCGAATTCGATACCTCGTTTGCTTTATTGCGGCGACCGATCGGCCGTACTCTCGGGAAAGTACTTTAAACGAGCCGTGGGCTGGTAGCGTCGCGGTCGATCCGAGAGATCTTGCCGGGCGAAATGGCCGGTCTTGATGAAGAAGTCGGTGGCCCAGAGCGTCTTGACGTGCCGCTGGATGAACTCAGGCCACGTGCCGATCAGTGCTTCCCGTAGTCCATCTTGACGCCCTTGCGTTCGGACAGGATGTACGCCTCGAGGGCCCGCATTTCGGGGCTGTCGGGATCGAGCTTCTTGCCGCGGACCGGGTTTTCGATGCACCAGTTGATCATGTCGCGCAACAGGACAACGCGGCCCAACTGGGTTTGGAACTTCGGATAAGTCTCGGGATGGGTGTTCGAGGCGTGGGGGTGGCACATGTCGCACGAGACGCCCACGGTGCTGCCCAAGGCGTCGCCGCTGTGGAAGATGCGAGAACCCTCGGCGACCATCTTTTCGGTCTCCCGGGCCCAAATCAATAGGTCGGTCTCGCTGAATTCGCCGTAGGCGTGGCCTTTGGCCTGATCGCCCTTCAGCACGGCGGAGTTGTCAGCGGGCGGCTTCAGCGCGTGGGCCTCTTTCTCGTGCTGGACCCAATCGCTGTCGGGATGGTCTCGACGCCATTGGTCCATCAGGGCGTCGGCGCGGCCCTTGCCGGTGAGATCCTTGGGAATTTTGGCCTTGTTCTTGCCGTCGCAGGTGGTAACGACTTCCTCGCCGCCGACTTGGACGGCGGGCGGACAGCAGGACTTTGTCGTGGTTTGCACCGGCTTTTCTTGTTGCACGCAACCGGTTGCCGCGACAAAGAAGCACGCGCCCAGTACGCCGGCCAGGGCGAACTTCAGCGTGTCATGAATCATCCGTTTCATTATCGTGTCTCCTCGGTAGAGATTCTTTTCAGTAGCTTGGTCGATTCGGGGCAGGAGGGACATCCTTCTTCCCCCAACTCCGCATGTAGCCCGGTTTCACCGTGATCGGATTGCGGTTCCAGAGGTTGTAGACCATGTCGATCAGGCCGTCCGCGTGGACCGGCACCTCGCCGTTGCCGCAGCCGTCGGTTGGGTTGAACGGATCCGAACGTTCCATCTCGACCGTCAACTCGGGCATTCCCTCCGGCGCGTAGGGCCACGGCCACGCGGTGGACAACAAGCCGTAGAAGTAGATGTTGCCAATGCGATTCAAAAGAACCTGATGCGTATGGCCGTGGATGACCACCACTTGTTTGAACCGGCGGAGGATCGCCTGAACCTCGTCGGCGTCGTCGGTCCAGAAGTTCCACGGCTTGTAGAGCTTGTACAACGGCGAATGGGAGAAAACGATGACCCGGGCGTCGTCGGCCAACGGCGCGAGGTCCTTTTCGAGCCATTCGCGCTGGGATTGACCCACGGTGAACGAGCTTTGCGTGCCGTTGTCCAGCCCGGCGACAGTCTTCATGCGCTCCATCGGCGTCATCTTGCGGGCCGTCCAGAAATCGGCCTCGACCACGCTATTGAGCACCACGAAATGGACGCCCTTGTGGTCGAACGAATAGGTCGGAGGGCCGTAAAGGTCCTGCCATTTCTCGCCCATGTCGAAGTACCAGTCGTGCTCGCCGACCATGATTTTCAACGGGGCTTTCAGGTTTTTGAGTATCTGGGCGCCGAATTCCAGTTCCTTGGGCTGGCCAAGCTGAGCCAGGTCGCCGCCGTAGAAGACGAAGTCGGGCTGGGGATCGAGGTTGTTTACGTCATCGACCGCCCGCATCAGTCCCCGAGCGAAACGATCGTTGATCTGCTTCTCGTACAGATGCGAGTCGGAGATATAGGCGAAACGGAAACTCTCGCCGGACGCGGTGCCCGCCGGGCCCGGTTCCTGAGCCACGGTGACGGGCGTAAAAGAGGTTGGCGCGATCAATCCGGCCGTAGCGCCCAGGGCGGCCGCCGAGACCTTGAGAAACGCCCGGCGGTCGAGATTCACGAGTCCGCGATAGAGGCGTTCTCGCTCCTCGTAATACTTGGTTTCAACGCTTTTGTGACTGGCCATCTCACTTCGCTCCTTTCTGCGTGTCGGCGTTCGCTTCGGCCTTGATGCGGTCCTCGAAGCCGAGGGTGCGGCGGGTCGCCATGTCGTCGTCGCGGAAGGGTCGTTTTTGGGCGGCCTTCGCTTTTTGTTCGGCGAACTGCCGCTGGTTTTCGTCGGCAAAGCGGTCGTCCGTGAGCGTGAAGAGAAAGGCCACGACCTGATTGATCTCGTCCTCGGTCAGGGCCAAGGGCTCCATGCCGCCGTCGAGGAACGGGTTGGGCTCGCCGCCCTTATTGTAGTGGTCCATGACGTCCCAAAGGGTCTCCATCGAACCGTCGTGCATATAGGGCGGGGTGATGCCTGCGTTGAGGATTTGCAGCGTGCGAAACACGCCGATCTCGGAGCGGTTGTGGGTGACCATGAACCGGCCCAATTCGCTCATGTCCGTGCCCACGGCCAGCTCGTCGAGCCGTTGCTCCGACGGGTCGTCGGCCATCGCTTTCAAGGCTTCGCGGGCCAGCTTCTCGAAATCCTGATGCCGGGCCGACACGCCGACGTTGTGGAAACGGTTGTCGGTGCCCAGCGGATTCGAGGGGCTCATCGGGTGACAGCTCACGCAGCGGGCCTTGCCGTTGAACAGTTCCCAGCCGGCCTTGGCGTCGGCCGAAATGGCATTTTCGTCGCCGGCCAGGAAGCGGCGGAAGGGCGAGTCCAAAAACACCAACGTCCGTTCGAAGGCGGCGATCGCCCGGCCGACGTCCTCATAGTTCACGTCGCGTCCATAGGCCGCGCGGAACATCTTTTGATACTCCGCGTCGTCCTTGATGGCGGCCACCGCGGCGTCGCCGTCGGCCATGCCCATCTCGACCGGATTGATGATGGGCGCCTTTGCCTGATGTTCGAGGGTGGGCGACCGGCCGTCGAGGAACAGCACGTGCAGCAAGGCCGCGTTGGCCGTCGTCGGAGCGTTGCGTTTGCCCAACTGTTTGCGGATTCCCTCCGACGTGGCCCGCTGGTCGGTCAGCGCCCGGGTCGTGTCGTGGCAGGTGGCGCAGGAGACGGTGCCATCGGCCGACAACCGCGTGTCGAAATAGAGCTTGCGGCCCAGGGCGATCCGCTCGGGAGTCATCGCGTTGTCGGTGGGAACTAGCGAGGCCCAGGTGACGGGATCGACTCCGGCGGGTACGCCGTCGGCGGGTTCCTTGGGCAACAATTGGTCGAGCACTTGCTCTTGATGTTTGACGAGGGCCGCCCCGTGTTCATCGCGGGGCACGTCCTTGGGCACGTCGCCGGCGATTAACGCCATCGCGACGAGTATCGTCAGGGCCGCCACGCCCGAACGGCCGCGACCGCCGAACCACTTCACGCAATACATGGTTTCACCTCCCGTTTGGACGGTTCGTTTTCTTGACCACGAAAGAGACGAAACAGAAGAAAACACGGCGTGGGCTATTTCCACATCGGCGGCACGTTCAGATCTTTCTTCGGCATCTCCTTGAGGCAGAGGAACCAGTCGAGGCACTTCAATCCTTGCTCTTTGCCCGCGACTCGCTCTTGGGCCGTGCCGCACGAGCCGGGCGGCGGGACAATCACGTCGTCGCCGGGCTGCCAGTCGGCCGGCGTGGCGACGCCGAATTTGTCGGCCGTTTGCAACGCGACCAACATGCGAAGCAACTCGGGAAAGTTGCGGCCCGTGCTGATGGGGTAATAGAGCACGGAGCGGATTTTTGCCTCCGGATCGATGATGAACACCGCGCGGACGGCGTGGGTGTCGTCGGTCGAGGGTTGGATCATGCCGTACTTTCGGGCCACCTCCATCTTGAGATCGGCGATCACCGGGAACGTCACCTCGACGCCTTCCATGCCCTTGTACTTGATCTTCTCCTTGATCGTGCGGAGCCACGCGATGTGACTGTAGTTGCTGTCGATCGACAGGCCCACAAGCTGGCAGTTGAGGGCCTCGAACTGGGGCTGCAGCCGGGCGAAAGTCATGAACTCGGTGGTGCAGACGGGCGTAAAATCGGCCGGGTGGCTGAAGAGGATGACCCAGCGGCCCTCGAAATCGCGTGGGAAGTGGATTTCTCCTTGCGTGGTCACGGCATGGAACGCCGGGGCCGGCTCGCCGATCAGGGGAAACCGAGGCGCCTCGGCCGCCGGAGGATAACCGCCGTGGCCCGCGTTGGACGACGAATCACACATCGGTGCGCTCCTTCTCCGTGGTTTTTGGACGAGGAACGGCCGACCGACGGTCAGTCGCCGCTCGGTTCCTCCGTCCGAGATTCTATCCGTACGTGTGCGATTTTACCACGCGACAACAGCCGCGAGGATACCCCGATGCGGGCGTGGTTCGTTGCCCCGGCCCAGCGACGCGCAAGACCATCGGCAAAATGGACACTCAACGCCGAGGCGTGTTTGCGCGGACGGCGAGTAGTAAGATGGGCCCGCAATACGGACACGTTGGACAGACTGCTGTGCATGATGGCGTCACCCTCCGCAATAGTTTCCCAGAGAAGCGCTACTAACCCCCGAAAGTACGCAACGTTTACGCACACCTCCCATGGAGGCGAGCGGAGAATTCTTGGGTAAAACCAAGCGGGCACTGAAGAGAATATCATGGTGCAGAACGGTCACCGCTTCTTGGCAAGTGTAGCTCTTGGGGGTGGCATGTCAATACAGCCACCCTCCAGGGGGGCGTGACTGTGGCGCCGTGTCCCAGAGCGTGTTTAAAAGCACGCGAGGGCAGCGTGAATGGTGGGCGATTTGCTCGTCCACTCGATCCTGTGTTTCAAAACCGTTGACGCGAGATGTAGGGTGGGCACTGCCCACCACAAGAACTTGTGCCTTGGTGGGCAGTGCCCACTCTACATTTAGTGCACGGAGCACGAGATGCATGGGTCGTAGGACCGAACGAGCATCGAGCAGAGACGCTCGAGCTGCTGGTCGGTCATGCCCTCGACGACGAACTGCCCGGCCAGGGCCCGGAGATCATGGTGGATGTTGGCGTTGTTCTGCGTGGTCGGGATGATGCAGTTGGCCCGGACGATGCGGCCTTCGTGGTCGTATTCGTAGTCGTGATAGAGAATTCCCCGCGGGACTTCGACTGCCGCGACGCCTCGCCCGGCTCTCGGAGCGACGGGGATCATGGTGGGGTCGTCGCCGCCGTCAAGTAGTTCGTCGATGAGCCGAATCGAGTCATACACCACCTGTACGCACTCGACCAATTGCGCGACGTTGTTCATGAACGGATTGTGGCATACCGGCGCCAGCCCAAACTCGGCAGCCACGGCTTTTGCCTTGGGGTCGAGTTGGTCATAGTTGTTGTTCAGCCGGGCCAGCGCGCCGACGGCGAACGAGTCGCGAGAAAGTTTACACCATTTCGACGTGTTTTCCTCGGTCACGTATTCCTTGGTCAGGGCGCGGTAGTCCGTCACGTCGCGAGTAATGCCGTCGGTTGAAACCACATGGCGACCGAGAAATGGATAGTCGCCATCGCCGTGGAGCGACACGAATTCCGTTTCGCGCACAAACGGCGGAATGGTGAACGTTTTGACCAGCTCGACCGCGGCACGCAGGTCGTCGGCCGATCGTTCCAATCGGGATTTCAGATCGGCCAACAAGTGTTTTTGCGGCATTCGGGCCATGCCGCCGACCTGGATCGAGACGGGATGCGTCGCGCGGCCCGCCACGACATCACACAAATCGTTAGCCATTTTCTTCAGACGCACGGCGACGCCGAACACGCCCGGGTTTAATTCGGCCAGTGGGATCGCACTGGGAAGTCCAAGAAAGTCGGGCGCGGCCAGGAAGAACAAGTGAAGCAAGTGGCTTTGCAGTGTCTCGCCGTGTTTGGCCAAGAGCCGCAGACGCTCGGCCGCCTCGGGAACGACGAGGCCAAAGGCGTTTTCGGTCGCTAGGACGCTGGCCAGGCAGTGACCGATCGAGCAGATGCCGCAGATCCGCGCCGTGAGGATGCCGGCCGTCGTGTAGTGCTTGCCGCGGAGCATCACCTCGAAAAATCGGGGCGTTTCGACAACGTCCCAACGAGCTTCGACCACTTGGCCGTCCACAACACGCACGCGAATGTTGCCGTGGCCCTCGACGCGCGCGAGGTGGCGAACGTCGACGTGGAGATTTACTTTCGTGATGTTTTCGCCAGAGTCGTTCATCGCACCCCCTCGAATCCGCCGAAGAAATCGAGCCGCTCCTTGACTTCCCGATCGTCGAAGCCTTTCTCCTTGGTCAACGTGAAGAACTCCTCGTAGTTGGGCGCTTCGGCCGGGCCGCGACAGCCCCAGCATCCCAGGCCGCCCGCGGGACAGGGTGCCCCGCAACCGGCCCGGGTGATCGGACCAAGACACAACTCGCCCAGGTCGAACCGGCAGACCGTGTAACGCTGTTTGCACTCCAGGCAAACCGGATAGGCGTAGGTCGGAAGCGGCAAGTCCCAAACCAGATGCTGCACGACCCGCTCGATTTCGTCCTTGTTCACGGGACAACCGGGCAATTCGAGATCGACAGCCACGACTTCTTTCACCGATCGCGTGGGCATCGTCTGCTTCGGACAATCGCCGTAAACCTCGCGATTGGCCTCGTCCAGGTCATAGGCGTTCTTTAGCCGGTTCACTCCGCCGAAGCATGCGCAGCTTCCCAAGGCGACCAGTAGTTTGGCCCGACGGCGAATCGCCTGGAGCCGCTCGACCTCGTCCGCCCGGCTGACGGCCCCGTCGACGAACGCCACGTCGTAGTCGTCGCCGTGGTCGGAGGAGATCTCGCGGAAGTTGACCACCTCGATCGCCGCGAGAAACGCCCCGAGCGTCTCTTCCTTGTTGGCCAACTGGAGTTGGCAACCTTCGCATCCGGTGAAGTCGAACACCCCGATTCGCGGGTGTTTCTTTTCGATGCCCAGGTGCTTCATCAGATGGCTTCCTTCAGATTGATGACCGACCAGTAGTCGAACACCGGCCCATCGGTGCATGTGTAGGTGTCGCCGACGTTGCAACGGCAGCATTTGCCCATGCCGCAGTGCATGCGTCGTTCGAGCGAAACGAACATCCGGTCCATCGGAATGCCCATCGCATGAAGCCGGTCGCAGACGAACTTGAACATGGCCGGCGGACCGCAGACAATGGCGAACGTGTCGTTCGGGTCGACCCGCACGTTGTCCAACAATTGAGTGATAATACCGACCGGTCCCTTCCACGACTCGTCGGGCTGCTCGACAATGATCTGGATATTAACGTCGTCGATCCGCCGCCACGATTCGTACTGGTAGTCGAACAGCAACTGGCCGGGATTTCGCGTGCCGTAAAGGATGTGAACTTGCTTGAACGCGGCCCGATTCTCGGTGGCGTAATAGACGGGCGACCGCAGCGGAGCGAGACCCAGACCGCCGGCGATCAACAGGATCGAGTGGCCTTGCATTCGCTCCATGGGAAAGTGCGTGCCGAAGGGGCCGCGGATGCCGACTTTCGCGCCGCGCTGGGCCTGGTGCAGGGCGTGAGTGACCGTGCCCGAGTCGCGGATGCATAGCTCGAAATAGCCCTTGTTCGACATCGAGCTGGCGATCGAGATGGGCACTTCGCCGTAGCCCGGCACTTCGACCATGACGAATTGGCCGGGCAGGAACGAGAATCGTTGACGCTCGGCGTCGTCGTGAATCCGCACGTGAAAAAGTTTTTCGGTCGCGGTCAGACGAATCGCGTTGGTGATTTCGGCCTTGAACACCTTGGCCACGGGCTTGAGCCGGGCCCAGTGGTTGAAGTCGAGCGGCTGGAGCATTTCGCTCTCTTGACGCACGTCGAACGGCCGATGCGGAAAGACACCCATCATGCGTTCTCCTCGTAGAGGTCGCGGATAACCGCCGGGGGATTGATGCCCGCCAGACACACCCGGCCACACCGTCCACAACCGACGCATTTCGGCTGGTTGTAATCCTCCATGAATCCGCGATGCTGATGATAGTAGCGGTATTTCAGCCGGGTTTCCGAATCGGGCCGGAAATTGTGACCGCCGGCGACCCGGGCAAAATCGAGCAGGTTGCACGAATAAAGCTGCTTGATTTTTCGGGACTCGCGGAAGTCCATCGAGACTTCCTCGGTAACGCCGTGGCAGTAGCACGTCGGACAGACCATGGCGCAACTGCCGCAACTGAGGCACTTTTTGCCCCATTTCTTCCACACTTCCGAGGTGAATTCGAGGTCAAGTAGATTGGGCAGGTTGCCGACGTTGATTTTCGTTTGAAAACTATCGCGGATACGCCGACGTACATCCTTGTACGCCTGCGCGTCGTCGTCCGCGACTTCGCGGGCGCCGACCTCGTTGAGTAGTTGAAAACCCCTGTCCGAATCGACCGCCACGAAATAGCGATCTCCCAGGTCGGTCAGGAACAGATCGAATCCCTGCGTGACAACGTCCGCGCCGACCGATTGGGTGAACTCGTCCGCCAACGGGAAGTGGTCGATGCCGACGATAAACGTGTTTTTTCGCCGTGAAATGTAATAGGGCCACGGAAACCGGCTCTTGGTGAACACTTCGTCGAGCTTCAACAGGGCGTTGATATCATGGGCGTGCAATCCAATGATCGCGCGAGACTGTATCCGATAGGCGATCTCCTGTTGCCAGTCGCCTTCGTCGAAACGGAAGGTACACAGCTTCTCGCGATAGGGCAAAAAGTACGTCTTGGCCGAATACTCCGTGCATCGGTAATCGAGATCCATCTCGTCAAACGAACCGATGGGAAGAAACTGATGGATCGGCTCGCCCCGGGCGTTGGTCCCAACCCGACGGGGAGCAATCGTCTCGACCGACTCCAAGGTGATCTCGACCAACGAGCGAAAGGCTTGCTTGCTCAAGATCTTGAATAACATGGAAATACTTCCTTAGGGTGGTCTGGCGGCTCATGACCACTATTCTTGCCCGGACACCGATGGAGCAGGAGCAGCGAGTTCTTCTCCGTAACAAGGTCACGTCTCGGCGTTGCCGCGTAATGCTCCTAAACGGCACCAACTTTTTCGACCATCCAGCCGGCCTCGATCCGGTGTCTCGGTGGCTTAGCCTGACCGAAGGCTGACGCCATTTATAGAACGCTACCTCACAGGCCTCAGTCTACTATTCGGTAAGAATTTACGCAATGAAACTGCGTGACTGAACCGAAGGGGGTACCACGACAATCGTGGATGAAACCACTACCACTTCCTATACCCAACCCCATCACGCAAGTCTCAAGGTTGCGGCCCGGCCTACATTATTAGCTTCGATACCCTTCGGGATGGGTTTTGAACCAGTTCCAGGCCGTTGCGACGATAGAGTCGATATCGGTCTAGTGCTTTGTCACAGCTGTATTTTGGGATATACTGATTTCAGTTTGCAGCGGGCATCGTGGATTTTCATTTGCCAATCGACGCCGCGCTGCGTGTCGTTGACGTCGTCCGACCAAGCTCGAATCCGTTGTTGAAGCGT
>DATECS010000020.1:0-21970 GCA_035286785.1 Thermoguttaceae bacterium | reverse complement strand
ACGCTTCAACAACGGATTCGAGCTTGGTCGGACGACGTCAACGACACGCAGCGCGGCGTCGATTGGCAAATGAAAATCCACGATGCCCGCTGCAAACTGAAATCAGTATATCCCAAAATACAGCTGTGACAAAGCACTAGTTACTTCGCCGTTCGCTCTTGCCACGACGTTTTGAGCGGGTGCCACTGGCTTTGCCAGTGCGGGATTGAGTTGACGTTCAGTTGAAAAAACACTGGCATGGCCAGTGGCAGTGGCACACTTGCGTCCGTTTTCAGCCGTCCTTAAGGGACGGAAACGCCGGAATAAAGGCTCCTGGACCCAGCGATGAATCGCTGGGCTATCCTCAAATGCCCGCTTACGGGGCAACTTCGCCGGAAATGGCCGCGACTTGTGTGTAACAACAAGGGGGGCACCCCGGGGCTACGATGTTTGACCGCTTCGCGGTAGCGCATGCAACGGCAGAGGCTGGTCAATCCTCACCAGCGGAGCTGGTGGGCCGGCTTGGATTTAGAGCTCATCCGAAAACCAAAGCGTTTGCCCTCACCCTAGCCCTCTCCCGGAGGGAGAGGGGATTTTTTGGATAGGCTCTTAGAATCTGTAGCCAACTCTCGCGCTGAGTCCCTGCAAGATCAGGTCATTGTTGTGTGGGCCGGTGGCGTCGTCGAAGATTTGGCATTGGTTCAGCCAGTCGTTGAATTCGTAACCCACGGTGACGTCCCAGCCGCGGCAGGCCAGATGCAGGCCGATCATGGCTTGGAACATCAGAGCGCCGAAGTCACGATCGTCGATGGGGACGACTTGGGTGGACACGCCTTCGTCGTCGAGGTTGGTCGCGACGTCGTGGATGGTCCAGAAGCCCAAGAGGTAGGCCGTGTAGAAGTTCATCGTGAGATCGACCGTACACTGCCGGCCGCGCCACAGGTTCAGGGTGTTTTCGATGCCGAACTTCGGTCCGATTCCCCAGAAATCGTTTTTGATGTGTTCGACGGAGGCTATGTCACCCTGGACGTCGTCGGACAACGTGCCGCGAAACTCGGTGTCGAACTTCTGATGGATACAGCCGCCGCGGAGGCCGAGCACCGGCCGCCATTGCCAGGACTCGGAGGGGCAAAACCATTTGCCGAAATCGAGGTCCAAAACGTTGTAGTCGATCGCGGACCGGATGTTTCCTTCTTCGAAATAAAACGGCGGGGTCTGCGCGTTGGCGAACAGCCGGCTGCCCAGGAAATTCGGTGTCACATTGCCCAGGGCCGTGTCTTCGGTGTCCGTGAAGAATCGGGTGTAATAGAGCTTGACGCCCCAATCGCCTTCAAGGCCGACTCCCACTCGAAATCCCGTGGCGAAATCGAAATCCAGCGTCTTGAAGGCGACGAATTGGTCCGTGGAAGACGCGTTCGTATTCATGGCCCAATCCACCGGGTCCGTCGCCCGCCAATACAGCACGTCCCCGAAGAACTCCAGCGCGAGAGCTCTCGGGCCTGTCAGCATCAGGCAACAGACTAAAAGCCAATGGATACGCCGCATGTAAGTCCTTCTAAAGTTAAATCGCCGTGCATGGGCAATTGCTGGAACGCGAGCATTCGCTGTTGATTGGCCCACCATTGCAGTTCATAGCCGACGCGCGCGCTCACGGCCACCTGTCCCTGGTGGGCCCATTCGAGACCGAGGTAATATCGCAGCACCGGAGTGCCGAGATACGAATCCGTCATGCTGGTGGTGAAGGCCCCGTAGGTTTCAATCGGAGGCAGGAGGTCCGTCCTCGTGTACTCGTCGTTGACGTTCCACTGGCCGAACAAGAGATCGGCCGCGAACGAACCGACGAGGCTCAGCCTTGCACACCTCGGAAGTCGCCACCCGCCGCTGACTCCAAAGCTCGGCCCGATTCCCCAAAAATCATGCGTGATGTTTTCCTCCGCGCTCACGCTCAGAAGGGGCTCTTCGGCATCCGGCCGCGCGAAATTCAAATGCACGTCTTGCTGAAGGAACGCCGTCTTGAGACCCATCGACGGACGGATCCACGCCGATTCACCCAGCGCGAAGCGTCTTCCGATTTCCAGGTCGATGGTGTTGTAAGCCAGCCGCCAGTCGAGCGATCCTTGGCTGAACAGCCCGACGCCGCCGACGAAGCCGCTGAAAAACTCGGGCACGACCGCGTTATGCGTGGTGTCCGCGACGGAAACGGAGGCGTCTTGCGACGTGCGGAAATAGGTCCAATACAGCTTGATGTCCCACGACTGCTCGTTCCACTCGTGCCCAAATCCGACACGAAAACCCGGATTCCAATCGAACGGCACGTTTTCGGCGGAGAACGAAGAACCCTCGTACGCGGCGTTTGACCACACGGAAGAGGCTTCCGCCGAGGCGTGCCAATAAAGCACGTCGCCAAACGGCGTCACCCCGTCGGCCCGCGCCGTCGAGCAACACGCGATCAAGGCAAAAGCCAATGTCAAACGTGCAAACAGGGTCATCGTTGGGTTACGCTAAAAACGGATTTGCCACTCCAAAAAGCCGCCTTGCAGACTCGTTACGTTGTTGAGTCGTCCCATGTTGTACGAATAGAACTGCATCTGATTCAGCCAGCATTGGGCCTCGTAGCCCACGCGCACGGTGCTGGTCGCCCGGGAGAAGTACTGCTCCCACTCGAGGCCGACGACGCCCCTCAGCATGACCGCCGCGCCGGTGATCGAACTCATGTTGATCGTCACCGAAGTGGGCGTGTTGTTGTGGTACTGTTCGTCGAACGTCCAATGACCGAACAGGATCGCGCCCGACGGAGTGCCGAACAGCCTGAGGTTGTAGCGGTCGGCGTTCGACAGGGGCATCGCCATCGTCGCGCCAAGCGAAGGACCGATTCCCCAGAATCCCAGGTCCATATTCTCGGTTGCCGAGGTGAAATCGTAGAGATGGGTGATTTTCTTCTTGGGATTGTAGGTGTCGATCGGAAACAGCCAGTTGGACCGGATGGTTTGATTGATGATGGCTGCCTTGAGTCCCAGGAAGGGCCGCAACTCGAAGTTCGTGCCGATCGCGTAGTTGCGGCCGATCTCCAGGTCGATCGTGTGGAAATCGAAGTCCCACCAAATGTCCCCATAGTGATAGTGCGGGCCGTAATCGGCGCCGTCGGTGTTATCGATGTAGAAGTTGCCCATGAAAGCCGAGTACACTTCACCCGACGCCTGGCTTGTGGCCGAGGTGCGGAAGTTCGTGTAGGAGAGCGTCATGTCGGCGCCGTCGCACCGCTCGACTCCGACGCCGACCCGCAAGCCGGTCCTCCAATCGAAAGGAGCGTCGACGAGCGTCGCCGTGCTGATATTGGTTTCCAAGAGGCCTTGGGGCGTGATGACCTGCGCCCAATTCTCGGCGGCCCCTTCGCGGACGGTCCAGAAAAGCGCGTCGGCAAACAAGTAACAGCGCCGCCCGCGGTTCATCGCCGGGTCGCACGTCAGGCAACACTCGTCGCCGCACTCGGCGGGACTATTTTCAGCCCAGGCCTCGCCCGCCGCCAAAACCGAATCGCCACCGTCGGCCAAAACCGATTCGGCCGTTTCCCCGAATGCCGCGACGTGTGGCGACAGGAGGAGAATTGCCGTGACAAGCAGCGCGCCCAATGTGGATGCATAGCCCAACAATCGCGTGGGCAGACAATCTCCAGCGCACTTATAGGCAATTCCGCTCCACATGGTCACGGCAGTCCCAGAGCTTTGGGAAGGGAGGTCGCCGATGTCCAGCACGATGGTGCCCGGAATAGCCTACCTAATCGGAATATCTTGCCAGAATAGTCCAGGCAAAACGAGCATGGATTTCCGACCTGTCAACAGTGGCTGCCGCAGCTTGGAAGTCTGGAGGACATGGCGGCTTTGGGCGACATGTGGTGTGTCGCGGTCAGCGGAACGGCCACCCGTGGTTCCCGGCCCGAATCACGCACAATCGAAGAGGATCGCCGCTATTTCTTCTTGACGTCGCGGAGCGCGGGCGACTCGACGAGGGTGAAGAGAACCACTTCCTCGCCGGTCACGGTGCTGATGTCGTGGTGCAGGGTCAACACCTTGACGCCCGTGATTTCCTCGACCATCGCTTCCATGACGGGCCGGGCCGTTTCGATCAGGTGGGTCCGCACTTGCTTGAGTAGGTTCTGTCCCTTCTCGGGCGTGAGCGACTTGACCAGATGCTGCTCGGCCGCGGTCAACACGCCTTGAAGGCGGACCACCAAAAGATCACCGAGCAGGTGGGCGCGAATGTCCTTGGGGCCTCGGCCCATGTAGTCCCGCTCAAAGCGACTGACGCCCTCACAAATGGCGGCTTCGACTTCGCCCTGTGTTTTCATGGCCATTAACCCCTCGGCAGAGGCAATGCTCAAGCAAGAGTCCTCAGCGTCCAACTGAACATAAGGCATCAGATTCTCCATTGTGATACATAATAATAGTACCATATTCGGAGGAAATGCGGAAGCGCCATTGCGTTCCCCGCTGGGCGGCGTATACTTTGGTAGAGCTGGAGGAGGTGCGGGCTGTTTTGAACGCTGCTCCTCCAATCAATTAGAAATTGAATTTGTCGGATGACTAGATAAAGAGCAACCCGGCCGTGCCGGGGGGCTTGTTGATCGGTAAGCCGACGTGGTCGAACGCCTTCGGGTGTTCCGCCACGTCGGCTTTTTTCGTTCTTGACCCTGTAATCGGTTCACCATCACTGCGGAGAGGGAGTCCGATGGAAAAGCTTGATCCAAGCGTGGCCCAGCAGATTGCTCAAGCGGCGATCGCTTTCCAGCAGCAGCGAACGGGCCACGCGCCCCAATCGGTGGCCGTGGTTCTCAGCGGGGATACGCTGCTGATCACGCTGCACGGGGCCTTGTCGCCGGCCGAGACGGCACTGGCTAAAAGCCCGGAAGGCGCCGCCCAGGTGCAGGATTTTCACCGGCAATTGTTCTCGAACTCGGCCGACGAACTGCGGCGGGAAATCACGCGAATCACCGGGGTGGAAGTACGCGAAGCGACCGCGGAGGTCGAAACGACCACGGGCACCGTGATGCAAGTTTTCACGACCGGCACGATGGTGCAGGTGTTCCTGCTCGCCCAGGGCGTGCCCGCCGGCAGTTGGAGTAGTCACGGACCGGGCGAGTCACCACAAAAAACGGAGGTTTTGCCATGTTAGTTCTATCGAGGAAGAGTCGGGAGTCGGTGGTGATCGGCGGGTCCGATGGGTTTCATCGCCTGCTGAAAGTCACGGTGATTGAACCAAGGCGAGGCCGTCGTTTTTGAAGGAGAACTGACATGGGTACCATCCTGATTGTGCTTTTGGTGCTGCTGCTTCTGGGCTCCGTGGGCACGTTGCCTACCTGGCGTCACAGCAGAGAGTGGGGCTATGGCCCGAGCGGCGGACTGGGGGTGATTGTCGTCATCCTGCTCGTCCTGCTGCTCATAGGACGCCTCTGATCGTCACCTGCAGCGAAAATGAAGGGAGAAGACATTATGAAAACTTTAACATTCGTGCTTGCATTGCTTCTAGTCGGTGTTGCCGGTCTGGGGTTCTATCGGGGTTGGTTTACTATTGTGACGGACAACACGGACCAACAGTCCAGCGCGACGATCACGGTCGACAAGGACCGGATCCACGCCGATGAGCAAAAAGCCAAGGACAAGGCGCAAAGTCTCGGGCAAGAGACCAAGGACAAGGTGCAAGACGCAGGGCAAGAGGCCAAGGAAGAAATCGGCGACCGGGCCGGCAATGCCGAGGAGCCGGAACGCGGACGCTGAGAAGACGTTACGTTTTTAAGACGCGGGCCCTGTCGGCAGTTCACCCACGGAGCCCAATACCCTTTTTTTGAGGAGAGTCCGGCCATGTTACAGTTAGCCATCGCTTGCCTCGTGATCGCGTTGATCGCTGCATTGCTCGGTTTCGGAGGAATTGCGGGATCGTTCGTGGGAGTGGCGAAAATCCTTTTCGTCGTCTTCCTCGTTCTCGCGGTACTGTCCTTCTTGTTTGGCGGGTATAGGAGAGGGAATTACTTGAGATAATGGGAGTGCGACCCGCAATGCCGGCAGCTATCCCATTTTGTTTGGACCACCACGACTTCAAGGAGGGCTTTTATCGTGATGAGTAAAACCGTCGTCCAACCGAGCTCGAATGGCACGAGAGCCATTCGAGTTCTAATGGCCGATCCCGATGAATCACTTCATCCGGCGTATCGAGGGCCTCTCTCGCGGGAGGGCTTCGAGTTGGCCACGGCGTCAAGCGGGCTGGAGTGCGTCGCTCGGCTGCGCGAAACCGTACCGGACGTCCTTGTGCTGGAACCGCGGTTGCCGTGGGGTGGCGGCGACGGAATCCTCGCCATGATGGGCGAGGATCCCGACCTCGCCGTCATTCCGGTGATCGTGCTTACTTCGTGCCGAGACGCTTACGCCCTTCGGGACGTGGCCCGTTTCCCCGTGAACGACTATCACGTCAAACCCTTGGCGCCCGATCGATTGGCGGGGAGGCTTCGCGGCGTGCTCGACCATCCCCGGCTCCGTTTCACATTGGACGACCACAACGGTCGTCTGGAATGCGCGATCGCGCGGCGAACCGACGGCCGCGTCCGGGATCTGCGCGTCGAGATCGGCGACGGGCGAATCGTGGTGCGAGGCCGTTCCGACTCGCACCACGTCAAGCAACTGGTCTTGGCCGCCGTGCTGGAAGCGTTTGAAGCGTCGGAATCCCTGCTCGGAAACATCGAATTGGACATGGAAGTCGCGTCGGAGGAAGATCGGCGGTCGCGTCGAACTGCCTTATCGGAAGCAAGAAATATGGACTACTCGGACAAACTCGATTTCACGCGTGAGTTCGATCTCACGAGGGAGAATAAGTATGAACGTGCGTCATGACTATCAATGGTGCGTGGCCGGCACACTGCTGGCCCTGGGCTTGAGCTTTGGCTTGAGCCATTCTCTGTTCGCACAGACCGGCCCGGCCGAGGCCGAGCAAGGGGTGCAAGTGCTCACGCGCGGGCCGGTGCATGAGGCCTTCGCCGAAACCGTGACTTTCGATCCCGAGCCGGGCATCGTGGCGACGAAAGCGCCGCCGGCCGCCATCGAGGAGCTTCCACCCGAACAGCGACCCGAGGGAGACAACGTCGCGTGGATCCCCGGCTACTGGGGTTGGGACGACGAGCGGAACGATTTTATTTGGGTCAGCGGCATTTGGCGCGCCCTGCCGCCGGGTCGCCAGTGGGTGCCCGGTTATTGGGCCGAATCGCAGCAAGGCTTTCAATGGACTTCGGGCTACTGGGCCGATGCCCAGGCGAGCGAGGTAGAGTACTTGCCCGAGCCGCCCACGACCGTTGAAGCGGGGCCAAACATCGCCGCGACCTCGGTCGATCAAACCTGGCTGCCCGGCTGTTGGATCTGGCAGCAGAATCGCTACGCATGGCGTCCCGGCTTCTGGGCGAACGTCGAGCCGGATTGGGTTTGGATTCCCGCCCATTACGTTTGGGCGCCGCGCGGGTACGTTTTTGTCGACGGCTACTGGGATTACTCCGTCAGCCGCCGCGGCGTGCTCTTCGCACCGGTGTATTTCAATTCGAGCGTCTATGCACAGCGAGGGTTCTCGTATTCGCCCACGGCAATGATCAACCTGGGCGTGTTCGCCAACCATCTGTTCTTGCGGCCGCGATATCAACACTACTATTTTGGCGACTACTACGCCACCAGCTACCGCGGCGCGGGGTACTATCCCAGGTATGCTTATCATTCCAATCGGTTCGGCTACGATCCGATTTATGCTTACGATCGCTGGCAGAATCGGCGGGATCTTGGATGGGAACAGCGCCAACAAGTCAATTTCCAAAATTTCCGCGATCACGAGAATCTGCGACCGCCGCGGACGTGGGAGGCCCAGGGATTGCTCAACGCGAGCGATGCTACCGCACGAGCGGGACTCCCGAGGGTCGCCTCGTTGCTTGACGACGTGAGAAGGAGCAGGGACAACCGCCAGCGGTTCCAGGCGGTGGACCCGTCGGAGCGACAACGGATCGGTCAGCATGCCCAAGAGGTCCGGCGGTTCCGCGACGAGCGGCAACGGCTGGAAGCGAACGCGGTGGGCGCCCCAGCCGAAACGGGCGACAGGACAATCGCGCCGGCCAGGGTGAGACTGCCCGGGTCGCCCATTGTGGCGAAACCCGTCACCGGACTCGGCCGAAATTACACTCCGCCGAGGACGTACGAGGCTCCAAAGCTGGATCCGAACGTGGCGGCCAAACCGCGAGCGAATCGATCGCTTGGGCAACCGCAGCAGCGAGCGGTGAACCGGGAGCCGCTCGGCCAGCCGCAAACGCAGTCCCAGGTTCAAGGGCAGGGCCTGCAATCGCGGCAGCGCACGGTAAACCGGATGCCGCTCGACCAAATGCAGCCTCAACCGCGGGCCCAACGGCAGACGCAGCAATCGCAGCGCCAAGCCGAAGTCCAACGGCAGACGCAGCAACCCCTGCAACGCACGGTAAACCGGGAGCCGCTCGAACAGCCGCAACCGCAAACGCAGCCTCAACCGCGGTCCCAACGGCAGGCGCAGCAATCGCAGCGTCAGGCCGAGGTCCAACGGCAGGCACAGCAACCATTGCAACGCACGGTAAACCGGATGCCGGTCGACCAGCCGCAAACGCAGCCTAAGGCCCAAAGGCAGGCCGCGCAGCGTCAACCGCAGATCCAACGGCAGGCTCCGCAACCACAGCGTCAACCGCAGGTCCAACGGCAGGCTCCGCAGCCACAGCGTCAACCGCAGGCGCAACGGCAGGCACCGCAATCGCAGCGCCAACCGCAAGCCCAACGGCAGACGCAGCAGCGGGGCGGCAACGCGCCGGCGGGAGCGAACCAGGACCGGTCCAGGGGCAAAGACAAGCGATGAACGTCACTTGTTTGAAAGGAGTTCTCAATCATGTATCACTATGTCTCGATATTGCTGTTGGCCGGGCTGTTCGCGGTTCCGGCCTGCGAGAAAAAACCCGGTGATCGGCCGCCCGGAAAAACAACGTCCGAAGACGTGCGTCGCGTCACCGACCGGGCCGTTGAAACGGCTGCCGAGAATGTGCGGCAAATCAAAGAGGAGTACCAAAAGAAGCTCGATGCCCGACTCAAGGAGCTGGATGCCGAAATCACCACGCTCCGCGCGAAGGGCCGCGAACTGAAGGAAGAGGCCAAGGCCAACTGGGAGCAGAAGATGGACGACCTGAAGGCGAAACACGACGCCGTCCGCGCCAAGCTGGCCGAAATCGACAGCGCGAGCGAGGAGGATTGGGAAGACGTCCAGCAGGAAGCCCAGTCGGCCTGGGACGAACTGGAAAAAGCCTTCCGCGACGCGACGCGGGAGTTGGAAGTTCTGAGTCGATAAAAGAAAGAAGACTGCCGAGGCCTAAACAGGGCACTGGCGGCAGTGGAACGGGGAGTGCCCAGGTTGATCTCCCAAGTAGGCTGAGTTGAAGGACTCGGCGTTAGAGCGAGGTGATGAGTCGTTTGACAAGTACGGACCGGATGACCCGCCGGTCAGGCTGGCGGGAGACGACGCTTGGTGCGTTTGATGGAAGGTCCGAACACATCCGCGAAGTTCGAGATAGGGAGTAATAACATGAAGCGTTTTGCAAAAAGCATCAGTATTTTGGCCGTGTTGTTTCTGTTGGCCGGTACGGCAATGGGTTCCGAGGCTTTGGCCACCGGAACGATCAAAGGCGTCGACGCCGACGCGAAGACGTTTATCCTGACCGATTCGACCGGCAGGGACGTGACGTTCACGTTTGGCGACATGGTTGTCGTGAACCGTGGCGGCACGGAGAGCAAGGGCGACTTGAAAACCGGCGACGCGGTACACGTGAGTTACGACAAGGGCCTGATGACTTCGACGGCCAAGTACATTCTGGTCCAGGAAGGCGACAGCAAGAAATGGGAATTGACGCAAGGCAGCTTCAAGAGCCATGACGCCGCCACGAAGGAAATCGTCTGCACGGACGCGCAAGGCAAGGATCACACCTATGCCCTGGGCGATGCCAAGGTGCGCATGAACATGAAGGAAGCCAAGGTTGAGGACATCAAAATCGGCGAGCAGGTTCTCTGCATCATCCTGGAACCCGAGGAAAACAAGACAACCCTGCAAGCCTTGATGTTCGAACGCGACGAGGAACCGGTGGGGTCCATGCCCCGTCAGTCCGACCGTGTGGTTCCAGAGCCGAGCGTGAAGGAATAACTCAAAACGGAAGACGCGTGATAAAAAAAGACTGCCGAGGCCTAAACAGGGCACTGGCAGCAATGGAACGGAGAGTGCCCTGCTTTTTCGTTCAGGCAAGAGAGTAGCGAACGTGTATGAGTGATGAAGGAGTCATGCGATGAAAGTCACCGTTGAATTTCCGAAAGCATTTTCCGTGCGCGATGATCGTGAGTTTCCGCTTATCCAAGACCTCATGTCACGCCTGAATCCAAAGCTCATGGTGGTTCAAGTGGCGACGGGGGTTCACGTCGACGGAGGCTCGACGGTCAATTGGGGCCTTGTTTACATGGACGGCCAATCGCTCACGGACGCGGAGGTGGCGGCCGCGCTGAAGGAGGCGGGGCTGGACTCGCAACACAACGCGGAGATCCAGCCACCGCGCATTTGGGTCGACAATGAACCCGGCGTGACCGAAACACCGCTTGCGTGATGGTTAGGTGTCCGGGGAATAGAACTCCGAGGAAGACGACCTGTAGTGTCATGGCTATCGCCGACGGCCGGAGTGGTTCCTGCCGGTGAAGAGGCGAGGCCGGCTTTTGAGAGAGGGTATCGCGATGAAACGCTTTCTAACATTGATTCTGATCGCCGCGCTGGGCGTGTTCACGATCGGCTGTGAAACCCAGAAGGGCACGACCGAGAACAAGACCGAAACGACGACGACCCAGACCACGGACGGCAAGGTAACGGGCGAGAGGACGACCACGACGACGGACACGACAAAACAAACCCGCCCGGAGACTCCAGGCGATGACGGCATGACGACCGAAAGGACGACCGAGACGACCACCGAGACGACCAGATAGTGTCCTGCCGGGCATGGCCGGTTGACAGTCGATTTGTCGCCCGTCGTCCGCGACGAGCGGCTTCGTATTCCTTAATTTAATCCATGAGGAAGAGAAATGTCCACCAAAAGTGATCCGCTTGGCAAGCAAGCGAAGGAAGTGGCTGAAGATCTTCAGACCATGGGCGAGACCGTCAGGGGCGCTGCCCAGGAGCAGCTCGGGCAAGTGCGCGACAAAGCCCTGGAATACGGCGAGCTGGCGCGCGAGAGAGTCCGCGGCGTGGAGTACGCCTGCGGGCAATTCCTCCGCGAGCGGCCGCTGACGTCCGTCTTGATCGCGGCCGGCGTCGGCTGGGTTCTCGGTCGCTTTTGGAAACGCCGTTGAAGAAAGGTAACCTACCCATGACAATTGGAATGATCTTCTACGTGGCGGCGGCCGCGATTCTGCTTTTGGCGGGAATCGGGGTCAGGGCCGTCCCTAACCCGGAAATCTGGGGCCTCTTTTGCATTGCGATCGGGCTGCTCCTGGATAAGTACGATCTTGGCCTTCGACGCCGCCGTTAAGCGGCCCTCGTCGTTGTGAGTCTGGATCAATGAAGGAGTACTTCCGATGTCAACACTCTCACCCGAAAAAACTCGATCCGGAATGGGATCAACCCCGCACGGGGCGGGCGTCGCATTTCGCGTATGGGCGCCCCACGCCGACGCGGTGTACGTGACGGGCTCGTTCAACGAATGGTCGAACGACGCGCACCCGATGGAACGCGAGGAAGAGGGCTATTGGTACGCGGACATCTCCACGGCCGCCGTCGGCGACGAATATCGCTACCGGATTGTGAGCGGCGACAAGGTGCTGTTGCGCATCGACCCCTACGCGCGCCAGGTTACCAATTCGGTGGGCAACGCGGTGGTTTACGACCCGACCTTCGACTGGGAAGGCGACGATTTCCATATTCCTCCCGTCAACGAACTCGTGATCTACGAGATGCACTTGGGAACCTTTCACGACAAGGAAGACGGGAAGTCGGACAAATTCGAGGAAGCCCTGCAAAAACTCGGCCATTTGCAGCGACTGAGCGTAAACGCCCTGGAAGTGATGCCCTTGGCGCAGTTCGCCGGCGAATTGTCGTGGGGTTACAATCCTTCGTGCGTTTTCGCCGTGGAAACCCACTACGGCGGTCCGAGCGGCTTCAAGCGGTTCGTCAAGGCGGCGCATCAAGCCGGCCTGGCGGTGATTTTGGACGTCGTCTACAACCACTTCGGCCCCGGCGATCTCGATCTGTGGCAGTTCGACGGCTGGAGCCAAAACGACATGGGCGGCATCTACTTCTACAACGACTGGCACGCGGAGACCCCTTGGGGGTTGACCCGCCCCGACTACGGCCGCAAGGAAGTCCGCCAATTCATCCGCGACAACGCCCTGATGTGGCTCGAGGAATATCACGTCGACGGCCTGCGATTCGACATGACGCTGTATATCCACAACGTGCGGGCCTCCGGCGATCCGGACGGCGATTTGCCCGACGGATGGAGCCTCGTCCAGTGGATCAATAGCGAAGTGCGGGAGCAATATCCGGGACGGATCACGATCGCCGAGGATCTGCAGAACAACGACCGGCTCACCAAGCCGGTCGACCAGGCCGGAGGAGGTTTCACGGCCCAATGGGATGCTCGGTTTGTACACCCGGTGCGGGCCGCCGTCATCACGGCCAACGACGAGAACAGGTCGCTCGAAAGCATTCGCGGATTGCTCGAATCGTGCTTCAACGGAGACCCGTTCCAACGCGTGATCTACAGCGAGTCGCACGACGAGGTGGCGAATGGACAGGCCCGGGTTCCTTCGGAAATCGACGCCAAGAATTCCGACAACTGGTTCGCGCAAAAACGCTCGACCTTGGCGGCGGCCCTGGTGTTCACGGCGCCGGGCATACCGATGCTGTTTCAGGGACAGGAGTTCTTGGAAGACGGCTGGTTTCAGGATTCGGTTCCCTTGGACTGGGACAAATCCAGGGAGTTCAGCGGTCTGGTGCGGATGTATCGCGACTTGATTCATCTTCGGCTCAACCGAACCG
Source organism: Thermoguttaceae bacterium (assembly GCA_035286785.1). GTDB lineage: Bacteria > Planctomycetota > Planctomycetia > Pirellulales > Thermoguttaceae > UBA11386. The sequence continues at coordinate 8,896 of DATECS010000020.1, read as the reverse complement.
GCTGTACTCGCGGTCTCTCGGGATCGGGCATGAACATCTTCCATCAGAATCAGGCCGACAACCTGATTGCGTATCACCGTTGGCGCGAACACGGCCCCGGCGATGACGTCGTGGTCGTCGTGAACCTCTCGCACAACGCCCACGAGAACTACACGCTGGGATTTCCGTCGCCGGGAACGTGGCGATTGCGGCTCAACAGCGACTGGAAGGGCTACAGCCGCGTCTTTGGCAACCAGGCGTGCTCCGAAGTGGTCGCCAAGGCCCAACCATCCGCCGCGCCCGAGAACGCGAACGTCCCGGAACGCGATGGATTCCCCGCCGCGGGAGCGATCAACATTGGACCGTATAGCGTGCTGATTTTTTCACAGGACACCAACCCCCAGGAAAAGGAGTCGCCGTTATGAGTGGCAAAACGGACGTGGTAAAAGGCCGAATCAAGGAAGCCGCCGGCGCGCTGACCGGCAACGATAAGCTTCGCGCCGAAGGAAAGGCCGATCAGGCGGTCGGCCGCGCCAAGCAGGCCGCCCAGAAGGTCGCTGACAAAGTCAAGAAAGCGGTCGACACCGCGATCGAGTGAGGATTACTCCCCGAAGTGCGGGACAGGCGTGCGGAAGCATGTTTGTCCCGCCCTACCAAAAAACCACTACAGGAGATGACCCGTGAGCACCGTACGACCCCTCTTCGTCTCGACTTACCCGCCGGAAGCATGTGGGCTGGCCACGTTTACCCGTGACTCGGCCGACGCCGTGGACAACGCCGCGCCGGAGCCGTTGTCTTCGGTCGCGGCCATTCAGAAGACGCGCGAGCTTCGCTACGACGACCCTCGTGTGATCCACGTCATTGACAACAGCCGCCCGGGCGCCTACCGCCTGGCCGCGGAGGTGGCCAACGACGGGCCGTGCGACGTGGTCAGTTTGCAGCACGAATTCGGTCTTTACCCCGGCGAATGGGGATCCGAGGTGCTGGACTTCGTGCATGAATGCCGCAAGCCCATCGTCACGACGTTCCACACGCTCTTGACCGAGCCGGACCCGTTGCCACAGCGCATCATCCAGACGCTGGCGGCCCGCAGCGAAGGCATCGTCGTGATGACGCGAGTCGCGGCGAAGCTGTTGACGAGGGTTTACCATGTATCGGGGATGGGGGCAAAGGTGCGGGTGATCCCCCATGGAGTGCCGGAGGTTCCCTATCGGCGCGACGGCACGCACAAGACGCGGCTGGGGTTCGAAGGCCGGCAGGTCATTTGCACGTTCGGACTGATCAGTCGCGGCAAGGGATTGGAGTACATGATTCAGGCCATGCCCCGGATCGTCGCCGAGTGTCCCGAGGCGATTTACCTGATCGTGGGCGCCACCCATCCGCAGGTCAAACTTCGTGAGGGGGAGGCCTACCGGGAGAGCCTGATCGAGATGGCCGAATCACTGGGCGTCGGCGCCCACGTGCGGTTTGTCAACCGGTATCTCAGCCTGGCCGACCTCCTCGCGCACTTGCAGGCATGTGACGTGTACGTCACGCCTTATCCGGGAAAGGACCAGATTTCAAGCGGCGCCTTGGCCTATGCCCTGGCCGCGGGCGGGGCCGTGGTCAGCACGCCCTATCTCTACGCCAAGGAAGTCTTGGCCGACGGGCGGGGTACGCTCGTGCCGTTCGGCGAAAGCGAAGCCATGGCCGACGCGACGCTCCGCTTCCTGACGGACCGCATCTTCCGCATGGAGACACGGCGCAGAGCGTACGGATACGCGAGGCCGATGTTCTGGCCGAACGTGGGACGGAAGTACTTGGAGTTTTTTGACCAGGTTGCGACGCAAGGCGAAATCAGTCGGCAGCGGCCGGATCGCAGGGCGTCCGTGACCTCCCGGGGCAATCACCGCCCCAGCGAACTCATACACGGAGGACGATGATGTACGTCACCGACGGCATCGCTTTGAACCACCTCGACCGCATGACGGATTCGACCGGCTTGATCCAACACGCCATTTACAGCATTCCTCGGCGCGAAAGCGGCTATACGACCGACGATAACGCACGGGCCCTGCGGCTCTGCACGCGTCTGTGGGAGCGGCAGCCGGGGGAACGCATGCTCGACCGGGTGACGACCTATCTGAGTTTCCTGGAGCATGCCCGTTGCCCCGTCCGCGGGTTCCACAACTTCTTGGGCTATCAGCGAGATTGGCTGGATGCCGAAGGCACGGGCGATAGCCAGGGCCAGGCGGTCCGCGCGCTGGCCGAGGTGCTCGGCAGCCGTCTGCCCGAGGGATACCGCGCGTTGGCCCACGAGTTGATCGACTCGGTGACGCCCGCCCTGGCCGATCTGCGGAGCCTGCGGGCGCAGGCCTACGTGATTTTGGCGTGGGGGCATTTGTCGACGGCGGGGGTGGCGGACCTTGAACCGGTCGAAAACGTCGCGCGATGCGCCGCCGAGCGGCTGGTGGAGTGCTATCAGCGATCCTTGCGACCGGATTGGCCCTGGTTCGAGTCGCGGATGACGTATGCGAACGCGGTGTTGCCGCACGCCTTGTTTATCGCCGCTCGCTGCTGGCCCGACAAGGAATTCCTTGACGTGGCGAAAGCGACATTCGCGTTTCTGGACCGCGAGACGACCGGAAAAGGGGACAGGCTCCTTTTGCCGGAACGGCCCGAAGGGTGCTTCGCACAAAAGGTGCCTGTCCCCTTTTCCGATGTCGAGGATTTCTTCTGGCCGATCGGAAACAGCGATTGGTACTCGCGCGGCGAAGAAAAATCGCGTTACGATCAACAGCCGGTCGAGGCCGTCACCATGGCCGACGCCGCGCTGGCCGGGTTCGCGATGGCGGGCGACGAGAAGTATCTGGCCGCGTTTCGTCGCGCGCACGGTTGGTTTCACGGCCGGAACAGCTTACGCCGGCCGCTTGTCGATGTGTACTGCGGCTCCTGCTATGACGGCGTGCAGCCGTCGGGCGTGAATCGGAACCAGGGAGCGGAATCCACGCTCGCCTATTTGTGGACGGAACTTAACAGCAAGGACAACTTAGAATGCGTCGAGAATCGAAAACCCCTAATCGGTACACGGAATTGTTTCATCGCCACGCCGACAACCCCATCCTGACGGCCGGCGACTGGCCGTATCCGGCCCACACGGTGTTCAACGCCGGCGCGTGTCAGTTGGGCGAGGAAACGGTCCTGCTTGTCCGCGTCGAGGATCGCCGGGGACATTCGCACCTGACCGTGGTCCGCAGCAACGACGGCGTGTCGAACTGGCGGATCGACGCCAAGCCCAGTTTCGCGCCCGATTCGGAAAACTACTCGGAAGAAGCATGGGGCGTGGAAGACGCGCGTCTGACCTGGGTGGAGGACCGCGGCCAGTGGATCATCGCTTACACGGCCTTCTCGCCCAGCGGACCGTTGGTCTCGTTGGCGGAGACGAAAGATTTCGTCACCTTCTCCCGACTCGGCCCGGTCATGCCTCCCGAGGACAAGGACGCGGCGATTTTTCCCTGTCGATTCGGCAATCGGTACGCGATGATTCACCGGCCGGTTTCGGCGGGGAGCTCGGGCGCCCACATCTGGCTTTCCTTCTCGCCGGACCTGATTCACTGGGGCAGGCACCATATTCTTTTGCACGCGCGGCGCGGCGCGTGGTGGGACGCCAACAAAATCGGTTTGGGCCCACCGCCCCTCCAGACGCCGGAGGGCTGGCTGATCCTTTACCACGGCGTGCGAGTCACGGCCGGCGGGTGTTTGTATCGACTGGGACTGGCGTTGCTCGACTTGGAGGATCCTTGCGTGGTTCTTCGTCGCAGCGACGAGTGGATTTTCGCGCCCGAGACGCCCTACGAGCGTCAGGGCGACGTGGGCGGCGTCGTGTTTCCGTGCGGCTGGATTCTGGACGAGCCCACCGGGACGATTCGTCTCTACTACGGCGGCGCCGACACGTGCCTGGCCCTGGCCACCGCGCAACTTTCCGACGTGCTCGGCTATCTCCACACGTGCGCTGAACCGCGCAGTGGGAACGCGAATCAGCACTAATTTTTGCTGATTGTTCAGGGACGAAAAAGGGCTCAGAGAAAGCGTCGGTCAAAGCCGTCAGGGAGTAGCGGATGAAAGAACCGCACGGGAAAGGGCTAGCGACCCGTCCCGGCCCTGAGTCATGCGCCAGCCTTTGTCCCGGAGGGACGTTTGAAAGTAGCCCGGCAGTTCACTGCCGGGAAGGCTTGTGTGTAACAACAAGGAGTTTCCCCAGATCGGTCACACGAGAAACGATCGCCCTCAAACTCGATGTCGTTTGCCTATTATGCCACATTCCGGGCTGGATTCGCGCCAGCGGCGATACGAACAGCTTCCAAAATGGCAAACCCTGCCTGTCCGATAAACTTTAGCGATTGTACGGTCGATGCTGATTATCAGACGCTTCCTCCCGCGATACGCCGTGCAGGAAGGGAAAGAAATGAAGTTTCGCAGGATATTTTTGACGGTTGCTTGCGCGATTCTGGCCTATTCGATGGGTTTTACGGTTGTCTTGGGCCAAATGGTTCCGGCGGCCGAGCGATTGGTTGCGGACAGCGGTGGAGACTCGCAGCCGCCGTTTTCCGAGACGACGGTCGGCCATTCGCCGGACGCTGGTTTCCAGGATCTCGGCCTCGGCCAATCGTGCGATTCCCACTGGACCGCTTCGGCCGACTTCCTCTTTATGCAGCGGGTCGGCAACGTTCCTTACCTACTTGTGGAGACGGTGCCCAGCAGTGTGCCCTATGAGGATTTGTCCAAGACCGCCGGCACTCCCGTGCTTAACGCCAGCGATTTCAGCCACGGCTTCTCCGGCGGGCCGCGAGTAGGCCTGGTTCACCACGGCGATGACGGCGCCGACATGGAAGTGTCGTATTTTCAGATCGACGGCTGGGACAGCTATCGAGCCGTTGGCCCCACTCCCGATGACTGGCTGGTGATGAGGGCACCGGGCAACTTTCTGCAAGCACAAGACAGCCCCCTCCACTTGAATGAGCAAATGGTGGCGTGGGGGTATACGTCGCGGCTCTACAATGCCGAGGCCAACATGCGATGGCACTGTTGGGATCGCGTGACGATGCTGGCCGGGTTCCGTTGGGTCAACGTGACGGAGGAACTTGTGGGCATCCTCGCGCCGCCCGGCACGGACGGGGCGGGGACTTTCTGGAACACCCAGACGAAGAACAATCTCTACGGTGTGCAGATTGGGGCGGATGCCAGGTTGCTGGAGCGCGACCGCTTTTCAATTGGCGGCGTGCTGAAAGCGGGAATCTTCGACAATCACGCGGAGGAGACAACCTCGGTGCGTATGGAGAGAATCCAGTTCCCGGAGTCTGACTCGACCGATTATCTTGCCTTCCTTGGCCAGCTCGGCGTTCAATGCAAGTATCAAGTAACCCCACGACTTCTGTTCAAGGTTGGTTACGAAGTAATCTGGCTGCAAGGCGTTGCGCTGGCCCCCGGCCAAATCCCGGAAACGTATTCTTCTTATGGTGGCCTCAACCCTCTGGACACGCACGTACAGGCAGTTGGGGTCAATTGCAACTCCGGCGTCCTTTATCACGGAGGCGCCGCCGGCTTGGAATACGCATTTTAGCGGCCCTGGCGACATCGAGGCACTGGCGAGAACAGCGGCACACTTGCAGCCGCCCGGCGTCATTACGCAGAATAACAAAACCGGTATTGTGTCCCCGGAATTCCCTCACGTAGATGCCAAAACCGGTATTGTCCCCGGAATTCTCCCGTTGGGCGACGAGGATTTCGAAAGACGCTTGGAGAAGAAGCTCGGCCGCGTCCCGCGGCGACAGAAGCCGGGACCGAAGAAGGTGGAAACGAACTAATTGCGTATGCTGTCCCCGGAATTTCGTCCCGGAATTCCCGCACAAATGGTCGTCATTCTATCTATTCTATCGCCCTTTATTCTATCGCAATTTCACGTACCGCGCCGCCGCAAATGAGTACGGCTTGTTGCGACGAAGTACGAGATACCGCCAAGAATCAGTAGCGTCAATGTCGTTGGCTCCGGTACCTGGATGGCCAGGTTGTGCCATGATCCCGCAGCGATGGCCACGAAGTCGCTGCTCGCCGGCACGGTCGTCTGCCCGTAGTAATTCCAACCCCAGCTGACCAGTGAACCATCGGACCTCAGCGCCAGACTGTGCCCCCCACCCTCGGCGATGGCCACGAAGTTGTTGCCCGCCGGTACGGGCGTCTGCACGAAGCCATTATGGCCCCAGCTTATCAGCGAACCGTCGGACTTCAACGCTAGGCTGCGGGTATCTCCTGCGGCGATGGCCGTGAAGTTGTTTCCAGCCGGCACGGTCGCCTGCCCCTCTTCATTGCTGCCCCAACCGACCAGCGAACCATCGGACCTCAGCGCCAGACTGTGGAATCCTCCCGCAGCGATGGTCCCGAAGTTGTTTCCCGCTGGCACGGTCGCCTGCCCGAAGGCATTGTAGCCCCAACCGACCAGCGAACCGTCAGACCTCAGCGCTAGGTTGTGCCATGCTCCCGCAGCGATGGCCACGAAGTTGTTGCCCGCCGGCACGGTCGCCTGTCCGTAGTTATTCCTGCCCCACCCCACCAGCGAACCATCGGACCTCAGTGCCAGGCTGTGATCTAATCCCGCAGCAATAGCCACGAAGTCGTTGCCCGCCGGCACGACCGTATTCCCGTAGGTATATACACCCCAGCCGACCAGCGAACCATCGGTCCTCAGCGCCAGGCTGTGCGCATTTCCTGCGGCGATAGCCACGAAGTCGCTGCCCGTGGGAACGGTCGTCTGCCCGGTGCTATTGAGGCCCCAACCGACGACATAGCCTGCCATCGACGCGGAACAGGTGACCAAACACGTCATGCAGGACAGGAGCGACGCGAGCAGTATGTTTCGTGTCTTCATTGGGCTTCTCCTAGAAGAAAAGAAATAGGAAACAAGAGGAGGAATGTGCAATTGTCCATTGTCCCGTCACTAAACCGCCCCCCGCGCCCCCCATCAATTCCATTCCCGTCACCCCCTGCCCCCGCCACTTCACCCTTCCATGGTTTCCATCACGGAAACCTTCCCCTTGCGCGATGGAAATTTCCCTCGCGGCAACCTTGCTTTCCCCCATCCCTCGACAGCCGCCTCTCGTGCCCAATCCCAAGCCTCACAACAACTTGCGGCGGCGCTCGTCTCGCCGCGAATCAACGAAATCATTACCCCTTAAAAAAACCCACAAAACGCAAGGTCGAAATTCCGCCGCAAACCCTTTTCCCACAACAGGTTGCCTTAATATTGCCCGCCCATTGTTGCATTTTCGGCTTGGATTGTTGAACACCGACGTTCAACGATTCTATCCGCCGCAACTCCTTGCCTCTAGCCGACTTCTTGGCCATGCCCGTCGCCGCGATCCAATTTTGAACACGGTTCTCACGTTGCCCACTTTTTCCCCGGCGTACAAAAACCCGTAGGTCAGGCTGTGCCTGACTTGCTTTGCCTTGTGTCAGGCACAGCCTGACCTACTTTGCTTAGCCGGTTACAACCCGGCCTACTTGGGGGCGAGGAGGTGGAGTTCGGTGATGGTGGGGCCGTCGGCGGCGTCGAGGATGTTCAGACGCACTTTTTGCGTGGCGACGGGGGCGAACTGGGCGGTGAATTGTTCGCCGAGTTGGCGGCCTTGGACGACCGTTTTCCACGTTCCGTCGGCGTCGACGGACAGCTCGAAGCGGCGGACGCGGTGGCCGTAGGCCTCGTCGATCATGACGCGGTCGATCGTGGTGGGCTCTCCAAGATCGACTTCGAGCCACGCGGTTTTGGTGCCGGCGTCGGTGGCCCAGCGAGTGGCCGGGTCGTCGTCAAACGCTTGCTCGGGACCATATTCACGGACCTCATTTTGATAGACGTTCGACGCCGTGGCCTTCTTGCCCGCGGCGACGGATTCGGACGCGAGATGGCCCACCTTGGCGTCGGCGGCGGGGGCGTCGAGCGTCAAGGCGACGATGGTATCGACGTCGTTGCGAGCCGAGGGGTCGAGGGTGAGAGTGATCGAGTCGTCGGTTTGGACGACCGTGGCCTTGCCGCCGGTGAGCACCTCGTGGGAGAGGATTTTCTTGTCCATCGGCGGGAGGACGATCGGCTTGGCGCCGCCGTCGAGCACGTGGACGTAGACGGTCGAGTCGCGGTAGGTGGAGCCGCCCCATTGGCCGGCCACGAACGGACCGCCGCGGGTGTCGTAGATCGATTGGCCGTTCTTTTTGAGCCATTCGCCCATTTCCTTCAATCGCGCGACCTGGCGGGGCTCGATGCGGCCGTCGGGCATGGGGCCGACGTTGAACAGCAGATTTCCGTCGCCGGTAACCACGCGGACGAGCGTCTGGATGCACTGCCGGGAGGATTTGATCCGGTCGTTGGGTTTCCAGGCCCATTGATCGCCGATGGTCATGCAGGTTTCCCAGGGACGGTTGGTCTGCATTTTGCCGATGACCTGTTCGGGCGTGTCGCAATCGGCGGGCACTCCGGCGCGGTTGTTGATCATGACGCCGGGCTGTAGCTCGCGGCACATGTTAATGAGGGTCGGAGCGTCCCAGGTTTCGGACTTGCCGGCCAGACCGTCGAAGAAGATCATGCTGACACGGCCGTAGCCGGTCAGGAGTTCCCGTACCTGGCCCTGGAAGTATTTGATGTAACGCTTGTGGGCTTCGTCGCCGGCGAGGTAGTCGGGATGACGCCAGTCGGGCTGGGAGTAGTAGACGCCCCAAAGGACGCCGCCGCGGTGGCAGGCGTCGGCCAGTTGCTTCACAATGTCACGACCATAGGGCGACTCGGGGCTGGTGATCTTGTAGTCGGTCAGCTTGGAGTCGAAGTTGCAGAAGCCGTCGCTGGCGCCACCAAGCGACCGCCTTCTCACGCGCATAGCCGTCGTGTTCGAGACAGACG
>DATECS010000019.1:0-12806 GCA_035286785.1 Thermoguttaceae bacterium | reverse complement strand
GGCGGGGTTGGTCGAGTGCTCGAAGCTGGACGAGCCGATTTTCACACCGTCGACCAAGGCGGCCGAAGGGCACGACGAGAATATTTCGTTCGAGCGGATGGTCGAAATCGTCGGCGCGGACGACGCGGAGCAACTGCGGCGGCGAAGCATCGAGGTGTTTCGACGCGGGGCGGAATACGCGGCCGGACGCGGGATCATCATCGCCGACACGAAGTTCGAATGGGGCCGGACCGACGACGGGTCGCTCATTTTGATCGACGAAGCGCTCACGCCGGATAGTTCGCGATTCTGGCCGGCGGACCAATATCAGCCGGGGCACGGACAGCCGTCGTTCGACAAGCAGTTCGTGCGGGATTGGCTGCTGGCGAGCGATTGGGACCGCAACAGCGTGCCGCCGCCGTTGCCGGAGGACGTGATTGCGCGGACGCGGGAGAAATACGTCGAGGCGTTCGAGCGATTGACGGGACGGACGTTTGCGTGAGACGCTAGCTTTCGAGGCAGCGGCGAAGGACGGCGATGACGGCGGCCGATTTGGGCTGGACCCATTCCATGCCGACGCGATGCGCGTCGTTGGTGTCGGGGTGGACGTACTTGACGACGGCGCGGATCGTTCCTTCGTTGAAGCAAACGCTGACCGGCTGGCCCGGGAAGAGGTCGCGGTCGTCGGTCACGCGGATGGCGAAACCTCCGACGGCGACTTCGACGAGGTCGCCCAATCGGTTGTCGGACGCGGGGGTGGAGAAACGGACTTGGGAGCCGGCGGCGTCGGGAATGCGACTCCACTTTCGGCGGTCGTTCAGTTCGGCGGTTTGCGCGTGGCAGTTCTGCGACGAGTGATTGTCCTGCGCCTTCATGTTCCACTCCCTTTAGCGATCGAACGAGTATGGATTTGATCCATCGCCCAAGAATAGTGTAGCTCGATTTATTGGCGTTGGGGGCGGCGCGGGAGGGGGGAAAACCGCGCCCCGATCGAGAAAAACGGGGCGATCGAGCGGGGCCGCGCGAGAGAAAAGGCGGCACAATTGGAAAAAGTGGAAGGACGAGAAGTGAGTGGAGACGATCGGATTCGAACAAAACGCGCAGAACCAGGGGGAAACGTCAACGGGCGGCGGCAAGTGCGCGCATCACAACGCGCGCGGCGACGAACACGTCGATGGACTGGCGGAAGTGGTCGCGGCGTGGCCTGGTTTGCCGGCCCAGACGCGGCAGGCGATTGTGGCGCTGGCCCGTGGCGCCGGTGGTAGACTTCCGGCCGGGCCCAGGTAGAATCGTGCGTAGCGAAGCCGGGAGGGCCTGACGGGGCCCACAAATGGCCGGCGGACGCGGCGGGGTTTCTCCAATCTCTCCGTCGCGCCGCCCGGCCGGCCCGGCGGTGATTGGAGAATTTTTGCATGGTTGACGAACGGTTTCTCTCATCCGACGTTGCCGGCACCGCTCGCCTGCTATACAGCCTGTACCCACAAGCGGCCGCGGATCTTGCACGGGCTCGGGGGCGGTTGGCGGATTTGCGCGGCGACGTGGCGTTTATGGAGCGTTACCAGGACGACTGGCGTAATGCGGTTAAAGACGCGGAACGAGATGAGTCTGGCGCTATCGAACGTTGCGAGCAATGTGCCCAACAACTCAATAAACTGGCAGTTTTGACAGCGCGGCAGTTTCCGAATCTCTGGCCGGAGCTTCGTCTTGTTTCACTCCGCATCGGGTCGGCCGCGTGGCACGAAAAAACGGAGTTCGATTGGGATGCCGGCGTGGGGGAGTTGCGGAGAATTGAGGCGGCTGCGTTGATCGAGACGGCTGCAAGCACGAAGAAAACGGGACTGGACGCCGGCTGTCGCGCAACCGTAACGGTGGGTGCTTTGATTCTCGACCTTATTCAGAGGGATCCAGAAGCAAGGGGATTAACGGCGAAGGAGATTGCCCGTCGCATTGGGCGTTCGAAGACGTCCGTGATTGAGTCACAAACGTGGAAGGAACTGTCTGAATTCCGCAACAAAATGCGTGCTGAACGCGCCGCTGACCGACACCGAAAATAAGACGGCCGTCTATACGCAACTGACCGACCAAACTTTATTTCTCATTTTTTAATAGCGGGTTTTCCTCGGGAATGCCCGCTATTTGTTTGCGCCGGTGTCCAAGAATTCTCAGGTCGGTCGCCAAAAACCCCGACCGACCGCGTGAGTTTATGGAGGGAAAAATGAAAAAAGAAGGAGAAAAGTTGCCGGCGAGTCCCGCCACGTTGGTGGCCGTTTTGGTGGCGGCTCGACGCGCTGGAGATAGGGAGATGGAGAGGGTTGCGCGCAGGGAATTGGATGGTGTGTTTGGTATGAGAGTCTCGTTTCGGAAGGATAATGATGGAAAAAAGTGATCGAATTCTGGTTTCTCCGCGCGAGGCATCCCAACTTTTGAGTGTGAGTCAGAGGACTCTGGGTAGCTTGACGGCCGCCGGAACGATCCCGTCGATGAAAGTGGGACGCCTTCGACGCTATAGTGTACGCGACCTCGAAAGGTTTGCTGAGGGTAACGATAAGGTTGAGAGGGCCCGATAATGGCCGGCGACTGGATCCAGATCGACGACGATCTCCCCGAAAAACCGGAAGTGCAGGCAATTCAAGACGCGACCGGCGACGATGTGGAGGTTGTTGTTGGGAGAATTGTTCGATTATGGATTCTTGTGGACCGTCACGCAGTTGCGTTACCAGAGTCGCGCGGCACCGTTACCGGTTTGCTGCCACGCTATCAGTTTAGCACCGTGATTCGATTATGCGGAGGGGATGAAAAGTTTTGGGAGTCGGTCGTTGGGGTGGGATGGATGACGGTTGAGGAGGATGGTTTGGGGATCCCTTCATACTCCATCCGATTCGGTAAATCCTCGAAAAACAGGCTTTTGAACGCGCGACGACAGCGAAATTTTAAGCGTCGCATATCCGAGGAAGAGAAGGTAACGGTTGATCGTGATTTTGGTAATGGAACTGCGTTATCTAAAGAAGAGAAGAGAAGAGGAGAGAATAATAAAGAGCGCGCGCCAGCGAAATTCGCGCTGCCGACGGTGGAGGAAGTACGTGTCTACTGCCGCGAGCGCGGCAACCACGTCGATCCCGAGAGGTTTGTCGCTCACTACCAAAGTAACGGCTGGATGGTGGGCCGCGCGAAAATGAAGGACTGGCGCGCCGCGGTTCGAACGTGGGAGGGGAATGGAGTTGACGGCGCGGTGGTGAAGAAAGGAAAAAAAGGTGAGTGGAAATGAATGAGCCGATGCTCTTCGACGACGTGCCCGAGTCGGCCGACGCGGCTGCCCGACGGCGGCTCGCCCTGGCGTTTTGCCGGCGGCGAGGTGAACGATTTCGGAATTGTCGGATTCACAATTTCGCGGCCGGCGATGAGCAGCAGCGCGTTGTTGTGGAACGGTTGACCGGCTACCTGGCTCGCGCCGAGGAAAACGTCCGGGCCGGCCGCGGGCTCGTTTTCTTCGGGGGCTGTGGGACGGGCAAAACGCATCTTTTGATTGCCGCGGCCGGTCAACTGATCGCCGCGCACGGATTTTCGGTCGAGTTTATCACTGGGCCGGAATTCGCGGCGGCGATGCGACGTGCGATTCACGGGGATGAGGAAGAGGTTTTGATGCCGTTGGCCCGCGCCGACATTGCCATCCTTGACGACCTTTCCCCTCCGATCGGTCGCGTGACTGAATATCAGAGCGCCGCGCTTTTTCGGTTGGTTGACAGGCGGTATCGCGCCTCCAAGCCGACGTGGGTTTCGATGAATGTTGGGGACAAGCAAGAGGCCGTCGATCGTGTCAGTGCGCCGGTAATTGATCGACTGACGGATGGGGCGCTTTGCATGTTTTTCCCGTGGGAAAGCTATCGCCGGCCGCAAGAATGATCTGAGTCACAAACTGTTATGGAAAGGAAAACCATGACGATCGAATCTATTTCCGCCGGCCGTTCGTTGGCCGAGAACCTCTCTAGCCGGCCCGAGCTGCGAATCACGCGGCCGTTGTCGGCGGACGAAGAGAAAAGACTCTGGAGCCGCTACCGCGCGAACCTTGCCAAGAAACGCCGGAACGAGTCCGACGAAAATGAGTTGTTTGAAATCCGCCGGACGCTCGGCATCCACGATGCCGAGAACGCGATCTACTGCGAAGCGATTCGGGCCGAGGCGGAACTGGCCGGCGCCGACGAAGAGCTTGCCGCGGCCGTCCGCGAGATGGAAGAATCGCATCGTGCTCAAGAAGAGTTGCAAAAAGCCAACCACGCGCAACTTCTCAAAATGCAGCGTCGGATGGAAGACGCGAAATCGCGTTCTCAGACGGCCACATGCAATCACTCAACCACCCGTCTAAAAAGCCAGCAACTGGCTGGGCTGCGGTCACGATTTTACAAACTCTTCGACGGAACAAAGCCGGGTTCCAGCCAAAACATACTCCCGTCGAGCCTGGATAACCAAATTCGGGCCTGCGGCATCAACCCACGCGATATGTCCGCGTGCAAATAAGAATCACCATAAAGAACGTCAATTCAACCACTTTTTCAAAAGGAACCAACCATGTTTTTGACCCAAGAATCGCAGGACGCGCAGGAGTATCTCATCGAGCGCGGCATGATCGACGCCAAGCAGCTCGAACCTCAACGCGCGGAGTCTGTTCCGATTGCCGTGCAAGCACGCGCGGCCGGGCTCTGCATTCGCGCTGGCGTTCGCGTTCGCAATTCCGGGCTGGCCGCGGCCGGCCAACAGCACCGCGATACTTCACTCGGTGACTTCGTGGCGAAGTGCGCAAGCGCGGACCATCAGGCGACTGTCGGCGAGGAGTGCGACGTAATCCGGGCTGCGTTGAGCGGGACGAGTCTCGTTGAATCCTTGACGAGCGTGGCCGAGGCAACGTTGTTGGACGCCGCTGACACGTTCGAGGATTCAACCGCCGGCTGGTGCCTCGAAAACACGGCGCGGAACTTCCGTCCGGTCGAACGTTGGCGAGCCGACATGGCCGGCGAATTCGTCATGCTTCCACGCGGCGGAACAGCGGACCATTCGGACGTGGCCGCAAACGTGGCGCGATACCGCGGCGTCGATCGGTACGCGAAACAACTTGTCGTCGGCGAGGAGGATCTTCTCGGCGATCGACTCGAATTGATTTTGTCGGCGGTTCGCTGGATCGTCCGCGGCGCGCTTCGGCTCCGTCCGCGACTCGTTTGTTCCCTACTTTTGTCGAACCCGACGCTGGCCGACGGCAACGCACTCTTCGATTTTTCTAGCCACGGCAACGACTTCTCGGGCGCGGGCTCCGCGCTGGGCGTGCCCGGGCTAACCCAAGCAATGACCGCTCTGGCAAAACAGTGCGGGACCGACTCCCAAGGAAAAGCCTTCCCGCTCGACCTTCACGGCGCGTACATTGTTGTCCCGGAGTCGCTGCGACTGACCGGCCTTTCCCTCGTCGAATCGCTGGGCGGCGTGGCGAGCGGCTTGACGGTTCGCTCTGACTCTCGTCTCGACCTTGGAGTGACGAACCCGATCTCGGGCGAAACGCATGAGGGCAGCGCGACACGCTGGTACCTCGCCGCGCCCGCTTCCTCGGCAAGCGGGATTGAGGTTGTGTATCTCAATAACCGCCGCCAACCGACCCTGAGAAAATCGGCCCTCACCGACGGCCAATGGGGATTTTGCTGGTCGTTCAAGCATGACGTCGGCGCGGGCGTGCTTGATTACCGCGGGCTCGTCCGCAACGCGGGCGTTTGATATTCATCTGGAATCCTTTCCAGGGCCGGCGGCGTGGCTCCCCCGTTGTTCATCGCACGGGAGAGCCCGCCGGCCCAGAGTCAGCCTAGCTTGCCTATTTTATTTGGGGTCCTTCCCCATAGGGCCCCCCGGGGGGCTACGCCCATGTTTCTAGACGTGTTTTTTTGCGTAAAAGGTTGATTTTATGAGTAAGAAAAATTCCCCCCCTCCTCTCGGGACACTACAGGTAGCCGCGATGAAGCGGCTCAACCAGGTGGTGTCGGCGTGGATGCTGGGCATCACGGCGAGGGCACTCCGCGACCTACCCGATGTTCCCCGCAACCGTGATGGAAGCTACAACGCTCGGGAGTTGGTCAAATGGGCCCGTTCAAAGGCCGTGTTGGACGTCGCCGGATCGACGAACCTACCCGGCTCTGAAATCGCATCCATTATCGACCACGCCGGCCGCCAAGGCGAGGTGGGCCCTTGACTCACACGTCGGTCGGCGGGAAAATGACCGGCGTTGAAACCGGACTTCGGTCCAGATTGAGAGTACATTGATGTTTTCAAAGGGCCCCAACCCTGGTAACCGCGGACGTTGCGCGAGCGCGTCCGGGCACTCTCTCAAGTGCCTCAACACCGATTACCAGGGCTGGGGCTTTTTGCTGCGCTGACCGCAAGGCCACGCAGCGGGAGGTTACAGCAACCATGTCCAAGTTTGGCAAAAACGCTGTTCTACTGGCCAGGGTGCCCGACGAGTTTGAGCCCTCGTCGGTCTCCGACATTCCTGGCATCGTGCTGAGTGCCAACGTCCACAAGAGCCACCTGACCTTGTGCGCGGCCATCGACGTATGCAGGCGGTACAACGCGGAGCGGTTGGCCACCGGACGACCTGTCAGGGAGTGGGCCATTTTAGTCAAGTGGGTCCGGCCCATCGAACAACCGAAAGGGGGTGCCGCATGACCGCAACATTTCTCTGCGTCGTCAACGAAATCACTGGCGTGTGCCAGCGAATCCCGCTTTCGTTCACGCTAAACGAGGCGATTCAACGCATGCGCGAGCAAATCGGTCCGCAGGATCAACTGTGCGAAGACCCGACGAATTGGGCCTACGTCCGCGTGATCGGCGACCATCTTCTGTTGACTCTTTTCGATGAGTCCACCGAGGGCGACCTTGCGGACCGCAAAAAGCGGCTCCATGCCGAGTGGCTTTGCGAAGAGGAAGGGAGGGTATACGCATGAACCAGAACAATCCCTCCCTCAAACCTACGGAGTGGCATCGTCGTCCCAAGAACCACTCGGGCCGCTGCCCAATTTGCGGTTTTCCGGCTCAACACGGCCGGATCGAACACCGCGCGGCCGACGCGGATTCGTGGTGCAAGTGGATCACTCGCCGCAAAACGCCAACCGGCTGGCGAGAAGAGACGATCGACCGAGCGGGCAAACCGGTACGACCTCCCGCGATGAAACCCGAGCCCGCGCCGCCGACCACAATTGAGTGGATCGACGAATTCGGTGTAAGACGAGTCACGGAGCGCCGGCCGGACCTGCCTCATGGCGTCTGGATAGACGAATTCGGCGAGCACTGGCTCTCCAAGCACGCGGCAATAGAGCGGTTTCTGATTCCAGGAAAGAAATTCCGACCGTGGCGAGAACGATCCTGCGGACACCTTGGCGGTCGCACGATTCTATGGTGCCGCCGGCCCGTCCATTACCTCCGACGAACCTACGTCGTCCCCGTTTACGCGGAGAAGGACTTGGAGGCGATCGCCGTGGCCAGGGCAAACCCCGTCGCGCCGCGACCCGTCGCGCCGCCCGCGATTGAGCCCACGCCCTCGTTTGTCCCTGAGATTGTCGCCCTGGTGGCCGGCGGCCACACACCGCGCGACGCTTGCGAAACGGCGGGGCTGTCCTATCTGACGTTTGCCCGATGGCGTCAATACCGCAAAAACCAGCGTCTTTACCAGCTTCTCTTGAACGAGGAGATGGAAAAGAGCGTTGCGGCCGTCCGCGTCGCGGCCGGGACGGATGCCGTCCTTGACGACGTAGACGGATTCCTTTTGCGGGCCCGGGCCGCGGAACGATGGTGCGCGGCAAAGGGTGAAGCGCTGATCGAGGCGAAAGGCCAAACGCTCCGCACTTTCTACGATCAATACTATGAACCGGTTTGCTTGGCGGGCGTTTCAACGGCCGCCAAGGTGACTTTCCTAACGACCATTCGCAAGTGGGTCTACCTGACAGGCGACCCGCCGTTGACGGAGGTTTCCAACATCACCCTGGCTAATTTCAAGAAGGCCCTGATGAAGTGCCGTGGGCAACAACCTCATCTTCCGATGCGGTCCGCGAGCGTGGCCAGGCACCTGAAACATTTGCAGGCCGTGCTCGACAAGGCCGGGCCGGCCGATCGTCACAACCGTGACGCGGCGGGGATTTTGGAGCGCGTCCCGTGGGTGAAACCGCCGCGCGTTCGTCTCGCGGTCCCGCAAACGGTCGCGGAAGCCCTGATCGAGCAAATCTACACGGCTGCGGTCGGCATGGATCAACCCCGTCTTCCGGGCATTAGACCGGCCGCATGGTGGCAAGCGCTAATTGTGGTCGCTTACAACACAGGTATTCGCCGTCGGACGCTCTTCCAACTGCGAATGACAGACATCGACTGGGCCGGAAGCCGACTTGTCATCCCCCCCGAGCGGATGAAATCGGGCCGCGGCCTTATTGTTCACTTGAACCACACAGTTCTTGAACATTTGCGGAGAATACGCACGAAGCGAGACCTCGTCTTCGAGTGGCCATTTGAATCACGTAGTTTCGATCGCTACTCTCACAAGTTGCAGCATCTCGCCGGAATTCCCACCAAGAGCCACTTTGGCCTCCAGGGCTTCCGACGGACGCTGGCCACGCTGTTGTGGCGCGACAATCCAGAGGCAGCCCGTTTAACGCTGGGCCACGCCGGTGCCAATGTGACAATCGGCCACTACGTTGCGGCCGAAAAGATCGTCGCCGCCGCGCTGGACAAACTGCGCCAGCCACCGGCATTCACGAACAGACTGTAAGGTCACACCCGCCGGCCGGCCCGGGCGTTCCGGGCCGGCCGGTTTATCGGAAACGAAACAGGAAAGGATTCTAAAAATGAGCGTGGAACTCGGCATTACGGTGGTCGACGCGGGCGCGACGGTCACGTTCGAGCAAATGGCCCGGGCCGTCGACGGCACGGGCGCGGCCGCCCAGCGGGCCACGGAGCGGTACAAGTACCTCAATCTGTCGGCCAAGCAGCTCTACAACGAAACACGCACCCCGGGCGAACAGCATAATAGGCGTCTGGCGGAGTTGGACCGGCTGTTGAAAACGGGAAAGATCGACCAGGATCTCTACAACCGGTCGGTCCAGCGGGCGGGGGACGCTTTCCGCCAGGCCGACGCGGCGGGGTCGAAGGCGTTCGGCGGGACGTTGAAATCGAAAATCGCCGGCATGGCCACGGCGATCGTGCCGTTTGCCTCCGGCGCGGCGGCGGCCGCGGTGGCCATTGGCGCGATTACGTCGGCCGCCAATGAGGCCCATTCGCAGGTCAAGGGACTTGCGGAGGAACTGCGGGGCACGGAGGAAACCCTCAAACGGCTTTGGCAGGTAAGCGGGTCCAAGGCGGCGTACAAACAGTTGTCCGGCTCCATGAAACTCGCCATGGCGCAAGAGGGCCTTGCGCCGGAAGAGGCCGGGCAGATGGTGTTTTCTCTCAAATCGGCCGGTCTTGAAAAAGACGCGGTGGCGATCGCGGCCACGAAGCGGTTCACCGATCCCCAGCTAATGTCGCGGTATTGGGCCAACTTGAACGCGGTGGCCGGCAAGGGAACCTACACGGTGCCCCAAGCCGTCTCGGGCCTGGTCGTCGGCGCGGAAAAATCACAGTGGAACCAAGAAGAAACCGCCAAAATCTTCCAGGAAGTCGCTTCGGACGCCCGGGCGTTGAACACGAAGCCGGGCGAAGTTTTGGGCATCGCTTCGGCACTGAGCTACGAATACTCATCTCCCGAGATTGAACGAACCGGCCTTCGCGCCCTGGTGAAGGAAACCAAAAAGTGGCGGGCCAAGGCGGAGGCGAAGGGCCTGGTCCGGCCGGACGAGGGCAAGGGCATTTTGGAAAACATCGACCTCATGCGCCAGCGCGACCCCGAGTACTACTCAAAACGCAAGCTGACCGAAATCGAATTTTCGGGCGCTGCCGAGCGGCTTGAAAAGAAGCGGAAAGAGGCGGGGAGTCTGACCCAGGAGATTCAAGGCGCGTTCACCGGCACGGGCGGGCAGTACCAACAAAAACTCGACACGCCCCACGAGTTGAACGTCATTCAGAGACGGCGGGTCGCTGAAATGCAAGCGAAGGTGGCCAACGAACCCAGGGCGCAAGCCCAAATGGCCCTAGACACGCTTTCCTCGCAAGGCGACGTGTTGAGCGGACTCTACGACACGCCCTTGGGGATTGAAAAATTCGTCGCAAAGGCGGCGGACAAGGCCACGACGTATGGATTCATCCGAAAGGCGCAAGAACTCTCCAGTGAGCGCCTGATAAATAAAATCATTGAGCAATCCCCCGGCGTTTACGAGAAGAAGCTGAAACCCTACTTTCCTTTACCAGTCAGCGGAACCATCCCCCAGGGTGAAATGGAATGGGACACTCCCCAGCGATACCGCGAGATCGATTTGCCGGGCCCTATGACGGAGCAACAGGCGAAGGCCCTGTCGGAGGCGATTGCGGAGTTGACGACAGCCGTCGTCGAAAGCCGGGCGGCCACGTCGGAAAACGCCGATGCCACCCGGGCCAATACCGATGCGACCCAAAACGCGGCCCGATCGGCCCCGAAATCCAATCCCTCGCGCAACCATCGGGACAACCGGTAAACCGCCATGCGAAAGACGATACCCGACAACCTTCCGCCCGAGCTGGTCGCCGCCTGCCGGCTTTTGATCGAAATGCGTCGGAACATGACGTCCATCTTCGGCGGCCTTCGGCGGGCCATCCCCGGCCAGGTCGCCCGGATCGACCGGATCGCGGATGAATTCGAGGCCCTAATCAAAGAAAGCCAACTGGCCGACGGCCTGACCGTGGGCGAGCTGCTCGACGGCGTGGAACTACAAGCCGAGGCGAGGGAGGCATGACCATCACGCCCTCGGCCAGCGCAACCTGACGGAACCACAGAAGGCCGCGGTGAGAGGGCGACGGTATAACGCCGAAAAAAAACAACCTGGCGGACAATCAAAACAAAGCCATCACGGTGATGTCTTTAAGACGCAAGGTCTTGAAGTCAGCCAGGTTACGAACGAGAAAACGGCAAAACGCCTCGGTCGTGAGTACAAAGTCGGCCAGGCCACGATCGAACGTGACGCCAAGTTTGCCACGGCGTTGGACACGATCGAGGAGGTTTGCGGAAAGGAGGCGAAGCAAAGGATCCTGAAAGGAGAGTGTAAGTTGACCAAGATGCAAGTGGTGAAGGCGGCCAGTTTTCCGCCGGCCAAACAGAAACGAGCGATCGCCGAAGGAAGGCTTCCTCGTGGCTCGGAGGGTAGGAGCAAATTGGTCGCGGCGTTGGAAATGATTTTGAGAAAGGAACCCAATGGCCAGTATT
The DNA here is from genome assembly GCA_035286785.1 of Thermoguttaceae bacterium. Classification (GTDB taxonomy): domain Bacteria; phylum Planctomycetota; class Planctomycetia; order Pirellulales; family Thermoguttaceae; genus UBA11386. The sequence continues at coordinate 1,483 of DATECS010000019.1, read as the reverse complement.
TCTACCTACGGCAAGAAGGGCGACCTTCGGCGGATCCACTACGCGGCCGCGGACGGGTCGCGTCAGACGGTCTACCTGGGGAAGATCTCCCAAAAGGGCGCCGAGCCCATCAAAGCCCACGTCGAGGAAATCCTCAACTCGAAGATGGGCCAATACCCGATTCCCCAGCGGACGGCCCAATGGATCGCGGACCTGACGCCCGGGCTGGCCGCGAAGCTGGCCAAGGTGGGATTGATCCCCAAGCCCCAGCGTCGCGCCCTGACGACGCTGGGGCCCTTCCTGGACGAATACCAGGCCCGCCGGATCGACGTCAAGCCGGCCACCAAGGTCGTTTGGGGGCAGGTGATTCGCAACCTGAAGGATCATTTTGGCGGCGACCGCGCCATGGCCGACATTTCGGAAGGGGACGCCGAAGACTTCAAGCTATACCTGATCGGCAAGAAATTGGCCCCAACCACCGTTTCCAAGCGGCTGCAATTCGCCCGGGCGTTCTTCCGGGCCGCCACGAAGCGGAAGCTGATCGACGAAAACCCATTCCTGGACGTGACGGCCAAGGCCACCCTACCCGATGGTGAAGACCATTTCGTAACCCAGGACGAAGCCGACGCGATCATGGCCGTGTGTGACCCGACGTGGCGAACGATCTTCGGGCTGGCCCGGTGGGGCGGCCTTCGGTGCCCCAGCGAGGTTCTCAGCCTGCAATGGCAGGGCGTGGACTGGGACCGTGGGCGAATCCTTGTCCAATCGCCGAAGACCGAATGCCACGGGAAGGGGAGCCGGCTTATCCCGATGTTCCCCGAACTGCGTCCGATTCTGGAAGAGGCGTGGCAACTGGCCCCAGAGGGGGCCGTTTACGTCGTGGGCGGTGGCTACCGGGAAACGTCACTTACCCCCAACGGATGGATCAACGTCAACCTGCGTAGCCAGTTCAACCGGATTCTCAAGAGGGCCGGCCTGGAGCCCTGGGCCCGTCTGTGGAAGTCCGTCCGTGGGACGCGGGAAACGGAACTCGAACGTTCGTTCCCCCTTCATGTGGTCACGCGGTGGATGGGCAACACGCCGAAGATCGCGCAGAAGCATTACCTCCAGGTCACGCCCGAAGACTTCGACCGGGCGGCCGGCCGGTGCGCGCATCGCAACGCGCGCGATGCGCAAATCGCAACGCGGCGGGACGACGCGGGAAGCGGCGGGAAGCGGCAAGAAAAAAGCAAAGCCCTTGGACACCAAGGGCTTACGCTAAGTCCTGCTGTATCTTGCGGTTACGTGCAAGATGACGAGATGGAGACGATCGGATTCGAACCGACGACCCCCGCCTTGCAAAAGCGGTGCTCTCCCAATTGAGCTACGTCCCCAGTGGCTACAATTCTATAATTCCGTCCTCGCTGGCGCTTCGGGTTGGTATGGAGTGAGGGGTTGGTGGGGCGATTGGAGCGAGCGGTTACGGCCAAAGGGGACAGGCACATTTTTCGGCCGTAAAGCGTAT
>DATECS010000018.1:0-17782 GCA_035286785.1 Thermoguttaceae bacterium | reverse complement strand
ACGGTCGCGGCTCGGTTTTGGATATCTTGATGCGTGCAAGCACACATCCTACTTTTCTTCGCGTCTTTGCGTTGAAAAAAATCGCGCCGTTAGATCCACAAGTGCAGCCGCCCGTCGAGCATGTCGGGCATCGCCTGTTCGACGTAGTGGCGAATCTGGTTCGTGTGGTAGCGGGTGCTGAAGTGCGAGGCGACGACCAGTTCGTTGGCGAACCGCTCGCGCCGCTCGACCAGATCATCCAGGTGCATGTGGCCGAACTTGTGGATGCGTTCCTTGCGATGGCGCGGGGCGACGAACGTCAACTCCATGATGAGCACCTTGGCCTGGTACATGGCCGGGCAGAGATCGAGTCCCTCGGGCGTGCTGTCGCCCAGATAGGCCACCAGCGGCATCCGCGTCTCGTTGGTCACTTCCTCGCCCGACAGGCGCAGGTCGCGGATGGCGTCGCCGGCGAGTCCCTGTAGCTCGGTCTTGAGCTTGCGGCGGCGTTCCCAGACGACGTAGCCCAGCGACGGGACGCTGTGCTGGGTGCGGCTGACGGTGACCGCCAACTCGCGCGACAGCTCGATCGTGTCGCCCGCCGCGACCGGCGCGAGCGTACACGGCAGCCGCCCGCGGTCCAGCTGGCTCAACAGCCGCATGATCCTCTGCATGGGATCAACGACGTGCTCGGGCACGTAGATGGTGGGCGGCTCCATCTTCATCATCCGACGCCGCGCCACGTAGATCGGCAGCGCCATCAGATGGTCCATGTGGGCGTGCGAGACGAACCAGACGGGCGTGCCCATGAACGACCACGGCTGGGCGCCCAGATCGAAGCCGAGCTTCAACTCGGGCAGCCGCCAATAGGTCTGCACGGCGGCGCGCGAGTAGCCCTCGATCGAGAGTTCGCCGTGCTTGAGCGTTTTGACGGGCAGGTCGTGGATCATCGGGGCTTTCAGAATTCGTGAATTACGGGGTCGGGAGTCTCAAAAGGGGACTGGCTCCGTCGCCTCGTTCAACGTGTTTCCGCCGGACGGGTTTGCGGCGACGGTGCCTGTCCCCTTTTGAGACGGACCATCCGAGGCCGCGTGGAAAAAGGGGGACAGGCACCGTGGCCGCGACGTTTCTTGCACTGCCACGGCTACTTGGGCCACGGAGCCAGTCCCCCTTTTTCCACTCCTCACGTCGTCTGGCCCGAGTGATCGTAGTTGTCCACGGCCGAGAAGTCCAGGGGTTTGGTCCGATCGGTCCGCGGGAGGAGCCAGATTTCGCCGAACAATTCGTTCTGCTCGACGCGAACCTGCTCGTAGTTGACCAGTTCGAGCACGGCGAGGAAAATGCCGATCATGGTCGACTTGTGCATGCCCGGCTCGAACAGTTCGGCCAGCGACACATGGCCCCGTTCGAGCACCAGGGCGTGGATCTTGGCCATGTAGACGTGGATCGGCGTGTCGTCGTAAACGATGCTCGAGGGCTTGGCGGACTCGGTGTCGCGGATGATCAGACCGAAGGCGTTGACCAGATCCCAAAGCTCGACCTCGTGGATCGGCTCCTCGGCCAGATCGCGGCCGCGCGTGGGCAGGTCGCTTCCCAGCCGGGCAAAATGCCGCTGCCAGGCGCGGCTCTGCTCGTCCAGGATGCTGGCCGCGTCGCGAAACTGCTTGTAGTCCAACAGCCGGCGGACCAGCTCCTCGCGCGGATCCTCGATGGCGTCTTCGACCTCGTCGCCCTGCGGAAGCACCTGCTGCGACTTGATTTCGATCAGCATGCTGGCCACCGCCAGAAATTCGCCCACCGCGCCCACGTCCAACCGCTCGATCAGTTCGAGGTACTTCAAGTACTGCTCGGTGATCAACGTGATCGGAATATCGGTTACGTCCAGCTCGTGCTTGCGCACCAGATAGAGCAACAGGTCCAACGGACCTCGGAACGAATCCAGGTCGACGCGAAAATCCATGACGTAAGACGTAATCTGGGCCGGTGGGTTAGCGTGTATGGGAAGTCTTAAAAGGGGACTGGCTCCGTCGCCTCGTTCAACGTGTTTCCGCTGGACGAGTATACGGCGACGGTGCCTGTCCCCTTTTACTCTCTCCAGTTTAACGCCGCGCGGGAAAAAGGGGGACAGGCACCGTCGCCGTAAAGTGGGTTGGCAAGGACACCTCCGTGAACAGGAGGACAGGCATTCTTGCCTGTCTTTTCCAGCCAGACAAGAATGTCTGGCCTCCTGTTTTCGAGGAGCCAGTCCCCCTTTTTCCCGAAAAGTCTTCCCAAATCCTCTACGGAGTACTTCGTCTTGGCTGGCGAGGCGACTTGAAGCCGAGCAAGGGGGGTACGTCGCCAGGGTGCTTGTTGGATGGTCCAGTGTGGGGGGCGGTCTTGCCTAAAGCCTTCCCGGCGTTTAGATTGGCGGGTTAGTGCCTTTTCGAATTCAAAATCGCGGCCCCCTTGGAGACCTCGGCTGTGGTGGACGATCCTCTCTGGGCCCCCTGGCGACTGGACTACATCGTCGGCGACAAACTGCGGCCGGGCGACGTGGCGTTGAATCTGCTCGACGGGGCTGATCCGGGGTGCTTTCTCTGCCAGGCGGCCGTCGACGAGGCCTCGACGGGCCGCTACGTCATCCAACGGGGGGAGCACACGGTCACCATCTTGAACCGCTTTCCGTACAACAACGGGCACCTGTTGGTCGCGCCAAAGGCGCACGTCGGGCGGCTCGACCAATTGGACCCGGCGACCGAGCTCGAACTGACGCGAACCATCGCGCGGATGGTCAAGGCCGTCGAGTGCGTCCTGCGGCCCGACGGTTTTAATATCGGACTCAATCTCGGCACGGCGGCGGGGGCGGGCGTGCCCGACCATCTCCACTGGCACATTGTACCCCGCTGGAACGCCGACACGAATTTCATGCCCGTCCTCGGACGAACGAACGTCATCCCCCAATCGCTCGAAGCGTTTTGGGAACTGCTGACCGCCGAACTGCGGCGGCAATCGTAGAACGACCAATTATCGCGGGGCTGCTTCCTATCGCTTGGTCTTTTTGGGGAGTCTTTCATCCATGGCGTTACTCATTCTACGGCTCATTTTCATCATGGTGGCCTCGGCCATCGGCGTCTCGCTGATCAAGACGGGCGTCATTCCCGCCGACAACGCTGCGATGCTCTGGAGCGGAGAGCTCGGCATGATCGGTTTGGCGCTGGCGGTGATCGTCGGCGACGTGCTCGTCCGGCGAAAGCACCTGGACGTGATCTCGTCGATCTATTTCGGGCTGATCGTGGGGTTGTTTCTTTCCTACGTGGCCGGATTGGCCATGACGCCCGTGCTGCCCGACGACCTGGCCACCCGAAACGCGGTCAATATCACGCTGGCGGCCGTGGTTTGCTACATCTGCATCAGCCTGCTGCTCCAAACGCGGAACGATTTTCGGTTCATCATCCCCTATGTTGAATTCTCGAAGGAAGCCAAGGGCCGCCGGCCTTATATTTTGGACACGAGCGTGGTGATCGACGGCCGAGTGGCCGACGTGATCGACGCCAATCTGTTCGACAGCCAACTGGTGATGCCGCGATTCGTGATCGGCGAGCTCCAGGGCATCGCCGACAGCGACGACCGGCTGCGCCGCGGCCGGGGGCGCCGCGGGCTCGACGTGCTCAACCGGCTGCGGACCAATCCGAACGTCGATCTGCAAATCTGGGACCGCGAATTGCCCGAGTTCGCCAATCAATCGGTCGATCTGAAGCTCGTGGCGCTGGCCAAACACCTCGAAGGCAAGCTGGTCACGAACGACTACAACCTGAACAAGGTGGCCCGGCTGCACGGCGTGGGCGTGATCAACCTGAACGACGTGTCGAACGCGCTGAAACCCCTTTTCCTGCCAGGCGAGCACATCCAGGTGCGTATGGTCAAGCCGGGCGAAGAGGCCGGCCAGGGCGTCGGCTATCTCGAAGACGGCACGATGGTCGTCGTCGAAGGCGGCCGGGACCACGTCAACGAACAAATCCAGATCGCCGTCACCAGCGTCCTGCAAACCAGCGCCGGCCGCATGATTTTTGGACGCTACGAAGGCGGCGGCGAGGCAAAGGGCAATGCGAACTCGCGCCGCGAGTGAACACGCCGCCCCATTTTTTCATCACGGAGGGCAAAAGTAAAATGTTCCCTTTTTCTTCACGATTGGATAAAGCAGGCGTTGGGTTGGTTGCGACGATTTCAACGGGGGCGTTCCTGTTCTGCTTATATTCTGGCTGTCAACGCGCGGGGCAAGCGCCCAAGGCCAACCGCGGCGGTGAATGCCGCGTTTCCTTCAGGATGGGCGAGGAATGGCCGTTCGCGGAAGTGTGCCTGACCGACGCATCGCAAATGGAGGAGTTGGTATTGCGTCCCTTGAGGGAAGCTCGTCGCGATCCCAATCCGGCCGAATACGCTATATTTGGCACGCTCACAATTATTTCGCCCAATCAATCGCGAGAAACCATTGTTCTCTTCGTTCCATGGGGCTACTACAAACGCGGCGGCGAGTATTTCGTGACGGACTTTAGCGGACTTCAGGCCGTGTGCGAAGAGACGTTACATGACGCGACGCGTCGCATGGAGTCAGCGAGAGCGATTGAGGAGAACGACGGAAAAGAAAAGAGAAAAAGGGGAAGAGAAAAATAATAATTCAATCGCCCGCCGCGAGTGAGCGAGCCGAAGAAAAAGGGGAAATTCCATGACATTCCTTGACATGGCAGTATGCCTGTGCGTTTCCCTTGGGATGACATCGGCTGAACCCTCTGACGCTCAGGTCCGTCAGTTCCTGTCGAACTCCTATTATTATTCCACGCAGGAATGGCAGGCGTCGTTGAGTTCGATGAACGAGAAGTTCGCCTCGAAGCAGCGGTTCGCGGAGCGTCTCGTGGGGTTTCTTAACGATGACGATACGCACGTTCGCCAGGGAGTCCTTCTTGCGATTATTGAATTGAAGGCAAACAAAGCCTCGCTCATATCGCCGGTAGTGCGCGTGCTAAAAGAGGATAAAGACATTCAGGCACGAATATATGCGGTGGATGCGTTGCACTCGATTGCCGGTAAAGAGAGCTTGAAACACGTCTTGTCAGCCCTGAACGATAAAAATGCCAACGTACGGGCGGAAGCGTTACAAGTGTTTGGAAGAGAGGCGTCATCGTCAACCGCTTATGTTGGGAAGTTGCGAGATATGCTGTCGGACGATGGAGAGTATTCCTATTCCATATCAGCAGACTGCTTTGGAGCGCGACCAGTGAAATACGAAGCGGTGGTTGCTTTGGGCACGATCGGTCCCGAAGCTCGTATTTGTCTGCCCGAATTAAGAGAGATGTACGCCAACGATTCCGATCCCTCCGTGCGTATCGCCGCGGCGGTAGCAGTGGCACAACTCGACAAGGAGGACGTGAAGGCCATACGGTATCTCAAAAACGAAGCGGAACGCGCCACCTCGGACGACTATCGATACGGAGCAATTGTTGGCTTGCAACGGTTTGGCAACAGGGCGAGCATAATCGCGCCAATCTTGAAAAAGCTTCTCAAGTCTGATCCTTCCTGGTTAATCCGCGCTGGTTGTTCAGATGCGTTGCCCGCAGTGAATGGGTTTGGGGAGGATACCGTGGGTGCGCTGGTCGAAGCCCTTGACGACCGCGAGCCCTGGGTGCAGATGTCAGTACTCGAATCCTTGAAGGCGATGGGATTCCATGCGGCGAAGGCGGTCCCCGCAGTCGAAAAACTACTCGATAAGTACTCGAAGATGCCAGAAGAAGACTTGCCCTACGGTGGCGATGACATTCGTGTGCAGATAGTTGCCACACTGCTTGCGGTAGGGAAACGAGAAAGTGTTGAGCCAATCGTTCATCGGATATTGCGTAGAGTGAAAGACGAAGAGACGCGATCGGATATCCAAGAGCTTTTAAGCCGACCGTCACAAAAACCCTCGAACGCCCCCGTGGCCGACCAGCCCAAGCCCTAACGGAGATTGGGGGGAAAAAGGGGGAGAAGAAAAAGGGCAGGCGTGGACATGGCTCCCGGCGATGCTTTTCTCCGTGACTCCGTGGTGCAATTGGCGGGCGCCAGTCAAGGCTGCGGTGATTCTCGGCGAGGGGCCGGTTTCTGATTGGGGACGGGCGTCGTCGGCTTTTCCGGCGGGAGTTCGACGCCCAGGACGATCGGGCGGGCGAAAACTTGATCTTCCGGACGGTCGCTGTAGAAACCGACGGCTTGGACGACGTTGGGGCCGCCGCCCAGCTTGGCGGCCGGGATGTCGATCGTGCCCGAGATGCCTTTGATCGTCCCCAGCACGCGGCCGTTTTGGTGGATTTCGATCCGACGAGCGACGGGACACTCGGCCGAAATGGTCACGGCGGCGCCGCGGGGGATTTTATTGAGGTTGGCCGACGCGGTGATCGATCGAGCCTGATTGGACACGACGACCCAAACGATTTGGCGGCTTTGGGTGTAAATGGGCGCCGGCCCGACGGACACGACGCGGACTTCGTGGTAGCCGTCGCCCAGCAAGGTCGTGTCGAGGGCCAGATGTTCGCCCGGCTTGGTGACGCCGGACCGGACGCCGTCGACAAAAAGCTCGAAATGGTCGACTTCGGCGGGCTTTTCGGCGGGCGGCGCGTCGGGCTTTTTCTCGGCCGGCAACTTGTCGGCCAGCGGCTTCTCGGCCGGCAGTTTGGCGGCCAGCAATTTTTCGGCGAGCGACTTTTCAGTCATGGGTTTTTCAGTCGCGGGCTTGTCAGCCGGGAGTTTGTCGGCGGGCGGCGCGGCGGTTTTGGTTTTCGCGCGCGAGGCGTCCGTAGGTTTGGGCGGGGAAAGGAAAACCGCTTCGGGCTTCAGGAGCACGATGCCTCGGATCTTTTGGCCCGGCTTGAGGTCGCTCAGTCGCACGGTGGGAATTTCGGCGAACGGCCGGCAAAGCGGATCGCCGGCGATCAGCAATTGATACGGCGCGCCGACCGACTGGTAAAACGCCTCGGCCATCGAGCAACCCCGGGCATAATGCACGTGGAGCATCGGGCTGGGAAACTTGGCCAGCAATTGCGCGTTGAGATAGGGCTCGGTCACCGTTCCGCACGACCCGGCCGCGCCGTGGCGAAGAAACTCGGTCATGGCCGTCTGCCTGACGTCGGGAGCCATGTCGCCGCCCCAACTGGTCAGGTTGTCGCACAGCGCGCCGGCGAGAAGCGTGCTGCCCGTCGTGTTCCAGTAGAACGCCTCCGTTCCGGACGTCAGTCCCAACACGTTCTTTTCGCGCATCGGCATGTCGGTCGAAAGGATCTCACTGGCCACGCCCAGCTTGTCCAGGGCGGCCCTCGCGTCGGAAAATCCCCGCGACCGCTCGGTCGTTCGCACGTCGTCGGTGAGGGTAAAGTAGACTTTTTCGGCCGGCCGGGTCCCGTCGGCCTGGGCGCTGCGAGCCAGATAAGTCATGGCCTCTCGGGCCGTCGTGCCGCGACGTTTTTCGCCCTGCGTGACGGCCAGCACGACGGACAACAGGTATTGCTCGCCGTCGGACTTCACGAGCTGGCCGGCCGCGTCGAATTGAAGGTCGCCGCGAAAGCCCATTGTCGGCGCGGTCTGCCGGCCGAGAAACATGGGCCGCAGGTAGCGGTTGGCCGTGAGCGAAGCGTAGTCGGGCTTCCCGCCGAGCACGCGCGGATACAGATAGGTCATGCCGGTCAGCGAGGCTTGGTTGCCTAGGATATTTGGCCATTCTCCCGCGTGGTTTCCCGGCAGGGATGCCACGCCGCCGGCCGCCTTGACGTCGCCGGCGAAGGCGATCCGCCACGGAAAATCGCTGGAATAGACGACGTAGTCAATTTGTCCTTTCAGCTTGCGACGGGCGATCGCGTCCAAGAGAGGCTGGAGGATCTTCTTGCGAAAACCATCGACGCTCACGTCGTTCGCCTCCGGGGCAAAGGGCAGATAGACCACGTTGCCCGGCGGCACGTGCCGGAGCCAAGCGTAGTAATTGGCAATGGCCATCGACTCGGGGCTGTTGGGGTTGACCACCAACAAAACGTTTTCCGGGCCGCCGCCGGCATAGGCCTTCGGCGCCCCTGAAAGCACGGCCAACGCAATCCAGCCGACGACGAGCAGCTTGCGAAACATGAGAACCCTCGGTGTGATCGTTTATCACAAATCCGTAGGCCGGGTCGCGACTCGGCGAGATTCATGCGCCGGGTCGCGACCCGGCCTACGGCTACCTCATTCTACCACGAAAACGACCAGCCGTTTAGGACCGTGGACGCCCAGGATAAGGATCTTTTCGATGTCGGCCGTGCGGCTCGGGCCGGTGACGATGACGAATTCGCCGCGTCGGTCGGGTTCGGCGATGCGCGGGACCAAATCTTGCCACGCGGCCGGCAGGTGTTCCCGGAGCGACCCGGCCCGCGCCGCCACGATGCAGACGGGCGGCAGGTAACACATCATTCGTTCCTCGGCCGTGCGGCACTCGACCACGCAACTGCCCGTGTCGGCCAGCAACAAGTCGGCCGTGACCAGGGCCGCATCGAGCCGGCCGAGGGCCGTTTTGTCCCATTGGTCGTCGACCCAGGCCACTTGGGCGGCCGCGAGACCCTCGACCAACTCGCGAGCCAACGGCCGATCCACCGCGCCGAGCCGGCTGCACGAAAGCTCGCCGACCAGCTTCGCCAGCCCGGCCCGCGCTTCGTCGATCGACCCGCACCGGCGCAACTCGCCCTGGACGGCCTCAATCTCCTCGCCGAACCGCGCGAGCATGGTCGCGCGGTCGGCGTCCGTCTCGGGCCAGACCTCGGGCACCGCCGGCACGTCGGCCGCCGGTCGATCGGACAGAGCCGCGCGGATGCGTCCCAGAATCGTCTCGCGACTGCTCATGGTTCTCTCCAGAAAACTACTCCTGCCCGCCGCCGGCGCGCGGCAGGCGGCTGGTCGGGGGCCACGTCCGCTCTGAATGGTCTTTTCCGTTTTCATCAGGATCGTCCGCGTCGTCGCGAACAACCAACGAGACGGTGTCTTTCGGATCCGGCAGGGCCGTCTCGAGCGGCGCCCGCGACTCGGCTGCCGCCGACTCCCCTGGCGCGGCTACCGGATCCGAGCCGGTGAACCCCATCGTACCCGCGCCGCTTGTCCCTGTCGAGGTGACCGTTCCCCGAGTGTCGCCCATCGTGATCCGTGCGTAGACCAGGTACATCGTCGGCCCCAGGAACAACACGACCACGGTCGAGAACATCAGGCCGAAAGCCAGGCTGGTGGCCATGGGAGCGAGGATTTGCGCCTGGAACGACTGGTCGGACAAAATCGGCAGCAAGCCGCCCCAGGTGGTCATCGAGGTGAGCACCACCGGCCGGAATCGACGCCGCCCAGCGTCCAGTAGGGCTTCTTTCAGCGGAAGCTCCGACCGCACGCGAGCGTTCATGAAGTCGATCAATACGATCGCGTTATTGATCACCACGCCCGAGAGGGCCACCAAGCCGAACAGGCTGAGCATGGTGAGGTTTCGCCCGATGGCAAGATGGCCAAGAACGGCGCCCACGATGCCGAACGGGATGATCGCCAGAACCATGATCGGCTGGAAGTAAGAGCGGAATTCGAGCGTCAAAAGCACGAACATGGCTACCAAGGCCAGCGCCAAGCCGATGCCCAACCCCTGGACCGATTCGGCCGTGTCCTGTTGCTGTCCTTCCCAATTCAGACGCAACTCCGGATACCGGGCCAGGAGTCCGGGAAAGAACGTGGCCTTCATGCCTTCGACGATTCCGCGGGCGTTGCCGGCCTTTTCGTCCAAGTCGGCCGTCACGGTAATGGAACGGAGCTGGTTGACGCGGTTGATCGAGCTGTAGCCCCGCTGCACCCGGACGTCGGCCAGTTCCGTGAGGGGGCGTTCGGCCGCGCGGACGGCCGAAACACCGCCGGGCGCGGCGGTGCCCTGCGCGATCCGGCCCATGATGCTCGTGATTGACGGTTGCATGCGGACGCGGATGTTGTCAAAATCGGCCAGCGATCGCCGTTGGTCGCGCGGATAGCGGACCATGAGCTTCACTTCGTGGCGGCCGCGCTGCAACCGCATGACTTCCTCGCCGTAGTAGGCCGCGCGGATCGTCTCGGCCAGGTCGGCCGCCGTGATGCCCAGCGACTTCGCGTCATCCTTCACGTTGACCTGAAATTCCCATTTGCCCGGCTGCGAATCGTCGGCGATGTCGCGCACGACCGGGTACTCCGCCAGTTTCTTCTTGCACTCCTCGACGGCCGCTTCGAGCTTGGCCATGTCGCGCGGCCGGGCCAGCAGACGGAACTCGATAGGCGCGCCGCCGGGGCCCACCTGGGCCGTCTCGTACTTCAGGCTCTCGACGCCCGGAAACTCGCCAGCCAGCTTGCGCCACTCGTCCACGATTTCGATGCTACGGATGTTGCGGTGCTGGCTCTCGACGAGTTCCACGCCCACGGCGCCAAGATGGCTCCCTTCGGCCACGCCGGTCGGGCCGATCCGTCCGAGCGTGCTCGGCTGGCCCACCGAGCGATGAATGGTCGTCACCAGCGGCCGGTCCGGCTTGCCGTACTTCGCGTCGATCTTGCGGATCGCTTCCTCCAGCCGGACAGTGGCGGCTTCGGTGACCGACGCGGGCGTTCCGTCGGGATAGACGATCGTGGCCGAAATCGTGTTGCCGTCTTCCTTCGGAAAGTACGTGAATTTCACGATGTCCATCTTGTACATCCCGATGCACAACAGCAGGAACGTCACGGCTCCCGAGAGCGTTATCGACGGATTGTCCAGCGACCATCGAAGCATGGGCAAGTAGACCCGGTTGATCACGACGTCGACCGCGCGGCCCGACGCGACGTTGAGCCTGTGGAACACCTGCTGGTGGATCCACCCGCACAAACGCCCCAGCGGCTTGGTCCAGTAGATGACGTGGGGCAACAGTCCGATCGCCAGAACGGCCGTCGCCGCGACCAGCAAGATCGGCCGCGGAGGCGACTGGCGCCAAGCCACCGCCGCCGCGACGCCCCAGATCACCAGCACGCCCAACGACCACGGCACGATGAAGCCGGTGCGACCGATCCGCTCGCGCAATTGATGAAACCGGCTGTACTGGCCGGGCTCATGGGCCAAGTGGCACGGAAACAGGAAGATGACCTCGACGAGCGAGATGACCAGCATCGTGACTACCGCGACCGGAATCACGCCGATGAACTTGCCCATGATGCCGGGCACGAAGAACAGCGGCATGAAGGCGATCACGGCGGTCATCACGGAGGCGATCACCGAGCCGACCACCTCGTAGGTCCCCTCGACCGTGGCCTCGACCGCGCTCATGCCTCGCTCTCGGTAGGTGTGGACGTTTTCGCCGATCACGACCGCGTCGTCGTCCAACATGCCCAGCACAATCAGAAACGCGAATAGCGAGATCATGTTCAACGTTTGGCCGACCGCGAACATGACGGCCAGGCACCCGAAAACCGAAACAGCGATGCCGGCCGCCACCCAAAACGCCAGCCGCAGTTCAAGAAAGATGGTGAGCATCACCAGAATGACGATCAATCCCTGGAGGCCGTTGCGCATCAGCACGCGGATGCGATCGTGGACCATGATCGAGTTGTCTTCCCAGGTCGTCAGCGAGTAGCCGGACGGGAGCTCATATCCGCCCGGCCGCTCGACGTCCTGGAGAAACCGTTTAACCTCGGCGACGATTTGCAGCAGGTCCTCCGTGCCCGTCTTCTGCACCGCGATCACCATGCCCGGCCGGCCGTTGATCCGGTGGATGGCCGTCGTGTCGACGAAGTCGTCGCGGACCACTCCCAGGTCGCCGACCGTCAGGACCACGCCGTCCGGCTGGGTGACCAATGGAATCTTGGCGATTTCGTGGCCCAAGAGCCGCTTGTTCTTCCCGCGCAGGAGGATTTCCTGCGAGTCGGTTTTCATGTTGCCGCCGGGAATCTCGATATTCTCGCGTCGCAGGATCCGCGCCACCTGGTCGAGCGTCAAGCCGTACTTCCGCAGCGTCTCCTCCGAAATTTCGACGTCGATCTGATAGTCCTTCGCGCCGACCATCTCGACCTGCGAGACGCTGGGCAACAGCAGCAGTTCTTCCCGGACCCGCTCGGCCACCTCGCGCAGACGGAATTCCGCCTCGGGATCGTCGCTCTCCGGGCCGATCACCCCCACCCGAATCGCCGGCCGGCGCAGCAGGATCTGCTCGACCTCGGGCTCCTCGGCCATTTCGGGGAAACTGGGAATGCGATCCACGTCCGAGCGGACTTCATTCAGCAGCTTCTGGACGTTCGGCACGTTCGACCGGAGTTCCAGGAGCACGACGCCGAAGCCTTCGCGGGCGATGGACATGATTTCCTTAATCCCGTCGCGCGCGCGGACCGCCTCCTCGATCTTCTGGCAGATGCCCTCCTCGACTTCCTCGGGGCTCGCGCCGGGATAGGGCACCGTGATCGTGATGTAGTCCAGTTCGAATTCGGGACTCACCTCGCGGCGCATGAGATACAAGCTCAACAGTCCCACGGCCACGATGCCCACCAGCACCGTGTTCATCGCCGGCGTGTTTCGGATGCTCCACTGAATGATCGATCTCATTGCCGACTCTCCGAGGCCACGCGCACGGCCATGCCTTCTTCCGTCGCCGTCAGATTCGTCGTGACAACTTCATCGCCGGGGCGCAGCGTTTTATCCATTTCGCCTATCAGTGACGCCTCCTGCTTGGCGTGAATCACCGCGCGGTCGCCCATCACGCTGATCACCCGGACCGGGATCGTGTCCAGCCGGTTCTCCCGGACCCGCCACACCCGGTTGCCCGGCCGGATCGCCTCCACCGGCACCCGCAGCAAGGCTGTCCGCGGCGTGACGTGAATCCGCAACTCGACGTACATCCCGCGAACCAACGCCCGAGGCCCCCGTACGGCCCGCGCGGCGACCGAGCCCTCCACCTTCTCCTTGACCTGATTGGGCTCGGCGACTACCACGATGCACGGCACCGTCCGGGTCGTCTCGTCCACGCCGATGCCGTCGTACCGGGTCAACACGCCGTCCCATTCGTAGCGGCGGTCGCCCAGCTTGTAGACTACCGTCGTCGGCGTGGGCGGCAGCAGGTAGTCGCGGACCATCGCCTCTTGGGCCGTTCCGCCCGTTTCGCCCGCCTGATTCCAGATCCAATAAAGCTCGTCCATCCGCAGGTTGCATCGCACGTCGCATTGGGAGACGTCCTCGATCAGGGCCACCACCGTGCCGGGCGCCAAATACGTGTCCGACTCGACCGAGTCGCGTACGACCATCCCGTCGATGGGGGCCGTGATTCGCGTACGGGAAAGGTTCAGCTTCGCCTTGTCCAGACCGGCTTGCACCAATTCCTGGGCCGCTTCCAGCCGTCCGCGCCGCGCCTCGACGGTGCGCAGTTGGTTTTCGAGCGTCACCAGGGCGTTGCGCGCCGTCAATTCGTTGCGACGCTCCGCGTCCATCTGCGACGCCGTGACATAGTTGTCCCCTTGCTTCGAAAGTTCTTCCAGCCGGGCAAATTCCCTTTTTTGCAGTTCCAGGCTTTCCTTGGCCAGCGCAACCAATTCGCCCGTGTTCTTCTCCTCGACGTCCAACTCCGTCAGGCTCACGTCGGCCTGCTTCAATTCCTTCTCGAGCCGCAGCACTTCGAGCTCGTAGTCGCGACGATCGATCTCGACGAGGGGCTCGCCCTTGCGCACGTACTTGCCCGCCTCGCATGCTTCGGCCTTCGTCACGACCCGGCCTCCCACCTCGGCCGCCACGGCGATCTCGCGGCGCGGCACCACCACCCCGTCCACGTCGATGTCCAAAAACTCCCGCTGAAGCTCGACCGGCGCCGTCACGACTGACGGCGATTGGGCCTTCTCGGGCTCGGTCGTGGGCGGCTCGGGTTTGCCGTGGACGATCATCATCGCCAGTCCCCCGACGCCCACCATCAGGATGGCCACCGTCGCCACGGTTCTCGCGATCCCGGCAAACATGCTGTTCTGTTCCGTCATAATTTCACCTACTTTTCCGCCCCCTCTGGTTCCAACGACTTGACGATTCTTGGGTGCATACTTCGGCCCTCACTCGGCGGTTGGCCCAGCGGTCGAGCCAGTCCCAATGCCGCCAACACCAATCCACACACGTGGTCGGTCAGCAAGTCAACCGTGTGGTGCTCGCGCTGCTCTTCCTCGCCGATGACCATGCGGATCACGGGCGACGCGGCCCGAAAATAAACACACTGGCCGATAACGCTGAAACCGATCTGGTGCCGGCGCTCGGCCGGCATGTCGGCCGGCAGAATCTCGTCAAGAATGTCCATCAACTGAGCGAACTTCGCGCGGAAGAAAGCCCGCATCACCTCCATGCACAAAGGCGTCGGCTCCAGGATTTCACGTTGCAGCAGCCGCATCTTCCAGGCCGGGTTCTCCGCGCTCATCAGGCGCGTCAGCAGAGCATGAATGAACGCCCGGAGTTGTTCCTCCGGCCGCGCGTCGTTGGGCCAGTCGGGGGCGAGGTTCAGCTCGGGCCCCGCCGGATGCGCCGCCTTGAACGCCTCGACGTACAGCCGCTCCTTGTCGCCGAAATAGTAGTTGACGCTGGCCACGTTGACGTCCGCCCGGCGGCAGATCTCCCGGACGGTCGCCGCCCGAAACCCCCGCTCGGCAAACACCTCGCCGGCCGCGTTCAAAATTCGTCCGCGTGCATCGTCTGAAGACATGGCAATCCACCTGCTTGTTCACCCGTTTCAAACATCCGTTCTAAACAATTATATCAAACGAGTGTTTGAAATCCACAAAGAAGTGAGAAACTGGGCAATTTGTGGAAAAGAACGGCTCTATTGGAGTTCGTCTGGCCGTTTTGTGCCGGGAAAGGAGTCACCAAAGGGGACAGGCTCCGTTGCCTTGACGGTCGCATTTCCACCAATACGGTCCGTGTGGCGACGGTACCTGTCCCCTTTGGTGACGGACATCCAGGGCCGTAGCTGTAGGGTGCGTCTGGACGCACCGGCATTTTTGGTGCGTCCAGACGCACCCTACGCCCGCCGAATAACCTGCGAAGGGTTCTCGGGCGAGACGGTTGGGGGATGGTGGGGCGCCGGCGGCGAGCCGTGGCCCAGGTGCATGTCCTCGCCAAAGTACCGCTGCCTGGCCTCCGGATGATTGAGCACCACGTCGGGCGAGCCGTGGACCAGCACCTTGCCCGCGTCGATCACGTAGCTCCGGTCCGTGATCTGTAACGTCTCGCGGACCTGGTGGTCGGTGATCAGGATCGCAATCCCCTCCTCGCGCAACCGGCGGATGATTTTTTGGATGCTGGCGATCGTCACCGGGTCGATGCCCGTGAAAGGCTCGTCGAGCAAAATAATTTGCGGGTCGGAAACCAACGCCCGGGCGATTTCGAGCCGCCGCCGCTCGCCGCCCGAGAGCGACATGGCGACGCTCTTGCGCAGCCGCGTGATGTTGAACTGTTCGAGCAGTTCGTCGCATCGGGCCCGCCGGGCCTTGCGGTCGAGCCGGCCGAGCATTTCCATGACGCCCAGCAGATTTTTCTCGACGGTGAGCTTGCGAAAGACGCTCGATTCCTGGGCCAGGTAGCCCATGTGGCCCTCGGCCGCGCGGCGATACATGGGCCAGCGGGTGACGTCGTGCCCATTGAGCGTCACTTTGCCCGCGTTGGGCTCGATCATGCCGCAGGTCATGCGGAAGCAGGTCGTCTTGCCGGCGCCGTTGGGGCCCAGGAGCCCGACGATTTCGCCCCGCTCGACGTGGAAGTCCACGCCGTCGACCACCCGGCGACTGCCGTAGACTTTTGCCAGTCCTTCGACTTCGAGCATGGCCATAAGGTTCTTCCGTGAAGTTTAACGAACCAGTCCCATCCGTTTGAAATTCGGGAAAAACGGGAACGTAATTTCCGTCTTCCCAACCCAGATTTTATTCCACGAATGGGGCCAATAAATGAACAGGGCCTTGCCGACCAGCAGTTCACGATCCACGTAATGCTGACCTTCCCACAGGCGGCTGTCCTTGCTCTGCGCGCTGTTGTCGCCGAACATGAGGAACTGGTCCTTGTCGAGCGGGAGTTCCACGGACCGCATCGACCGGTCCGAAAACGCCTCGGACCACTGGCTCGAGTTGGAGAAGAACTCGCGGATGCCGCTCGCCGTGAGAGGGGTTCCAAAATACCTGTAGGGCAAAAGATAATCGCACATCAAGCCCATCGCATCCACGCTTTGCGCGGCGATGTAGTAAATGTCGCGCAACACCTTCACGTGGCTGATCCGCACGTCGGTCCCGACCGTGGCAATGCCGACCGGCGCGAGATCGGCCTCTTGCGGCACGGTGTTTTCGAGCGGTTCGTAGGTCGTCGGCCCGTCGAACTCCACCAGCCGGCCGTTGACCCAGAGTCGCAGTTGGTCATCGACGTTGGCGAACAGGACGTCGTAGGTTCCGGGCCGCGAGACGGGCGTGTTTCCCGTCCGGCGGAACGCATCGCCCGAGATGGTCAACTCGGCACGTCCGGTGGCCACGTCGATGCGGCATTGCATCCGTAGTCCGCCTTCGACCAACTCGAAAATAAGCTGTCCCTTCGTGCCGCGCACGTCCACCGTCGAGGACACGGCCAAGTCGCCCACCCAATGCAGTCCCGCGGCGGAGAGCGCGGTCGTTGGTGGTCGGCCGTCGATGCCCGCGTTGTAGGAACAGGAGTCGGTGATCAATTGGGCGGCCGGTTGATAGTCCGGTGGCAACCGGCCCTTGCCGATTGCGGTCCAGACTTCCGCGATTGGCACGAAGTGTCGATAGCGGAGCCATGCTTCCGCGTCGGACGCGCCCTCGTTGGAAAACGACTTGTGATCATCCGCCGCGACCCAGCCGCCGCGGGCGTCTTCCGCTTGCCATCGGGCGGGCCAGCCTTGGGCCAAGAGCTTCTCGGCCAGCTCGTAGTCGTTGTCGTGGACCACGTTCAACATGGCCCGAAGTTTGGCGGGCGGCTTGCGCGCAATGGAGAAATCGTTTTCACCGTCCTTGCGGACGAACAAATCGCCGTGATGGATCTTGATCGTCTCGTGGGGCAGGCCGACCACTCGCTTGATGAAATTCGTTCTCGCTTCCTCGGGATACTTGAAGACGGCGACGTCCCATCGCTTGGGATCCTCGAAGCAGTAAACGTACTTGTTCACCAGAATGCGGTCGCCGCTGAACGACGGTTCGCCGCTGACCTTCGTTTTCACATAGCCGCACATCGGGCAGATGCATGCATGAACGTCGGCTCCCGCCACAATCTCGCCGGTCCGCGAATCCAGACCGTTGCTGGCGCTGACTTGATAGGGGTAGCGGCAAATAGGACACTCCACGTCCTTATGGCGTCCCATCAGCGTGGTGGCCATCGAGCCGGTCGGAATGACAAACGCCTCGGCCTCGAAGGTGCGCACGAGAAACGCCAAAATGAAGGCCACGGCAATCGCCTCGATGAACTCGCGGAAAATGGCCTGGAACCGCCAAGGCGGTTTGTCCGACGCGGCACGCTCGACGGCCCCTTCGGCCGCCTGGGCCACGGAGTCCGACCGCCGCTGGTCGCCGGATCGCTTTTTATTGCTCGGTTTTGCCATGCGATGCTTTCTCACCGGATGAGAGGGAACCCCCTCTAATGTGCCACCTCGTCCTCGACCGCCTCCAAAGCGGGTGCCGTTAAACACCCGCGAGAATGTTGCCGACGCCGGGCCAATCCCGCGAATATAACGGATTCGGCCCTAATTCGGAACGCGACTTCCCGTAGGGTGGGCACCGCCCACCCTACGGCAACGGCACCACCACGGGCTTGCCG
>DATECS010000017.1:0-2224 GCA_035286785.1 Thermoguttaceae bacterium | reverse complement strand
ACGTTTGAGAATAGCCCAGCGATTCATCGCTGGGTCCCGAATCGCCCTGTGAACGTGTTTCGTCCCGGAGGGACGATTGAAACAGGCCATGGATGGTTCAAGTGTCCTTCCAGGACACCAAGAAGCCGTCCGACTTTCCCACCCAGCGATGAAGAGATCGTTCAGTTTTTTTGGTAATGGAGGCATAGTGGTGAAATAATTGACCTCCCGGCATTTGGGGAATTTGTGCAGACTAGTTAAGTCCAGATAACGGTCTGCTCCCAAATGCAAGGAGGCTAAACGATGGTAGGCTGCACGAGGCGGCCTCGCAAGAGGGCCAAGGTTCGATTCGCCGAGCCGCTTTGGAATGAGCGGTCGGACGAGTGGCAAGCTCTGGATCAACAAGTGGCGGCCGATCATCCGGCACGAGAGGTGGTCGAGGCGATGAAACAACTGACGTTGACGCCCCTGTACGCCCTCTATCTCGGCGTCGGCATCCCGCCGATCCGCCCCGACTTGATGCTGGCCATCGCCCTGATCGAACTCCGTTTGGGGCGGCCTCGGCCCAGCCAATGGTTCCGCGACACCAAGGAAAACATGGTGCTCCAATGGGCCGGCTTCGGAATTCGGCCGTCGCGCACGTGCTGGTACAACTTCGCCGACCGCGTCGCGCCCTTGCTCGAAGCATGGAATGCCGAGGTGCTTCAGCTCGCTCGGCAACGTGGCGTGACGGAAGCCGAGCGCATGTCGCTGGACGGCACCTCCGTAGCCGCCAATGCCTCGCGTCATCGTCTGATGAATGAGCCGACCGTCGAACGCCGTTTGACGGAACTGGAAAGTGCGTGTCAGGCCGACGCGGCCAGCCAGCCGCCGCCGAACGCGCCGGCGTGGATGGCGAAGAATCCCGACACGCGCGAAGGGCAACGGCGACGTTACCGACGCGCCCGCCAGCGCTTGATCGAGTTGCACGCGGTCAACAACCGGCAAGACCCCAAAAGACGCCGAAAACCCGAGAAAATCGTGGTCAGCGCGAGCGATCCCGAGGCGGCGCTGGGGCGCGACAAGGACAACGTCTTCCGGCCGTTGTACAACGTGCAGTTGGTTCGTGATTTGGACTCGCCCCTGTGCCTGGGCTATCAGGTGTTCGCTCAACCGACCGACGCGGGAACGCTCGGTCCGATGTTGGAACGGGTTGCGAGCTGGACGGGCGTGAAGCCGAAAGCCATGCTCGTCGACGCCGGCTATGTGACCGCGTGCAATCTTGCGATCTGCGACCAGGCGGGAATCGTGCTGTACGGCCCGTGGCAGGAGAACGATTTCTCGCAAAAGAAAAAGAAGCAAGGCGCGAAACCGCGTCCGCTCGGGAAGGAACACTTCACCTGGGTGCCGGAGGAAAACATGTATCGTTGCCCGGAAGGCCATCCGATGCCTTGGATCGGCCAAGAGAAGCGAGGCCAGAGCGACGGGCAGATCAACGTGGTGCATAGCTATCGTTGTTCGCCGCAGCATTGTCGGGCGTGCCCGCGGCAAGTCGCGTGCAGCACCAATCCGAACCGCGGTCGAGCCGTCAAACGCAGCGAACACGAAGCATTGGTCGAGGCCCACCGCGCGCGGATGGCCACGGCGGAAGCCAAGAGCCTCTACCGACTCCGGTGTCAAACGGTGGAATTGGGCTTCGCCGACTTCAAGCAACATCGTTCGATGCGGCAGTTTTCCGGCCGCGGCCGGCATCGCGCACAACGGCAAGTCGGGTTGACGGTCCTCGTGCATAACCTTCTCGTCGTCCACCGCGCCATGCCACCACCGCAAAACAGGGCGGCCGCCATGCTAACTACCGAACAAATAGCGACTTAAAAACTGGACAGTCTCTGAATCGCTGGGCTATGATCAAGTGCCCCTCCGGGGCAAAAGGCCAATCCACGCCCCTCGCTTCGCTCTGGATGTGCCACCCAAACCCGTTCACTCGCTCTTGAGCACGCGGCAATCGAACACGCCGCCGGCCATGTTGCCGGGATGGCCCTGGAAGCGGACGGTGATCTTCGCTTTTCCCTGGATCAGCTCGCCGGGGATGCGATAGATCTCGTCGTAGAACTTGTCCGGCCGGTTGTTGTTTAGTTTCTGCGTCGCGAGTTTCTTGCCGTCGACGAGGACGTCGAACTCGCGCGGGCCGACGTCGCTTCCCCAATAGCAGCAGACGAGATCCAGAGGCCGGCCTTCGAGGGCCTTCAGTTCATAGGAGAACCAT
>DATECS010000016.1:0-2451 GCA_035286785.1 Thermoguttaceae bacterium | reverse complement strand
GGTCGCGGCTCGGTTTTAAGAATGGCTCGGTTTAGAGAGAATGGCTTGATGCGTATTATCGATCGATACATTCTCCGCCAGTTCGCGCAGACCTTTGCGATCTGTTTCTTGAGCCTCACCGGGCTGTACGTCGTTTTTGGCGCGTTCACCAATCTCGACAGCTTTTTGAAGGTGGCCGAGCAGCAGGGCAATCTGCTTGGGGTCGTCGCCGGCTATTACGGCTATCAGTCGTTGTTCTTTTTCGACATGACGGCCGGCATGTTGGCCTTGATCTCGGCCATGTTCACGGTCACTTGGCTTCAGCGCCACAATGAGATGACAGCCCTCATGGCCGCCGGGGTGCCTCGCGTCCGCGCGGCGATGCCGGTGATTATCGCCGCCGCATTGATCGCCGTGCTGGCCACGGTCAACCGCGAGTTGATCATGCCCCGGTATCGCAGCGAGCTGGTACGCACGCCGAGCGACCTGACCGGCGATGCACCGCGGAAGTTTGATCCCCGCTGCGACGACCGGACCGACATCCTCATCTGGGGAAAGACCGCGTATCTGTCGGAACGCCGCATTTGCGAGCCAAGTTTTCTACTTCCCGAGACGCTCAACCGCTACGGCAACCAGCTCACGGCGGAAAGCGCTTGGTACCGCGGGCCCGAGGGCGATCGGCCGGGCGGATACTTGTGTCGCGGGGTGGACCAGCCGAAGAATCTCGCGTCGCTTCCTTCGCTGGCGATGGGCGAAAAACGGATCCTCATCACCCCGCGCGACGCCGACTGGCTGAAGCCCGACGAGTGTTTTATCGTGAGCGATGTATCGTTTGAGTTATTGACCGAAGGGCTGGAGTTCGCGTCGACGGCGCAGCTCATCGCCGGCCTGCGCAACCCGAGCCTTGGGTTCGGCGCGCCCGTGCGCGTCGAGATTCACTCGCGGATCGTCCGACCATTGCTTGACGTGACGCTCTTGTTTTTGGGGCTCCCGCTGGTGATGACGAGGGAAAACCGCAATGTGTTCATTGCGATCGGGCTGTGTATTTTCGTGGTTTCATTTTTCGTCGTGATCATGATGGCATTTCAGGCGTTGGGGACGAACTGCATGATTCCAGCGCATCTTGCGGCTTGGGCCCCGCTGCTGATCTTCGTTCCGGTGGCCGTCGGCATGGCCGGATCGATGTCGAAGTGACCGGACCGTGTGTGTTGGGTGCCATGTCCACGGCTGGAAAAAACCAACTATCACGCAAAAGATAGGAACCACGACTCCGCCAAATGTCACACAGGAGCCTCGCCGTGGACATGCCTTCTGGCGGAATCGCATGTCCACGCTTGCATTAAGGTATCCAATAATTTCTGGACACCTTCACGCAAGCGTGGACATGGCACCCTGCGTTCACCGCCTCGCTGCCCCACCAAGTTTCACCAGCCGATAACGCCGCTCGCCCCCGTCGGCGTCCCGGGCAATGCACTGCGCCAGACGTTCGACACTCGGATCGGCTTCGGCCAGACGAGCCAACGTCGAGTCGAACATTTCGCCCAGCTCTCCGGTGTTTTCAACGAGCAGCAGGTGCGTGAAACCGGCGGCGCGAAGTTCGCCGCTGAGATCTTCCGGTCGTTTCACGCGTCGCTCGTAATGACACGCGCGGCGAAAGACTTTTTCCTGCGTGATCGACGGGTCGAAATAGAACAGCCGCGAATCTTCGCTCAGGATTTGCTCGCCCGGTTTGACCAGCACGTTGGCCAGCGTCGCCATGCCGTAGGTCGGTTCGTGGCGGTCGAGATAGTCCCGGCGGCTTTCGATTCCCGCGGCCACGGCCCAGGCTCCTTCGCCGCGATGGAGCGGGACCAGTGCATAGGCCACCAAGACAACTGCCTGCACGGCCACCGCGCATTGCAGGGCCCGGGGTGGAAATCGCCGCATTTCCATCCACGCCCAAACCACGGCCACGCTCAACGGGGCGACAATCGGAAACAAGAAACGGACATATTGCCGCAGCTCATACCACAGAACGACGTACACCACCGCAATGATCAGCAGCGTGCCCAGCCCCCGCAATCGCCGCGCGACAAGAAGTCCCGGCAACGCCGCGAGAAACAGCACGCCCAACTGATGGCCACGGTCGCCCAGCCGCTCCGGACGCATCGTCGCGTACCACGGCGCGGCGACCAGTCCGACCGGCCCGCGTCCCAGCGGCAATCTACTCTCGGAAAAGGTCTCTTTCGCGGCGGCGCCCATCACGCCGGAGCCCTGTACGTCGCAGAAAAACGGATACACGGGATTGCCGCGATGCCACGCCGCGCGAGCGTACCACAGCCCGCCCGTGCCGGCGGCGACCGCGCCGACGATCGCCATTCCCAGCACCAGCGAGCGCCGTCGCTCGGGCCGTCGCCAGAGCATCCACAGCCACCCGGTCGCGACGGCCACGCCGAACGCCAGGGCAAGATATTTCGTGCCGATCGCGCCGCC
>DATECS010000015.1:0-2437 GCA_035286785.1 Thermoguttaceae bacterium | reverse complement strand
GTCGTGTTCCTCGCGCGAGTGGCAGTGACGTGCCGTCGGCTCGCGCGGCTTCGCGCGTCGGCGGCCATCGCGGGGCCGGGCACGCTCGGCGTGTGCCGCGAGGTGGCCTCGGTCGTCGGCGTCGTCCCGCCCGAGGTGCGGCACAGCCCCTGCCTCCACGGTCCGTGCCTGGCCGGCTTGCGACGTCCCGCCGTGCTGCTGCCCGAGGCGTGGATCGAGATGCGGATGTCGCTGCGCGACGTGCTGATCCATGAGCTGGCCCACCTGCGGCGGCGCGATTGCCATTGGAACCTACTCGGCCGGTTGGCCGTCTCGCTCGGTTTCTTCCAACCGCTGTTGTGGATGCTCGTCCGCCGCCTGCGGGCCGCCGCCGAAGAAGTCTGCGACGATTGGGTCGTCCAGCACGGAGGCGACCGCCGCGCCTATGCCCACGGACTGGTCGACATCGCCGAACTCTCCTCGTCCACCCTAGCCTCGGCCGGCGTGGGCATGGTCTCCTTCCGCTCGATGCTCGCCCGGCGAATCGCGCGAATCATGGACACCTCCCGCTCGCTCTCGACCCGGGCCGGCTATCTCTGCCTGACGCTGGTTGTGGCCGGCGGGCTGTTGGGCACGGGCGTGGTGGGACTCGTCGGCGTCGGCGCGCGGCCGGTGGTCGCCAAGACGGAGATTGCCGCGGAGGAAAGTCCCGCCGCGGCGGCAGAGGCGGACGACGCATCCACGCCCGAACCACCTGCCGCTAAGGCGGCTCAAGACGACGCCAAGGCGTTCGAATCAACGGACGATCGAACCACGATCACCGGCCGCGTCGTCGATGTGGAGGGCAAACCGATCGTGGGGGCGGTGGTCGCGGCCATCGCTCGTCGGGCGATACACGAGTCGGGCGGCGACAGGGATGCCCAGGAAGTGCTGGCCGAAGCGACTACCGATCGGGACGGACGCTATCAGTTGGATCTCGCCGATGCGTTGTCACAATCGCACGAATACCCGCAGTTGGTCGTTCGGGCAAACGGCAAGGGACTGGTCTGGAAGCAATTCCACTTCGGCGTCCCGCGCGTCGAGGCGTCATTCCGATTGGTCGATGAACAGCCCGTCCGCGTCCAGTTGTTGGGCGTCTCAGGGCAACCGGCGGCCGGCGTGCGGGTCACGACCAATTCAATGTCTATGCCTCCGTCCGCCAAACAAATGTACGACGGAGTCACTCTCGGCCCGTCCAAGGCTGCGCCGCCCGCGATGATTACCGACGAGCAGGGCCGGTTCGTCATGCATCACGTCCGGCCAGGCGGCAGCGTGTCACTTGTCATTTCGGGAACCGAACAATTCGCGAGGCAGGAACTGATTATCGGTTTCGGCACGGATAAGGATAAACCGGTAATACCACTTGACGTTCCGAGCCACCGCCAAGCGAAGAACCTGAAGCCGGGCGAGGAGGCCGTCTTCACCCTCGCGCCGGCGCAAGTCATCACGGGCACGGTTCGCCGCGTGGACACGAACCAACCGGTCGCGCACGCAAGGGTCGTAGTCAATACGCACTACATGGTCAGTCATTGGGTATTTTCGGTTGCCGGAACGACCGATGCCGAGGGCCGATATCGCATCAGCCCCTACCCGGGCACGGACTTCGAAGTGATAGCCTATTCGCCCGACGGCGAACCCTATCTGACGCGAAAGATTGACGACATTGCCTGGAACGGCAAGGCTCGCGTCAAACGCATCGACGTGAACCTGCCGCGCGGCGTCCTGGTTCGTGGGAGAGTCGTCGAATCACCCTCCGGAAATCCAATCGCCGGCGCGGCGGTCCAGTATATTCCCGAACGCTTCAACAATTCCAACACGACCGACGTCATTACCGGCTGGCAGGGCCTCCGACTTGCGGACAAGGACGGCCGATTCGCGATGGCCGTTTTGCCGGGGCTGGGGCGGCTGGTCGTCCACGGTCCGGGAAGCGAATACGTCCTGCGCGACACTTCGGAGGAGGAACTCGACCGTGGCAAGCCGGGCGGCCGAAGACACCACGTCAACGCCGTCGAGCGAATCGATCCGAAGCCGGACGCGGCCCCGATCGATCTGACGATCAAGCTCACGCGCGGCGCGACGGTCGCCGGACGGATCGTCAATGAGCAAGGCGAGCCGATCCGCGAGGCCCGGATGATCTCTCGTCGCAACGTGACTCCGGGGAACCTCGATTGGCAGGCAGCCCGTTCGCCAAGAGTCTGGGACGGGCGTTTCGAGCTGTCAGGACTTGAAGAAGGACGGCCCGAAACGGTCTACTTCCTCGACGCCAAGAACCGTCTGGGCGCGACGGCCGTGCTCAGGGCCGGCGACAAGCCGTCGACCGTCGTCCTGCGGCCCTGCGGCCAGGCCCGGGCGGCGTTCGTCGATCAACACGACCGGCCCGTGGAGGGTGTCACGCGGCGAGACACGGCGTCGCTTTCCA
>DATECS010000014.1:0-2604 GCA_035286785.1 Thermoguttaceae bacterium | reverse complement strand
TCCAAGCCCCAAGCCGAACCTTCTTTATAGGTGGAGATTTGCAGGCTCCAATTGGTCAGGTCGGTTTCGTCCCCGACGAGCCGCTCTCCGTAGACCATGTCAGAGACGGCAACCGAGTAATTGGTTTTCGCGGCATTTTCTGGATCCTGCGTGGAGGTCAGGTTGCCGTCCTTGTCATAGTCGTATTCGACCACCTTGACCATGTTGTTGCCGCCGGATTGGCCGACGGTTCCGCCGCTGGGATCGGAGTCGCTCGCGTTGTAATCGTTCGTGCCAATCCAGGTGGAAAGCGTCAGCCCTCGCGCGTCGAGCACGTTCCAGGTAATCGTGCCGTCAGGCGTTTTGGTCCACTCCGGCAGGCCGAGGGCGTTATAGCCGTATTGGGTCTCGGTATAATTCGTGCCCAAGGTGCCCTGGTCGCCGTCGGTCTGCGGAATGAAATGATAGTGATGGATGCCGCGAAGCTGCTTGTTGGCGTATTGGTAAGTGGCCCAGGTGGCGTAGGAAGTGTGGGACGGAAGGCCGAGACTTGGCAATACCGTCAGCGGCGACTGGGCGTCCAGCGCGATGTCGGCGGGAGCCGACGACGGGTTGTCGCTCCAGACGATGGAACTGCCGCTTTTCGTCAGTACGGCCGCGATCCGCTCGGTTACGTTGCCGTCTTTGTTGGTTATGCTGATCGAGACGGGATTGGAGAGAGTGAAGACCGTCCAAATTCCGGAACCGGTCGAAGTCTCCTCGGCGCAGCCCTCGACGAAGTAGGTCGTATGGGCGTCGTCGTCATAGACGGTCCAGGCCGCGGGGCGGGTAGAGCCATCGATCGGGCCGAGGGTCTGAATCACGCGGCCGTGGACGTCGTACAGATATTCGGTCGTGGCATTGACGCCGTCGGTGGGCAAATCGTCATTGTTATTGTTGGTGTCAAAGGGGGAAACAATCCCCAGTGCGTTGGCCTTGGCCTGACTGATGTCCTCGATGGAGCGTTCGAGCTGGTTGTTGCGCCAGTCGTAATCATAGTAATTGACCGTGCCCGACTCGTTCTTCGTCCAGGCAAGATTACCGTGCGAATCGTACCATTTGTAGATATTGACCGTGCCGCCGCCATCGGCCGGCCGGGTGATTGTCTGCTGTTTGACTTGCACACGGCCGTCATACCAGCTGTAGCTGTACGTTGTGAGAACCGATGACGCGTCTTCGAAATGGGTTTGCGACGCCACGGGATAAGTCATTTGCCCATTGGCCGTGCGGGTGGTGTAGGTGTAACTGTCGACAGTCGTGGGCGAAGTGTCGTTGATGCCGTCGGCGACTTGCACGGTCTGAAGATAGTTGTAGGTGCTATGGTACGCATACTTGTGGACCGTCCCGGTGGGCGCGGCGCGACAGGATTCGAACCTGTAACCTTCGGCTCCGGAGTCGGAAGACGATTTTGCCCAAAGTGAAAGGGCAGTAAGGAGTTGCGGCGACAAGCCTGTTGCGAGGTGCTCCCAGTGGTGCCTTACTGCTTGCCGCGAATGGGCGCAGTTTGCATCACTTTGCACTGAAGATCACAGCCAGTCGCCTCGAAGAAGGCTCGGCTGCTGCGATCGAGGAGCATGTTGGATAGACTGGTGGAGAGGCCTTCGACGCCGGCCGCCTGCGGGCGGTTTTCCTGCTCCGGAACACCGGTGTAGCGAGGGTCCAAAAACATGCCACTTCCTTTTCTACCAACGACTTACGCATTCTATCGAGATGAAGCGTTTTTTGCATCCTCTCCTGCTGCTTTTGGCCCGGGCCACCGAGAAAGAACTCGTCAAGACAGTCGAGTATCTCAAGGCGGAGAACCGGATACTCCGCAACAAGCTTCCCAGACGGATCGAGGTCACCCCGGCGGAACGAGCCAAGCTGCTGAAACTCGGCTCGCGGCTCGGTTCGAGGCTCAAGGACGTGATCACCATCGTTCACCCGCGGACGTTTGCCCGATGGCTGAGAGAGAACAACCTTGGCGTCCAGCGTCGCAAGCGAGGACGGCCCAGGAAGCCGGAGGAGATTCGTCAACTGATCGTTACAATGGCCAAGGAGACCGGCTGGGGCTACCGGCGCATCCTGGGCGAGTTGAAAAAGCTCCGCCTTCACAACGTCTCTCGGGCCACGATCCGGCGAATCTTGCGGGAGCATGGCTTCGATCCCGGGCCGAAACGAGGCCGGGGCACCTGGCACGAGTTCGTCCAGCGGCACGTCAAAACGCTTTGGGCCACCGATTTCTTCACGAAGACTGTTTGGACGCTGCGAGGGCCGGTGACCTATTACGTCCTGTTCTTCATCCACATTCACACCCGCCGCGTCCACGTCGCTGGCATGACGCCTAGTCCTGATGGCGCCTGGATGGCACAGATCGCTCGAAACATGAGCATGGTCTTTGCCGAGGAGCCGGCCGAGTTCCGGCCCACCCACATCATCCGCGACCGGGACACGAAGTTCACGGCGCAGTTCTGCGCCATCCTGGAAACCGACGGTATCGAGTTTCGGCCCATCCCGCCGCGTTCGCCGAACATGAATCCTTTCGCCGAAGCGTGGGTCCAACGTACCAAGCATGAGGTTCTGAATCACTTCATCGTCTTCGGCGAG
>DATECS010000013.1:0-2579 GCA_035286785.1 Thermoguttaceae bacterium | reverse complement strand
GATCAACAGGTAGCTGCACAACCCGACCGCTTCCCAGAAGACGTAAAGCAACACGAAGTTGCTCACGGACACGAGCATCGTCATCGAGAAGACGAAAAGGCTGATGTAGCTGAAAAACCGCCAGTAGCCGCGGTCGTCGTGCATGTAGCCGATCGAGTAAATCGCCACCAGCAGCGACACGAGCGTCACGGTGGCCAGCATGATGGCGGTCAACGGATCAGCCCGAAGGGTGACGTCGATCGTAAAGTTGCGAGGCTGCACGGCCGACGCGCCGGCGGACGAATCAGCGGCGGCGTCCGGGGCCGTTTCGACCGACGCCCAATGCCACAGCGTCACGGTGCGCTCGTAGCCGATTTCGCCGGGACGCTCGACGGACGACTCCCAGGCCACCTGGGCGACCAACGCCAGACTGGCCACCAGCGACAGGCCGATCGCGCAGACCGTGGGCCAGTGGGCGCGGGGGCCCAGCCATCGCGCGCCCAGCGCGGCCGTCAACACGGCCGCCGCAAGCGGCAAGGCGGGAATCAATACCAGGAGCGTGGAAACGTCAAACATGGCGGCGATAGTCCGTTTCTTCCGGCGAAATGATGGGGCGACGACCGGCCACCGGCAGTCGAGGCCAGTCGGGCTTCTCGGCCGGCTGGTCGCGGAGCGGGGCGTCGGCCGGCGACGGTTGGTCCTGCTCGCGCAGTTCGTGCCAAAGCACGACGTCGAGGCTTCCCCGGCGGCGGAACAACATGAGGATCAACGCCAACGCAATGGCCGCCTCGCAGGCCGCCACCGCGATGATGAACACCACCAGCATCTGGCCGCCGAAATCGTTGTGCCACCGGCTCCACGCCACGAGGCTCAGCGACACGCCCTGCAACATCATCTCGGCCGACAGAAACATGACGATCATGTTCCGCCGGCTGGCGAAACCGAACAGCCCAATGCCGAACAGCATCGCGCCGACGATCAGATAGTTGTGTAACAGGGCGAGTTCTGACATGGCTTTTTCTTTAAAGTCGTTCGACGATTCTCTGGGAACCACAGATGAACACAGTTACGTAGGTCAGGCTGTGCCTGACAGATATATCTTTGATTTGAATTGTCAGGCACAGCCTGACCTACCTCTCGTTTCTTTGGTGCGTCCAGACGCACCCTACCTTATCTGTGTTTATCTGTGTCCATCTGTGGTTCCACTTCGTTGGTGATCAGGGTTCGCGGGCGGCCGGCAATCGCCGCGGCGCCGACCAGGGCGGCCAACAACAGCGCGCCGGCCACTTCCACGGCGAGCAGGTGGCGGCCGAATAGGTCGCCGCCGAATCGGGCGACGTGCTCCGCGCCGAGTACGCCGTCGGCGCGGGCTTCGGCCGTCGCGCCGGCGGGACCGGCTTCCGGCGCGCGGTCCAGACCACGGCCCACCGACACGGCCAGAACGCCGATCATCACGGCGGCCACCGTGGCCGAAACGAGCGACTCGCGGCTCCGCTGGTCGTAGCCGGCGCGGCCCTCGGGCAGGGCCAGCATGAGCACGAACAGGAACGTCACGAGGATGGCCCCGGCGTAAACCACCACGGTGGCCACGGCGAGGAACTGGGCGCCGGAAATCAGGAACAGCCCGGCGGTGCATAAAAGCACCAGTCCGAACCACACGGCCGAGTAGACCGGCTTGCGCGACGTGACCGTCGCCACGGCGGCGACCAGCGTGACCGCGGCCAGCGGATAAAACGCCACGGCGGCCAGCCAATCGCCGACCACCGGCAACCGCGAGACGAATAGGCCCAGGCTCGCCGCGCCGAACACGACGCCGGCGGCCAGACGCAATCGGGCCGGAATCAGCTTCCAGCCGGTCGGCGCCAACAGGGCCAACGCGGCCGCGCCGGCCAGCGAAGCGATCAGGAGGATGGCGGCGGAATGGTTCACGGCTCGTTCCTCCGCGACGGGACGCCGTTGAGTCCGTTGCTGGGCATCGGCTCTTGGACGCAGGTCATGTCGTAGACGTGCAGCAGATCGTTCTTGTCGAAGACCATCTCTTCGCGGCTTTTGCCAGACAGATCGTAGAGGCTGGTGAGTTCGATGGCGTTCACCGGGCAGGCCTCCTCGCACATGCCGCAATAGATACACCGCAGCTCGTCAATCATGAAGCTTTGCGGATACTTTTCGCGGTCGTCCCAAGGGCTTTCGGCGGCGATGATGTCGATGCACCGGGCCGGGCAGGCGGTGGCGCACATGAAGCAGGCCACGCATTTCACGCGGCCTTGCGCGTCGCGGTTCAACCGGTGGACGCCGCGGTAGCGAAGCGGCTCGGGCGTCACTCGGCGTTGTTCGGGAAACTGAACGGTCATCTTCCGCCCGACGAGGTGGCGAAGCGTCGTCACGATGCCTTGGACGAAGAGGGTGACATACGTCTTGCCGATCGCGCCCAACCGCGGCGGTTCGATCCATTTCAGCTTCGGGTCGTTTGCTTTCACGGCCGGTCCTCCCGACGTTCGAGGGCACATGGATCGGCATAAAGCGTTTCGACGGGGCCGAGCCGCCGCCGGTTGTCGCTTTCGGCCGGCACGAGGGCCAGCACGGCCACGCCGGCGACCACC
>DATECS010000012.1:0-3070 GCA_035286785.1 Thermoguttaceae bacterium | reverse complement strand
CGGGTCCGACCACGCCCGATACGTCAGCGCCGGCCACCGACGAAACGACACCACTACCCCGGCATCCACGTCGAATTGGGCGACCCTGGCGACTAATCCGGCTCCGCTGCGCCGATGGCCGCCCAGAGCGGGTCCTGGTAGTGCTGGCCCCACTCCCGGCTGTAATGGTCGAAAGCCACCTTGGGCGTATCGCCGATCAGTTCCGCGGGCGGCGCTATCCGGCGGATCTTTCCGGCACGTGGTCGAGGATGAAGAGTTCTGGCTGCTTAAGAATCCTCGACGGCGGGCGGCGTGAGAAAGCGGTCGTTTTCCGGGACGTCCGAAGATCGCCTACGCGTACACGGTGTCCGGCGTGCGCAGTTTTATTCCGTTGGCCCGCCGGACGGATCGTTGCAGTTGGTTCTCGCCCCGGAGTTCCTGTAGGCCGCGTTTGGGGCCCCTTTTCTCACCGCCTTGGGCGTGGTGGCGCTGACACTGCGCGCGAAACGCAGCCGAAACGTGACCGATATACGCCGTAGAGCCCTTTGGTGGGCCTGGTCAACATCAATCAGTGCGTTTCACGAGCCTTGCACTTCCTTCGCCTTTGCCCGAGCCGCGCGGCGGCGGTCGGATTCCTTTAGGAGAATTTTGCGCAGTCGCATGTGGGTCGGCCCGATCTCGACGAGTTCGTCGGCTTCGATGAACTCCAAGGCTTCTTCGAGCGAGAGGCGTCGGGCCGGTCTTAGCAGAATGTTGCGGTCGCTCCCGGCGGCCCGGATGTTGGTGAGCTTCTTCTCCTTGGTCGGGTTCACGTCCATGTCGCCGGCCCGGCTGTTCTCGCCGACGATCATGCCCTCGTACACGACGTCGCCCGGCGCCACGTGTAACTCGGAACGTTGCTGGAGGGTGTCCAATGCAAAAGCGACCGCCTTGCCCGACACGGTCGAAACGAGCACGCCGGTCGAACGGCCGGGGATCGACTGCTCCTTCGGCTTGTAGCCTTCGAACCGATGATGGATCACAGCCGTCCCCTGCGTGGCGTTCAAGAGCCGCGTGCGCAGTCCGATGAGCCCTCGGGCGGGGATCGAGAAAGTCATGTGCGTGTAGTCGCCACGACTCGTAATGTGGGACAACTGGCCGCGTCGGGCACCGACGATTTCCATGACCGGGCCCGTCTGGTTGTCGGGGACTTCGACGACGAGCGTCTCGAACGGTTCCTCGACCACGCCGTTCCTGCGGCGGAAAATCACTTCCGGCTTGCCGACCGACAGCTCGTACGATTCGCGCCGCATGGTCTCGATCAGCACGGAAAGGTGCAACACACCGCGTCCCGAGACGGCGAATTGTTCGGTGCCGGGAATCGGTTCGACGCGCAGAGCGACGTTCCGCTGCAACTCGCGCATGAGTCGCTCGCGCAGGTGGCTGCTGGTCACGTACTTCCCATCGCGTCCGGCCAAGGGCGAACTGTTGATGCCGAACGTCATGCGCAAGGTCGGCTCGTCGACACTCACGCGCGGCAACGCCCGGGGCGCTTGGGGCGCGCAGATCGTATCGCCGATCTCGACGTCGGCCAGCCCGACCACGGCCACGATGTCGCCCGCATCGGCCTTGTAGACTTCGTTGCGGCCGAGCTTGTCGAACGTATAGACGGAGGCGATCTTGCCTTGCACCTCGCGGTCGTCGGCCTGCATCAACACGACGCTTTGCCCCTTGCGAATCGACCCTGCCCGGACGCGGCCGATGGCGATGCGGCCCACGTAATCGGACCAGTCGAGCGTGGTGACAAGCATCTGCAGCGGCTCGCCGACGTCGACCGCCGGGCCGGGGATCTCCTTGAGGATCAAATCCATGAGCGGCCGGATCGTGTCGCCCGGCACGTCGGGATCGTCGGTGGCGAAACCCTCCTTCGAACTGGCGAACAGATACGGGAAATCGGCCAGCGAATCGTCGGCTCCGAGCTGCAGGAACAGATCGAACATTTCATTGACCACCTCGTGCGGCCGGGCGTCGCCGCGGTCGATCTTATTGATAATCACGATCGGTCGCAGGCCCTCTTCGAGGGCTTTGCTTAAGACGAACCGCGTTTGCGGCATGGGCCCTTCGGCCGCATCGACCAGGACGAGGCATCCGTCGGCCATCCGCAAGACCCGCTCGACCTCGCCCCCGAAATCGGCATGGCCCGGCGTGTCGATGATGTTGATCTTCACACCCTCGTAAGGGATGGCGATATTCTTGGCCAGGATCGTGATCCCACGCTCCCGTTCCAGATCGTTCGTATCGAGAATCTGCTCGCCCGAAAGCTGCGATTCGCGGAACTGCCCGCTCTCGCGCAGCATACAGTCGACCAGCGTCGTCTTTCCATGATCGACGTGGGCAATGATGGCAATGTTCCGCAGGTCGTCGCGTCGTTCGAGCATCGCAAGATGGCAGACTCTATGGGGTGGGGGCCGGGCCATGGCAACCCATCATCATACCCCGAGTGAAAACGATCGGTCAAGGGCCGACGGCAGCAAGGATAGTGCAATCCTGTTTCTGCAAAAGTCACGCTGGTTGGAGTCGGGTCGCCGGCAGAGTTTGGCGGACAGGGATCGCTTCGTTGGACAACGCCTCGATCGCCTGGGCCATCCCGTCGAAACGCAGAAGTATGGCAAGTCCTCGTGCCAGTTCCTCTCTGGCCAGGTGATCGACGACACCGTGATCGGACCGGAGCGATACTGATCGAAGACATGAAGCTTACGAGTCGACATAGCCCAGTGCGCAGACCGTCGACCAGGGCATCAACCACGGTCATTGCGTTGCTGGGAGTTGTACGATGCATGAGACGTCACTCGTGAGGTCGGACGTTGGAACTTGAGGCGACGATCTGCATTTCGTGGACGCTACGGAGTTGATGGAAACGGGCGTGGGCCCCTTCCCAGGCCTCATGGAACTGTGCCCATGAGAGCAATTGCTCCGTAGCTGCTCCCCAATGGAGTGAGGCGATTCTTGAGTAGACTTCCCGGTCCGAATCACAGCACGGACCTTGTTGGTCTACCCAGCCCCTTACGACTTGGGCCGCGTGATGCAGCCTAAGCGGTGTGGGGACTTGCTC
>DATECS010000011.1:0-4850 GCA_035286785.1 Thermoguttaceae bacterium | reverse complement strand
CGAGATTTTCGTCATGGCGCCGAACGTGCCGATCGTGGGGTGGACGGAGACGACGCCCGCGGTATATTGAGCGTGGCGGCGGTAGTAGCCTTGGCGAGCCGCATGGTGGGGAATTCCATGCGTGCCACTGCTTGCGGAAGTCTCAAAACAGTTTACACTGCTTCACGGCACTGCTTGCCGGAAAGCGTTAACTTGCCGGAAAACCGCAAGCAGTGCGACGTGCGACGAATTGGAACATCTTCTCCGGCAAGCAGTGGCACACCTTTTTCGGCCGGACGCTCATGAACGCTGAACGACTCGACGCCCGACAACGGCCGTTGCCGCTGGTGGTTCTTCGGAGGTGTTTCGAGTTTTCGTCGTCTTCGGCGCTGGCGACCACGATGATCGGGCTGGTGGCGGCCGTGTTGGCTTGGGCCACGTGGGTCGAAAACGCGTACGGCACGGCGGCCGTGCAGTTCGGCATTTATCAGTCGTGGTGGTTCGCCGCCTTGCTGGCGCTGCTTGGCGTGAACGTGCTGGCCGCCGCGCTGATCCGGTTTCCGTGGCAGCGGAAGCAGATTGGATTTCTCATCGTTCACGCGGGCATTCTCGTCTTGCTGGCCGGCTGCTGGATCAGTCAGAAAAAAGGCGTCCACGCGGAGCTTCACCTTTATGAAGGAGACTCGGGAACCCAGGCCATGGCCGAGGAACAACAACTTACGCTGGCGGTCAGGCGGACCGGTCCACGGCCGGACGACCGGGATTCAAAGGACTCCGCGGCGGATTCGTCGGACACGCGGATCGTCGAGATTCCGTTTCGGCCCGGGCCGTTCAACTGGGTGGACTACGACCGGTTGGGCTGGTTTCCGTGGCGGTGGGCGCATCGCGATCGCGGGATTGTCTTCGATGAAGACGGGGTGCGGCTCGAAGTGCTCGATTATTGCGGCAATTCGCGGCGGGTCGCCGTGCCGGAGTTGAGGTTGCGGCTGCCGGCGGAAGCGACGCTGACCGTTCGCGAGGTGGCCGCGCCGCATTTGGTGCATCGGACGTTGCTGGTCGGGTCGCAGGCGTGGGCGGCCGCGCGGATCACGTTCCAGATGGCCACCAGCGCCGCCGAGACGAATGCCTTTCGCGACAGCCGGCCCGTGGGACCGCTGGGGCGGCTCGGCCAGATCGTTTTGCACGCCGGAGGGAAGAAATATCCGCTGGCGGTCGAGGATCTCGAAGGCAAGGGGTCCGTTCCGCTGGGTGATTCGGGGCTGCGCGTCGAGTTGGGCCGGCTTGATCCCGAGTCGCTTCGCGTGTTGTTGGCGGTTTATGCGAGGGACGACGAAGCCAAGTCGAGCGGCCTGTTGCTGTTGAACGCCGCGCGGCCTGAGCTTGACCAGCAGGACCGGACGAACGGCGTTTGGGGGACGTATTGGTTTGCTCGTTCGGAGCGGCCGGCGTCGGAAGAGACTGAAAAGAAAAAGACATCGGACGAGAAGAAGTCGTCGCCCGAGGAGAACAAGGACGCGACCGCCGAGGATTCCCATGTCGTTCCAGAGGACGTCGCTCGGGCCGCCGCCGAGCCGCGCGTGGACATCCTGCAAGGGGCCGATCGGAAGCTCTATTACCGGGCGTGGCGAGGCGGACGGGTCGAGACGATCGGCGAGTTGCCCGACGACGGATCGGACGTCGTGGTCTTCGCCGACATGAATCCGCCGTTGAAGCTGGCGGTCGCGTCGTTCCTTCCGGCGGCCCGGCCGGAAGATCGCGTCGTGCCGATCGCGTTTGACAAGGAGGGGCTGGGCGGGCAGTCGCGGGTGCGCGCGCGGCTGACGGTGGCCGGGCACGGGCGCACGTTCTGGCTTGCCGATTCGGCGGGCGACGACTCCAGCGAGTCTTTCGGCGGCGCGCGCGGCAAGGGACGCATGGCCATGCTGCGGCTCGCGCGGCCGATCGTGGATCTTGGGTTCCAAGTGAGGCTGCGGGAGTTCACGTGCGAGTTTGACCCGGGGACGTCGCGGGCGTCGCATTACGAGAGCCGGGTCGATTTTCTCACCGCCGACAAAGAGGCCTTGCCGCTGGAGGAAAACGTCGCGATCGCGCTGAACCGGCCGGCGAGGTTCACCGATCCGACCTCGGGACGGACGTATCGCATTTTTCAAATGGGTTACGACGGCCCCTACGCGCCGGAGCAACTCGGCATGAAGCTCCCCGAGGAAACGAAAAAACAACGCGATGGAATCTATCGGTCGATTCTGGCGGTGGCGTATGATCCGGGACGCGAGTTGAAGTACACCGGCTGCTTGATGATTATGGCGGGCATTATGGTGATGTACTACATGAAGGCGTATTTCTTTCGTCCGCGTGGCAAGACTCAAACGGAAAACGCGATACACTAACCCGAAGCGCAAGCGAGGAAGGATGGTTTGACCGCCCTGGCTTGCGCTTCGGGTTAGTGTGGAGAAGGCAAAGAGGAATGCAAGGAAACCTCATGCTGTCGGTTGCGAGAAGTATTTTGATGCTGTTGGCGATCGGCGTCGGCGCGACGGCGGCGGTTGTCGCCGAGTCGGCGACGCTTGACTGGAGCGCGTGGGGCGGC
The DNA here is from genome assembly GCA_035286785.1 of Thermoguttaceae bacterium. Lineage (GTDB taxonomy): Bacteria > Planctomycetota > Planctomycetia > Pirellulales > Thermoguttaceae > UBA11386. The sequence goes on along the minus strand of DATECS010000011.1, from coordinate 2,284 downwards.
CTGCCGGTTTACGACGCGGGACGCGTGATGCCGTTGGACACGTTCGCGCGGACGCGGGTCGAGCGAATCTGCGGGCGCGAGCGCCCTCGCCTGGAAGCGGCGGAGGCGGAAACGACGCAGGCGCCGGGGCAGGACGGGGCAGGGGAGGGCCAGCCGCTTTTTCCCGGCGGCCGGCCGCGCAAGTTCACGCCGGACGAACTCCTGTTCAGTTGGCTGGTCGAGCCGGAACGCTGGGAAGACGTTCCGTTTCTGATCGCGTCGCACGAAGGGTTGCGGCGCGACTTGCTCGACGTGCCGCTCGTGGATCGTCGGGGCAACCGGCTCAAGTACGTTTCGCCGCGCCAGTTCGAGCAGGCCGTGCGGGCCCATGGGCGTCTGAACGCGCTGGCCATGATGCAGCAAGAGTCCCAGCGACGCGGGCAATCGCTTCCGCTCGAAGAAACGGATCAGCGGTTGGAGCAACTGCACCGGGCCTATCGGGCGTACCGCGAGCTGGCGCTGGATCCCGGGGGGCCCGACGCGCGCCGCGCGCGGTTCGTTCAACGGCTGATGGGAGCGTTGGGCACGTGGCGACGGCAATTGACGCAACCCATCGCGTTGTGGCAGTCACTCGACGCGCCGCCCGAAGTAAAAGAACTCGTCAAGGGGATCAACAAGGCGGCGGGCGAACTGACCGAGTTGATCCGGTCCGAGTCGTTCTCGCCGACGGCGGCCGAGCGGCCGGTCGCGGAACTGTGCCGCCTGAGTCGGTCGCTGGGCGCGCTGGCGGCCCAGGCGCAAGATCGGCCGTCGGACCCTGACAATCCCGAGCTGGCCCAGCAGCGGCGGGCCTTGATGGACGTGTTGGTGGAGCAGACAAGCCGATTGCTCGGCCGGGTTTATACGTTGCGAGAGGCGATCCATGAGGACGGCGGATCGGTGCGCGTCGTGCCGTCGCTGAGTTCGTTTGCGCTGGCGGACGACGGCGACATGAGTACTCGGCCGCAGCCGTGGATCACGCTCGAGACGCTGTTGTTCGGTTCCGAAGCCGATCTGGCGGGCTATCCGGACGCCAAGGTGGCCAAGATTCGCGCGGCGTTCGACTCGGCGCGGACGGCCTATCTCGATCGCTCGTCGAAGGATCGCGGCAAGCGGTTCGCCAAGGCGACGGGCGATCTGGCCCGGGGGTTGCGCGTGCTGGGCGAAGCGATCGAACCGGCTCAACGCGAGTTGCTCGTCGGCGAGGTAGACGAGAAGGAAGTCAAGCCCACGGACAACGCGAGACTCGCGGCCACGGCCTATCCCCGGCCGGGCAAGCTGGACCGCGAGTTGCTCTACCATCGACTCGATCCGTTTCTTTGGGCCTGGGTGCTCACGCTGGCGGCGATCGTTAGTCTGTTGCTGGGGTTCGGGCCGCTGCGCGGCGCGACGTTTTTCCTCGGCGCGGGCGTGTTGGCGGCGGGCCAGGCGTTCACGGTCGTGGGACTCCTGCTTCGAGCGTCGGTCACCGGCATGGTGCCGGTCACGAATATGTACGAGACCGTGTTGTTCACGGGAGCGACGGTGGCGCTGTTGGGACTGTGGTTCGCGCTGCTGCCGATCACGTGGCCGGTGATCGCGGCGGCGTGGCGCGTGACGGCCATCACGGCGAGTCCGCAAACGGCGGCCTCGGCCGGGTTGTCGGGCGACAATGCCCGGTGGTTCTGGCGGACCATGCCGTTGTTCCGGGGAATGCTGGCCGTGGTGGTTTTCTACGGCCTTGCGATCGGGCATTTTAATCCGAGCGAGAAAGGGCCCGTGTTTCCGCTGTTGCCGACGTTTGCGTCGGCAACGCCCGCCGGCCTGTTCGGAGCGACGGCCATTTGGCTGGCGGGACTGGCGTTGTTGGCGTGGTCGGTTTGGTTTCTGCCGCGGGCCATTTTGACTTTCTCGTTGACCCTGACGATGGCGCCGAAGGCCGTTTGGATCCTGTGTACGCAGCGGTTGACCGCGCCGGTCGAGCAGGCGGTGGCGCGGCGGGCGTTTCTGCTGGCGGGGGCGGGCGTGGCGCTGTTGGCCTATCTGCTGGCCTACTATGTGCCGGGGCCGGTGTTTGATCGTGGGATCGGCACGGGCATGGCCGCCGTGCTACGGAGCAATTTCTGGTTGGCGCTGCATGTATTGGTGATCACGGCGAGCTACGGGGCGGGCGCGCTGGCGTGGGGATTGGCGTTGATTTCGTTGGGGTATTATACGGTGGGACGCTATTCCAGTCCGCCGCGGCTATCGGCCGAGGCGATCGCGGCGGGCCATCGACCGGCGGGCG
>DATECS010000010.1:0-13184 GCA_035286785.1 Thermoguttaceae bacterium | reverse complement strand
GCCGCGACCGTGAGGGAGCGGTGGTCAGTGTCACGAGCCGCCACCGCTCCCTCACGGTCGCGGCTCGGAAAAGTTTTGTTCGGAAAAGTTTTGCTCGGAAAAATCCTCGGGGCTTGCTAATACAACGAGAGTTCACCCCATCATGCGCATCATCATGGCCGGCACGGGCCCTTTCGCGGTGCCCACGTTCCGCGAGTTGCTGGAGTCATCGCACGAGGTCGTCCTGTTGGTCACCTCGCCGCGGCGGCTGTGCCGCGGCCGGCCGGCGGCGCGGGAGTGCCCCGTGCGGGACGTGGCGGCCGCGTCGGGCATGCCCATTTTCGATCCCGAGGACGTCAACACGCCCGAGTCCGTGGCCCGACTTGTTGAGGCGGCGGCCGACGTGCTGGTGGTGTGCGATTATGGACAGATTCTTTCGCGCGAGGCGTTGGCCTCCGCTCGGCTGGGCGGGATCAATCTGCACGGGTCGTTGTTGCCCAAGTATCGCGGGGCGGCGCCGGTGGCCTGGGCCATTTGTCACGGCGAGACGACGACCGGCGTGACGGTAATTCACATGACGCCGACGGTGGACGCGGGTCCGTGCATCGCCCAGGCCTCGACGCCGATCGGTCCCGACGAAACGGCCGCAGAACTCGAGGCGAGGCTTTGCCGCCTGGGCGGACCGCTCGTGCTGCGAACGCTCGACGCACTCGCGGCGGGCAACGTCCGGCCGATCGAGCAAGACCCGCGGCTGGCCTCGCGAGCGCCACGACTGAAAAAGGAAGACGGACTGATCGACTGGACCCGGCCGGCCGCGGCCGTGAAGAACCACGTTCGCGCCATGGACCCGTGGCCCAAGGCGTACACCTTCTGGCATCGAACGGGTGGCGAACCGGCGCGGCTCATCCTGGGTCCGGTCACGACAGTCGATTCGTCCGGGCAATCGACCCCGCCGGGCACGGTACTCGAAGCATCGGGCGATCGCCTGATGGTCGCCGCCGGCGAAGGAGCCGTTCTCCTCCAAAGCCTTCAACCGGCCGGCAAACGCATGTTGCCGGTCGACGCCTTCTTGCGAGGTTATCCGGTCCAACCCGGCGAGCGACTTGGATCGGTCTGAGCGAGATTTCGGTATCGCGGCTCGGAAGACTTCGGCTATTCCGGCAGCGGCTGGTCCTTGGTTTCCGGGGCGAACAACAGCGCGGCGAGCCCGACCAGATAGCACGAGCACATGACGACGCCGGCATAGCGGAAGGCGAGCACCGGGTCGCCTAAATGAGTGATCAGACGGGGTTTCAGCACAACCAAGGTCAACGGACCGAACGCGGCGAGGTAGCGGCCCACGTTGTAGCAGAACGACGTGCCCGTGCTCCGCAGTCGCGTGGGAAACAGTTCGGGGAAGTAGATTGCATAGCCACCGAACACGGACAATTGGGCCCCGCCCATCAACGCCACCATCCACAGGTCGCGCGGCATTTTCGACATGAAGGCGAACGCCACGGCCGTGCTGACCATCGCGAGGGTGAAGAAAATGGCGAACGTCGGCCGACGGTTGAGTTTTTGCGAAACCTTGGCGAAGGCGTACATGCCGAAAAACGCGCCGATGTTGAAACAAATCAGCGTCACGGCGGCCCACTGGAGCACGGTGATGTTGCGCGCTTTTTGCCGGGTCGCGATGCGAGCGACGTGTTCCGCAAGCGACGACTCGGCCGTCGGCGACGCCAGAATCTCCTTCATGCGCGACAAATCCTCTTCCGACACGGCCTTGCCGTCCTTGCCGTGCTGCCGGACTTGTGCCAACACGGCCTCGGGCGACACGGCCTGATTGTGTGTCTCCAGATCCATCGCAGCTTTGTAGAGTATTTGCGGGACGGTGTCATTGGCCGTCTCGCCCAGTAGCTGGCGGTCTAGAATAGTGCCTTTTTTCGCCTCGGCAAAATTGTCGGACGAAGCCAGCGCGAGGGCCACGAACTCGCGATCCTTGGCCGATTCGCCCGCGAGACGCCGCGCGTCGTCGTACTGCGAGCCGACGAACAACTGGGTCAGGTCGTTCGAAAAAACGCCGATGCTCCAGAGTCCGACCACGCCGGAGGCGGCCAACAACAGACCCACGATGGCGTTGCGTCGCCAGCGACGCTCGGCGAACAATTGGCCCAAGCCGGCCTTCTTGGTCCTTCCCTCGGCGACGGCCCGTTTCCAAACGTCCGGCTCGCGGAGTTTGCTCGCCACGATCACGGCCAAAAGCGACGGAATGATTCCGATGCTGAACAGCCACCGCCAATACGTGGAAACGACGCCCGCGGCCAAGAGAGCCACAATTCCCAAGGCAATCAGCCCGGCGCCGACGTTGCCCACCGCCGAGAAGGTCTGCATCATGCCCAGCGCCGGGGAGCGTGTTTTGTCGGGCAGGCTTTCGGCGACCAGCGTGCAACCGATGGGAAAGATGCCGCCCGCGCCCACGCCCATCACAAAGCAATAGGCAAGATAATCCCACACCGTGACCGACAGCCCGCAGAGACCGGTCGAGATCGAGAAGCAGAGGATCATGATCGTCATGGTCTTCGCCCGGCCGATGCGGTCGCCGAGAATGCCGAAGATGATGCCCCCGGTGGCCCAACCCACCATGAGCGCGGTGGTCGTAAGCGGCGCGAAGCGCTCGGCGCTCATCAGCGAATCGGTCAGCGAGTCCATCGCCGGCTTGCGCGTCAGATTGAAAATCTGCTGGCTCAGACAGTCGAACGCCCAAGCCGCCGTGCAAACGGACAGCACCAGCCAGTGATAGCCGTTGAGTTGCCGAAACCAGGCTTTGTCGCGGGGGGCGGAGTCGCTGGACGATGTGGACATGGACGGGCTCTCGCTTTCTAAAAGGCAGAGGCTTGTGAGTGCCACCCTCTTTTCTGCTAGAAGACACCCCCCGCAACGGCGACCAAACGCCGTCGTCGCCGACTCCTCAACCGGGCATGGAGAGATCGGCCGCGGGAGTGTGTGGATCGGTCCGAGTGTTGACCGAAAAACGGGCCACCCCGTCAAGGACGCCAACGCGAGACGCCAAGACCGCGGAAACGATGCCCTACGGTCAAAAAACACCCTTTCGCAACCCATTGTCGCGAAAGGGTTTAGGGAGTGGAGGATAACGGACTTGAACCGATGACCTTCTGGCTGCCAGCCAGACGCTCTCCCAACTGAGCTAATCCCCCGCTGGGCCGACGAATCGGAAAACACCCAGCGTAACAAGATCACGGCAAACCGTCAAGGATCGCCCGCCGCCAGTTCAAAACCCCGCAATCTCGCCGCTAACTACTCAGCTTTACACGCACGGGGTTTTTGCACTATTCTGCGTGCGGTAAAAAGAGGTTCCGGCAGCACAAGTTCCGCTCCGCGCGGCGGCGAGCGCGAAAATAATCGACGAGGGTTCGTCATGACTCGAACTTTTTGCATCAGCGTCCTGCTCGCCTGGGTCGTGTTGATCCTGACGCAGGCAACCTCCCGCGCCGACGATTTCCGCATTGAAAACAGTGTGTTCACCGAAGAGGACGAGGAGAACGAACAGGGGCCGTCGTTGCGGAGCACCACCATCTTCCATCGCGGGGTGGTCTACGATTTTCTCAACGATCCGCCGGAGGTGATTATCTTCGACCCGGCCAACAGCCGCTTGATTCTGCTCGACGTCGAACGAAAGCTGCGAACCGACCTTAGCCCGACGATCGTTCGCCAGGCGATCGAGCGATTGAAAAGTCTTTCCGTGGGTACGAAGGACCGCCGGAAGCAGTTCCTCTACGACCCGATTTTCGAGAAAAACGTCGACGAGGAGACGAGCGAGCAGGTGTTCGATAGTCCGTGGATGAGCTACCGCGTGCTGGCCGCCCGGTCGGAAAACCGCGAGGTGGTTCGCCAGTATCACCAGTTTTGCGACTGGTCCGCGCGGCTCAACACGTTCCTTCGCCCCGGCAGCCGGCCGCCGTTTCCACGGCTGGTCGTCAACCAGGAGTTGGCCGAGAGACACGAGATTCCCACGCGGATCATCTTCACGCTGAAGACACGCCGCGGGCTGACGACCAGCAAGGAAGTGCTACGCAGCGAGCACCATCTGGTTCCCCGGCTCGTCGAATCCGACTTGCGCCGCGTCGCCGGGGCCGGCGAGCAAATGGCCGCCTTCAAAACGGTCACGTTCCGCGAGTATGAAACGCGAGCAGATGAAAAAGAGGGCGTCGCGCCCGGCGAGACGAAGGTATCGGCCTCCGGATTGGGCAACGCCAGATAACCTCGTAGGCCGGGTCGTGACCCGGCAACCGAAGGTCGCGTGCGTATCGCCGGGTCACGACCCGGCCTATGACTTCTCCAACGCCACGATCAAGCCCTCGATCTGTTTCACAAACTCCGTCTGGCCGGACGATCGAGCGAGCTTCAATGCGTTCTTCGCCGCCGCGAGTGATTCCGGCCTGTGTCCGGCCTTCGCATGCGCGACGGCCAGCCCGAAGAATGCCTCGGCCGACTCGGGCCGAAGCCGCAGGGCTTCCCGGTACTGACCGATCGCCTCCCCCATGCGTCCCGTGTCGCATAACGCCTTGCCCAAGCTCGAGCGGGCTTCGAAGCAATCGGGCTGAAGCCGCAAGGCCTCCTGGAAGCAGCGAATGGCCTCGGAAAGCCCGCCGCTTTGGGCCAGTGCGCTGCCCAAATTGACGTACGCCTCGGGGTAGTCGGGCCTTGCCTGGATCGCCTGCTGATAACAATCCACCGCGTCCTGAAACTGACGCGCTTTCATCCACTCGTTGCCCAAGTTATAGAGTGCCTCGGCGTAATCCGGATCCAGACGCAGCGCCTGTCGAAAATATTCCACGGCCTTGTCCGACTGACCGGCCCGCGCGTGGTGGTTTCCAAGGTTGTTCAGCGCTCCGGGATAGTTGGGCTTCAGCCGCAGCGCCTCGTGAAACTCTTTAAGGGCCTCGTCGGTTTGGCCCGTTTCTCCCAGCGCGACGCCCAAATTGTTATGGGCCTCGGCGCTGTCGGGATGGAGACGCACGGCGTGGCGATAGTGTTTGATGGATTCTCGCAATTGGCCCATCCGGCGCAGGACGACCCCCAGGTTGTTGTGTACCTGGGAAGAGTCAGGGTCAATCGCCAGCGCCCGGCGATAGTCCTCCAGCGCCGTTTCCGTCTGTCCGAGTTCCGAGTAGGCCTTGCCCAGGTTGTTGTGGAGCAACGCGCAGTCGGGGTTTTTCACGAGCGACGTTTCGTAAAGCGTCAAGGGGTCGCAATAGTGCCCGCTCTGTTGTCGGCCAAGCAGGACCAAGGCGGCCACCGCGGCCACAGCCACCGCGTCGGCGGCCCACCGCGTCATGCCGCCGGCCCGACGACGCGCGGCGCACCAGCCGGCCGCCACCGCCGCGACCGCCGCGACCAGGGCAACGTGCTGGTAGTGGTCGGCCACGAGCGAATACTTCATGAACCCCACGTCGGTGAAACCCATCACGGGCACGAGCGCCGCGCAGAAGACGATCCACGCGAGGAAGACGTGCCGGGCCCAGCCGCGACGAAACCACCAGAACGCGACCGTTGTGCCCGCGGCGGCGGCCAGCGGCAGCCACCAGAGCCAGTTGCCGGCGTCGATGTGCCATTTCGGATAGACAAACGCCAGGTCCACGGGCAGCAGGGCTTTGCCCAAGTAGAACCACACAACAGCTCCCGCGCCCAACAGGCGTTCCAAGAAGCCCGCGTCCCGCACGGCCTCCTCGCCGTGGTTCGACTGGAACCAGATATTCACGCACGTCAGCACGACGGCCACCGCGAAGAACGGCGAGGTCCGCAGCCAGTCCCAACGCGACAGGCCACGCCGCCACCACACGACGGCCAAAAGCATCACGGGCAACAGGGCCACCGAGCCCTTGCTCAACATGGCCGCGACGAACGCCAGGAGACTTAGCCCATACCATCCGCCGACCGTCGGACGACAAATTTTGAATTGCTCGGGCGGCGACTCGGCGTCGGCCTTCAGATACCAGATGGCCGACAGTAGAAAAAAGACCAGCGCGAGGACGTTTTTACGCTGCGCGATCCAGGCGACCGACTCGACGTTCACCGGATGGACGGCGAAGAGCAACGCGGCCCAAAACGCGCCGGGAATTCCCAATTGCCGAAGCAAGACCCAAATCAGCAGGCAGCCGACGACGTGCAGCACGAGGTTCGTGACGTGGTAGCCCGTCGGATTCATTCCCCAGAGCCGCCATTCGAGCCAGAACGACGTGTTGGTCACGGGCCAGTAGTCAACCGGATCGGTCGAAAACCAGAAGCGGCTCAGTCCATCGGACGACTTGACGATCGCATTGTCGGTCAGCAAAAGACCGTCGTCCAACAGAAATCCGCCGTGGATCGACGGTTCGTAGACGACCCACGCGGCCGCGATCAGGCAGATGACACCGGCCAACGCCTTAAGACGCGACACGGTTGAGAAGAAGCCCAACGCTCGAACCTTGGACGCCGACGCACTAGGATGTGGCTTACGTTGGGCCATGTTCGACGTTCATCGGTAAGTCAGGCACCCCGTGCCTGACGTTCGCTCACGGTTCGTCGCCGTTGTTTATTGGTGTCAAGCACGGAGTGCCTGACCTACGGTTGGCGTCGCTCTGTTTGTGCGATCTGCTTCTCAAGCAAACGAGGCGGGAAGTTGACGTGCCGCCGACCACTCTGCTGCTCCAACCGACAAAGATCCGCCACAATGGCTGACAGGTCGTTGTCAAACTGCGCCGCATGGGCGTGTCGCGTGCGTCGAATTTCTTCGACAATCGGATCGTCACACATGGTTTTCCGGCTCCAGGAGTTCTTCGGGGGTGCAGATCGTGCAAGGATCGTAACCTTCCGCAATACAGGCGTTTTCGATCTTTGATCGCATGGCGGCATTGGCGATGTGTTTGAAGTTCCACGTCACTAGATATTCTATGCCATTGACCACCGCGAGGGCAATGTGAAGCGAGTCTTCCGGTTCCGTCGGAGGTACGGCCCCTCTCTCGACGAGAACCCGGGAGAGTTCGACGGCCGGTTGGCCGATGGCTAGGACCGGAAGGCCTTCAAGGGCTTCCAGTCGGTCGTGAATTGCCTGGGGATCGCCGACGCTCGCTTCACGATGGACGAGTTCGGAGACAACCAAGTTGAAGGTTCTCGATGCGTAACGCCACCAATCACGAGTAATCTTCTGGCGTCCGGCCACAACCAAATCACCGCTTGGCCATGACGTCAGATATCCCAATACACTAGTTTCGACGTAGACTTTCGGTTTCATTGGTCCCACTCCCCAGGTCTATGAAGCGAGGCGATCGGGCGATCAATAATAACTGTCGTCTGCTGCTCCGTTTTTGTCAGGGAGCCTCCCTGAGCTTGAACCAAACACTGTAGTATCGAACATCAATATTGTTTGTCATTGCCAGTGCGTATGAAAGCTTCGGATCGGCATCACGGCAAATGACCAATCCTTTCACAGCCTGCCCATTCGTACACAGATTCTCCTTGACCCACCCCATGTACCGGAGCGTCTGACCAACCACTTGATCCGATGGACGGCCCTTCTTGAGTTCGATGACCACGAAGGCGCTGGACTCTGCCTCAATCGCGAGGATGTCAATCGTGCCTATGTCAGTCGGATACTGCTGGCCGTTGATCTGTTCAGATTCTTCGTATATCTTGTACTTCTTCTTGAAAATCGCGTCAAAATTACTGACGATGAAGTCTTCCAAGTACTTCTCAAGAACAAACTCGCTTGCGTTCTCGGTAGTCCCGGTAATCTCTTGCGTGATTGGAGGCATGCCTGAACCCTCCACGAGACTACGGAACTGTTGTTCTGTCAATTCTGCGAGCGTACGCATCGGGAAGACTATGCCGTGGTAGTCCTTGTCGCGAGGCTGCGACTGCCATAAGACTTCCATGAAGTGGGGATGCCCATGATCGGGGCACTTACCTGGAGTATAATACGCCGGTCCATTCACTTTGCCGACCGCCGTGAGAGTCTTACGTCCTCTTCGTGCGACAATGATGTCGCCTGGGTTGATTTCGTGATAGAAAGCCCAGATCATGTTTGCATAGAGACCCTTCGTCTGCGGTGGCTTATCAGGGTAGGTGGATGCCACAGCTTCGGAGAGCTCCTCACGGCTCATGTTTGACACATCACCAAGCTGTTTCCAGCCTATCGAGATGAGATTATTGGTGAGATCAAATTGCCATACCTTGTCGAAGAGCTCGCGTGGTTTTGATTCAACCGGGGCAATCACCCAGTAACGAGGCATCGGCATTCCTCCAAAACTTGTGACCGATAGCTTAATCTGCCGTAGTTTGCTTTCTTTGTCAGGCACAGCCTGACCTACGATTGTCTCACTCCTCGACAAACCGCAGGAGCGCATACCGTTTCTTTCCCGAGCGGAGGACCATCACGGTTTGGCTTGCCAGGTCGCCCGGACCCAGTCGCCGGTCGATCCCGTCGATGCGGCGGTTGTTCACGTAGGCGCCGCCTTGGTCGATCGTGCGCCGGGCCTCGGCTTTGCTGGCGGACAGGCCGGCCGCGCACAGGGCGTCGATGATCGGCAGGCCGTCGCCGGCGAGCGTCTCGCGCGGCAGTTGTTTGCTCGGCACGTCGGCGAAAATTTGCACGAGTTGGTCGTCGGACAGATTGTCGATCTCCGCGCCGAAGAAAATCTCGGTCGCCCGTTGGGCCACGCGGAGACCCTCGTCGCCGTGGACCAGTCGGGTCAGCTCCGTGGCCAGGCATCGCTGGCCCGAGCGGCGGCTAGGATCGGCCAGATGCTCGGCCACGACCGCCTCAAGCCGCGGACGATCCAGATCGGTGAAGAACCGCAGGCACTTGTCCACGTCGGCGTCGTCCAGGTTGATCCAATACTGGTAGAACTGATAGGGGCTCACCCGCTCGGCGGCCAACCACAGGGCGCCGCTTTCAGTTTTGCCCATCTTCGTGCCGTCGCTCTTGGTCAACAGCGGGCACGTCATGCCGTAGAGTTGCACGCCGTCCAATCGCCGGGCCAGGTCGATGCCGGCCGTGATGTTGCCCCACTGATCGCTGCCGCCGACCTGCAACTGGCAGTCGTGCTCGCGCCGCAGGTGGACGAAATCATAGGCCTGCAACAGCATGTAGCTGAACTCGGTGTAGCTCAGGCCCGAGTCGGTCCGTTCGAGCCGGCTGCGGACCGAATCCTTGGTCAGCATGACGTTCACGGGAAAATGCTTGCCGACGTCGCGCAAGAATTCGAGAAATCCGAACCGCCCGACCCAATCGTAGTTGTTCACCAAGATCGCGCCGCATCGCGGGTCGTCGAAATCGAGGAATCGCCGCATCTGGGCCCGCATCCCCTCGACGTTCGCGCGGAGCGTGTCCTCGGAGAGCAACTGGCGTTCTTCGCTTTTTCCGCTGGGGTCGCCGATCATGCCGGTGGCGCCGCCGATCAGGGCGATGGGCCGGTGGCCCGCCGCCTGGAAACGCCGCAGGATCATCAGCGCCATCAGGTGGCCGACGTGCAGGCTGTCGGCTGTGGGATCGAAGCCCGCGTAGACGGTCCGCGGCCGCTCGGCCAACCAGCCGGGCAGTCCCGCGTCATCGGTCGTCTGATGGATCAGCCCTCGCCAGGTAAGTTCAGTAAAAACGTCAGCCACGATTTTTTCCTCTACACGTAGGGTGCGTGCTTGCACGCACCAATGGTTCATCACGATGGGGTTGGTGCGTCCAGACGCACCCTACAATTACTCTGCCTGCTGCCCTCTGCCTACTACCTGCTGCGTCACCGCCACATATTGTCATCCGCGAACGGATGGGCCGGCCGGTCGAACTTCGGTTTCGGCAAGACTTTCATCGCCTGTTCGGCCAGCCGTAGGTCGTCGCGCGTGGTGATTTTGATGTTCGCCGCCGAGCCGAGCACCACGGTGACCGGCTTGCCCAGCCGCTCGACGAGTTGCGCGTCGTCAGTGGCCGCGAACGTGCCGCGCCGGGCGTAGGCGTCCAACAACAACTCGCGCGAAAAGGCCTGCGGCGTTTGGGCCTCCCAGAGCCCCTCGCGCGACACCGTCTCCTCGATCCGATGATTGGCGCCGACCCGCTTCAACGTATTCGACACGGGCACGGCCAAAATGGCGGCCTTGCTCCGTTGGGCTTCCTCGAACACGCGGTCGATCCACACGTCGGCCAAGCACGGCCGCGCGGCGTCGTGGATGCAGACGTAATCGGCCTCGGGCTTTACCCGGGCCAGGGCCGCCTGGACCGAGTCGAACCGTTCGGCGCCGCCCTCGACCACATCAATTCCCAAAATGGCCACATTCGAGGCAAACTTGAAATCGAAGTCGACGCGATCTTCCGGCGCGATCACGAGGATCACTTGCACCACGTCGTCGCGATTCAAGAATCGCTCGGCCGAATAAATCCACACGGCCCGATTGGCCAGCGGCGCGAACGGCTTCTTGTAGTGCGTGTCGTGGAACCGGCTGCTTCGGCCGGCAGCCGGCAGGATGACGGCGAATTTGCCCATGACGATTATTCCTCGGCTGGGGTGCGACTAGGCGATATTTCTCACTACCATACTCACCACGGAGCACGGAGAACACGGAGATTTTTTGAAACCACAGGTGGACACAGATAAACACAGATTTGTGCTTAAATCCCATCTGTGTTTATCTGTGTCCATCTGTGGTTCCAATTTTTTTAAGTGGACGATCTCCGTGTTCTCGTGGTGAGAAATCCGGGTTAGAGGCCCGGCTCAGGCACCCCCTCATTGTGCGGTTTGGCCGAAGGAACGTCAAGCGACGGAAATAGCTCTTCGTGGACCGGCACGAGCGGTGGAGCGTAGAACGGCCGACCCTCGGCGGCCATGCGACGCAGCAACGCGGTCGGTTCGGACCGAGGGCCCAGCGAATTGAGCCGCCCGAGCCGCGCGAGAATCTCGGCCGCCCGCTGCGTGTCGGCCCAACGGAGCAGGCCGCCCCGGGCCAGCGGAAATCCGAGCCCAAACAGCACGCCCAGATCGACGTCGCGCGGGTCGTCCACGTTTTTCTCTTCGAGTAGCCGCGTGGCCTCGACGACCATCGGCAAGAGCATCCGGTCGAGAATGTCGGCGTCGTTGAGCGTTTGCGGCGTCCGCGACCACTGAGCAATTTTTTCTAGCGCGACCGGATCGACACCGGTGTGTGCCACTGCTTGCCGGGGAAGTCGTTCCATGCCGTCCGGGTCCGCACTGTTTGCGGTTTTTCCATGCCGCCACGCTTTCCGGCAAGCAGTGCCTTCGCTCATATCCCCACGTTCTTGGGATTCTCGCAAGCAGTGGCACGCTTTGTCTTCTCGTTCGCTTTCGTCGTAGCGATAAAATCCCGCGCCCGATTTGACGCCGAGCCGGCCGGCCTTGTACATGGCGATCAACAATGGCGAGATCGCCACGCGATGCGGAAACGCTTGCCACAGGACGCGGCCGCCCGCAATGGCCGTGTCCAGTCCGATTTCGTCGAGCAGCGCCAGCGGGCCCTTGGCCATGCCGAACGCGGTGGCCACGCTTTCGACTCGCTCGACGCTCGCGCCGTCGCTGAGCAGTTCGACCGCCTCGGTCAGATAGGGCAGCAGCAGCCGGTTGACGACGAAGCCCGGCCCGTCGCGGACCACCAGGGCCATCTTGCCGATCGACCGTGCGTAACTAATCGCGGCGGCCACGGTGGCGATCGACGTTCTCGGTCCGCGAACCACCTCGACCAACGGACGCTCGGCGACCGGATGGAAGAAGTGCAGCCCGCAGAATCGCTCGGGCCGGCAAAGCTCGGCGGCCAATTGCTCGATCGGGATGGTCGACGTGTTGGTGGCCAAGACCGCGCGATCGGCCAACATCGGCTCCAACTCGGCATAAAGGTCGCGTTTCACCTCGGGCCGTTCGATAATCGATTCGAGCACCAGATCGCACCGGGCCACGTCGTCGAGCCGGTCGCTCACCGACAGATGCTCATCGAGCAGTCGCTCCGCCTGGTAAGGCCGCACGCGACCCTGGGCGGTCAAGTGGACGAACGTGTTTTCGGCAGCCCGGTCCCGCGTTGCCCGATCCACGTCATGCACCACGACGTTCAGCCCCGCGGACAACGACGCGGCGGCCACGGCGGTTCCCATCAGACCGGCCCCGACGATTCCCACCGACTGCACGGGCCGAGCGCCGCCCGCGGCCGCCAACGCGGCGCAGCGTCGATGGTTGTGCTCGATCAGCCGCTCGACGTTCGGGTGGGCGTCGGCGGGAAGGCGGAACGGGAAGGCACGTGCATCCATGCGGGCCATCGGGATCTATCCAGCGTCGGAAGATCGACGTTATGAGGCTATCCGAAAACGGGGACTGGCTCCCGGATGTTGTGGGTTAAGCATCCCCTAAACGCTAGATGCAGGGTGCCTGTCCCCGTTTTCGGATAGCCTCTATGTGAAAAGACAAGCATCGCCGGTCGAGCGACCGGAAGCGAAAAAGAGAAGAAAAGGCAGGCCATCGCGCGATGGCCTGCCGCGGGTTTTCCGAGGTGACGAAATCAGCGTCGAACGAAAAACAAAACGCGCTATTCGACCGTAATGGCCGACGCCGGGCACACGTCGACGCACGCGCCGCAATCGCTGCACGTGTCTTCGTCCACCACGGCAAGGGCGTCCTGGATCTCGATGGCGTTCAACGGGCACGTCTCGACGCACTCTTCACAACCGGTGCATTTTTCAGGATCAACTTGCGCTGCCATTCACGACTCTCCTAAAACGAACGTAGTACGGAAAACGCTTCCAATAGAAACGAAAAAAACTCACAACGGCTACCCCGTACTCCTCTCGCTCCGCGAGAGGTTGTGACCGAGTTTTGACCTCTCGCGGAGCGAGAGGAGTACGGACTGCATGCCCCTCATTTCATGGTACTGGTGGGAGGGTTGCCGACCATGCCCCAAACTCCGCAGTCCTTCCCACCCGACGCAGGGCAGACCCCCAGGATACTCGCCCGGGCAACCGGCGGCAAGAGGTTTTTCCGCCCGGAAATCGCCCAAACTACCAGGGACTGGCTCATTTTTCGGCCCCCCTTGGCGTTGCGATCTGGATACACTTAACGGCCGAAAAATGTGCCTGTCCCCTTCGCCGGGCCCAGCCGTCACACCCTCGCCGCTTCCCGGCTCAGCCGGTCGGCCCAATAAAGCGGCTCGGGCAGCCGGCGGCCACGTAACAGACCGCGGACGAT
>DATECS010000009.1:0-15815 GCA_035286785.1 Thermoguttaceae bacterium | reverse complement strand
GCGGCGTGGATGGCCGCCTATGCCGTGCGGTTCACCACGGTGCCCTCGCCGCGCGGCGTGCCTGACTTGCCGTTGGTCGCCGGGGCGCTGCCCGCCGTGCTGGTGCTGGCGGCGGTCGCCTATCATCTGGCGGGCCTCTATGAAATTCACCGGCTCCGGCGGCTGCCCCACGAATTGGGCGTCGTCTGCCGCGCGGCTGGACTGCTGTTCGCGCTGGTCATCACCGTGACGTTCTATCGCCGCGATCTGTACGAATCGCGGCTCGCCCTGGCGCTCTTTCCCGCGATGAACATTGCCGGCCTGATTCTCGCCCGCCGCGCCGTCTGGCGAGTCGTGAGCCATTTGCGCGGTCGAGGGCTCAATCACGGCCGGGCACTCGTGATCGGCGCGGGTCGCGTGGGCCGCCGGGTGGTCGTGGCGATCCGTGCCAACGCCTGGACCGGCCTGGAAGTCGTCGGGTTCGTCGACGACCGCGCGAAAACCGCGCCCGCCGCCGCCCCGCTGCTTGGCTCGTTGGATTGCCTCGAACAAATCGTCGCCGAGCACGACGTCGATCACGTGTTCGTCGCCCTGCCGTTTTCGCGCTACGCCGAACTGCCGCGCGTCTACGCCGCGCTGGGCAACGTCCTGGCCGAAGTGCAACTCGTGCCCGACGTGCCCAAGGTGGCCGGCATGAAACTGCGCATGCTCGAAATCGACAACGTGGGGTTCCTGAGCCTCCGTCAAAACCCGCACGCCGGTTGGGCCCGTTGGGCCAAACGGGCCGTCGATCTCGTGGTCGGCTCGGCCGCGCTGGTGCTGCTCGCGCCCCTGATGGCCGCGCTGGCCGCCGCCGTGAAACTCACCAGCTCCGGGCCCGTCTTCTATCGCCAGGCGCGAGCGAGTCTGGGCGGCCGGTCGTTCTCGATGCTCAAGTTCCGCACGATGCGCGTCGACGCCGAGCGTGAAACGGGTCCCGTCTGGGCTACGGCCGCCGATGGCCGCTGCACGCCGCTGGGCCGCTGTCTGCGCCGCTGGAGCTTGGACGAGCTGCCCCAGTTGTTCAACGTCCTGGCCGGCGACATGAGCCTGGTCGGCCCGCGGCCCGAGCGCGGCGTGTTCGTCGAACGCTTCGCCCAAACCCTGCCCGGCTATCAGCAGCGCCACCGCGTCAAGTCGGGCATGACCGGCTGGGCCCAAGTCCAAGGCTGGCGAGGGAACACGTCGCTTCGCCACCGGTTGAGCTGCGACCTCTACTACATCGCCAACTGGTCGATGCTTCTGGATTTGAAAATTCTCTTCATGACCGTGTGGCGCGGGTTGCGGCACCGGAACGCTTATTAAAAGGAGAAAAACGAAAGGTGAAAAGCGGGCATTCGATCTTTCGGTCGCGGCTTAAGAAGAAGGTGGCAGAGTCACGACGAAAAGGTAATCTCCTTTCCACAGGTTCGACAGTCTGGACCGAAGGCCGTTTGTTGCCCCGGGGTTCCCAAGCACAGTCCCCGTGAAGGGGGGGTGAGTTAACGCTTGGGTCACGCTTCACGATTAAAAAGAGCACACGATACTCAACATACCTACCGGAAGAACCATCGTATTTCACCAAGAGTGACAAGCAAGCTCCCGAATCGAGAAGAGACGTGTCCCTGACAACAATCGGCCACTCCACGGTACTGGTTCAACCTCGCAAATTGCCGTAAGATCAAGGGGCTGTCAATGGCGAAGTCTGTGAAGAGATCGACGTTTGCCTTGACTCCCTCCATAGTTTTAGAGGTCGTTCGGCACGGAGACGCGACCTGATGTCAACGGTACCGTCAAATGTAGAACCGCGACCGTTGGCAAGACGGCTGGCCGCCTACGGCTGCACGGATTTTGTCCGCCTCGACGAGAAGCTTTCCACTCCATCGCAGCTCGATTACCTCGACCTGCTCCCCAAACAAAGCAACCAGACGCCGATGCTTACGGCGGTCGCTGAGCATCAAGGCACAGCGCTGCTTTACCTTGTGGATGCGTGTGCAGAACCGAAGGTCGATAGCGCCTCGCTTGCGGCCTTGCGGCGGCAACTGGCGAATCGCAGCGATCCTGCTTGGCTTGGGGTTGTGTGGTCCGGTTCGCTGGAGATCTTCCCCATCGGGTTTCACGAGGCGAACGACACGCGGCCTGTAAAGATTATCGACGAAGGCAGCAAGACCGCACCCTTCTTTTTCCAGAGCCTCGTGCATGGCACCTTTGAAGAGAACGGCAGACTGCACGGCACGGACTACGTCTATCGCAAGATCTTTGACTTGCTCACGCAAACAACAAATGAGTTTGTGCCGCAGGACGGACACGGACGGATCGACGCGATCGAAGTCCTCTCGATGGCCGGCCGGGCGCTCTTCTTTCGTTTCTTGATCGATCGTCGCATCGTGCTGGAAGGCGAATTGTCCGGCCCGGATGGTATCTGCCCGGCGGCAACGGAACTCAAGGACGCTTTCTCCACGGCCGAGAAAGCGGCGCAGACCTCCGCGTGGCTCGATGCAACCTTCAACGGCGACTTCCTCCCGCTCATCGATGAATCGATCGCGATTGACGATCGAGCCAAGCGCGAAGCGGCATACGTGGGCTTCTACAATCGCACACAGCATCTCGTCGGCAAAAGGATATTCAGCCACCTCCAGGCGATTCTCCGTGGCTGGTGTGCCGTGGGAGGCGATTTTCAGATGGAGATTGATTGGGGCGACCTCGACTTCGCGCATATTCCGGTGGGCGTGTTGAGTCAGGTGTATGAAAGCTTCAGTCACCGTGCCGACCCGCGCACCGCGCGCGACACGAGTGTTCATTACACGCCACGCACCATCGCGAAGCTGATGGTCGATGAGGCGTTCGCCGCCGTGAAAGACCCCGTAAACGCGAAAGTGCTTGACAGCTCGTGCGGAGCAGGCATCTTCCTCGTGCTCGCCTTTCGCCGTCTCTTTCGAGAGCGTTGGCAGGGCGACGGCGAACGGCCAAAGACCGCCGTGATTCAGAGTATCCTGTATAATCAAGTCCGTGGCTTCGACATCAGCGAGTCGGCGCTTCGCTTGGCCGCACTGGCGCTTTACATCACCGCCATCGAACTCAACGCCTCCCCGCGGCCACCACGTGCCCTGAAGTTCCCGCGGAACCTCCGTGGCGAGGTGCTCCATCGTTTCGGAGACCAAGACGATGCGGACAAGGAGTCCGCCGTCTTCCCGCTCGGCAGTCTCGGTCCTGAGATCCCACGCGAATTCGATAGGAAATTCGATATCGTGATTGGCAATCCGCCGTGGACGCGACTACGCGCCAGGAAAGAGGAAGGCGAAGACGAGGCGGACAAGGAAGAACGTAAAACCGCCATCGATGCACGCAATGCGGAGTTCACGGCAATCGGGCGGCGGGTGCTTGACTCTCGCGGCCTGAACGAGTTAGCGAAACGCTATCAGAACCCTGACTACAACCCCGACCTTCCCTTTCTTTGGCGCGCGATGGAGTGGGCCAGATCGGACGGCGTCATTGCACTTGCCATGCCTGCACGGCTTTTCGGCCGGACGAAAGGTGTTGGCTTTGAAGCATGGCGTGCAACTCTGCAAAGTGTCGACGTAACGGGAATCATGAACGGGGCCAACCTACGGAAGACGGCTGTTTGGGAGAGCGTCGACATGCCGTTCTGTCTGCTCTTCGCGCGCAACAGAATTCCGAAGGCTAACAACCGGTTCCACTATGCAGCACCCAGCTACGAACCCGACCTGAACGGCGAAGGGCGTTTTCGCATCGATTATGAAGTAGCGCATCCAATCAGCGCCGCGAGCGTTGAACAACAGCCGTGGTCGCTCAAGACGCTGTCGCTCGGGACATGGCTCGACGTGGAAGTGATGCGATCGCTCTTGGACCCGTTACAGAAGACGCTTGAGCAACGTTGGCTTGAATGGGATGTCGGAAGAAAGAGGACTGGGCAAGGCTACATACTCGCTCCAGAGTCAGTCCAAAAATACGTCGATTTCCTCGCTGACCTCCGGGTGTTCGACGCACCCGCAGAGGGATTCGTGGTCGACTATGAAGCACTCACAAAGTACGGAGTGTTGTTTGGCAAGAACTCCAAAGGTCAAAGCAGTGCTCACAAGCCGCGTCGTGAAGAGCTTTATCAACCGCCGCTGGTGATTATCCCGAAAGCCCCTGGCGAAGACACCTTTTCACCGAAGGCATATCTCTGCGAACAATCGCTTGCATTTTCGCAAAGCTACTACGGCTATTCGTGCGCCGGACATCCGGAAGAGCAGACGCTCGCCGCACTCGTCTACCTGCTTGCGCACAGCACACTGTTTCGATACTTCGCCCTGATGGTCAGCGTATCGCAAGGTGCTGATCACATGATTTTCACAAAGCAGGATTTCGACGCATTGCCATTCCCCGACATCGCGTCGCTCAGCACCCCCACCAAGTCCACGATTCGTAGCTTGGCACGAAGACTCCAGGAGAATGCCAGGAAACCATGGCGGGAGATGAACGAGCTCATCTTCAAGCTCTACGGCCTTGATGCGGATGCCGTGCAGGTCGCGGAAGATACGCTGTTCTCCGCCACCTCGTATCGCAAGGCGGGTCGGGCTGCGCTCGATTGCACAACTCGTGATACGCGTGCCGGTTTTGTGACAACATTGCACGAATCGCTGGAGCCGTATTTCGATGTCTGCGGCGAACATGTTGCCGTACGCGAAGCAGAGTTTCAGCCCGACACATGGCGTGAACCGTGGTTCTTCCTGTCCGTTTCCCGCGAAGCGGAAACGGTCAACGTCAATCCCAGTCTGATGCGGAAGGCAATGGAAGCGGCCAACCAGCGCGGGTGCAGCCGGATCATCGTACACGCGCCAAGGAAAGGCGGTCTGTTGTTGGGTCTGCTCAATCAGCGCAGATGGTGGACGGTCACGCGGGCCCGTCTCTGCGCGCAGCACATTATCCGAGAACGTCTTGACGCATGCGGCCTGCCGGAGGATGCATGAGCGAAGCCACGTCAACCGGATTCTTCACGCTCGGCGTTTCGCCGGAAGACTATCGGCTTCCGCATCCACGTCTCGGGCTTCCCGTGATCCTGCTCATTCGGCGCGTGTTGTGTCGCGCAATTGCGATACTGCGTGAACAGGAATTCAAACTCGCCGAGGCAAGAGAAGACGAGGTTACCGCCGCACTACTCGCGGTTCTCGAGAACAACCTTCGCCAGAACGGGAGTATCGCTGGGTTCAGCCGAAAAACCTACGACCGTGTCGGCAGGCAAGGAGCGGTTGCGAATTTCGACGGAACACGGCTGGCCAAGTCCCCCGACCTCTGTTTCAAACTTCGACATGATGATTGCGAGCCGCGCATGGTGGTGTCCGAATATGATGCACTCTTCGTCGAGTGTAAGCCAGTGGACAGCACGCACTTCGCTGGATGTGATTACTGCGACGACGGTCTCATCCGATTCGTCTGCGGCAATTACGCATGGGCCATGCAGGAAGGCATGATGCTCGCCTATGCTCGCGATGGCAGAACGATTGCCGGCCATTTGATTCCCGCGATGAGCGAGCCGGAACGCATGACGTCGCTCGGCACCGTCCAGCTACCCCAAGCTTGCCACACACCTGACGCGACGGAACACCCTCACGTAGAGCCCATTCACATAAGCAAGCATGGCCGTGATTTCTCTTGGCTGGACCACAAAGGAAAAGCGACGGACATCACGATCTACCATCTCTGGCACGATTGCGGATGAGAAGAAGAACTTGAAGATGATTCGGAACGTGGAAGCAGGCGTGGTAATAACCTCTCACCACCCGGCTCGCTTACCACCCCTGACGTCCCGATCCCGACTCCTGATCTCCGACAACTGCCCTCTGCCTACCGCCTCCGCGGTGGCCAAAAACTCGCCTTGAAAACCCCCCTCGCCATCTGCTCTACTACGCTCCCGACAATCACCCACGCGGCCTCTCCCCGCGTCGTCTAAATCGCCGGGGCCCTTGCGCGTCGAATCGAAGCGGCCGGAACACCGCCTCCACCACCCTCGACCCGCAACCAACCCCCAAACCCAAACCCCCGCGTCCCCAACACGCCCCCAACAAACCATAAACCACGAACCACTGCCCTTCTCACTTCAACCATGTCAAAAACTAAAAAAAACCGCGGCGGACGCCCCGAATCGCTCGACCCGTTCAAACGTCAGAAAATCATCGCCCTCGTGGCCAACGGCAGCAGCCGTCGCGTCGCCGCGAGTGTTGTCGGTTGCTCCCACAGCACCATCACCCGCACCGCCCTGCGCGATCCCCAGTTCGCCGCCGATCTCGCCGCCGCCGAACACGCCGTCGAAATCGAATCCCTCCACCGCATCCGAAAAGCCGCCGACGAAGCCCGCTATTGGCGAGCCGCCGCATGGCTCGCCGAACGAAAAAATCCCCGCGACTTCGCCGCCCGCGGCCCCACCGTCATGGACGACCAGCAGATCGCACAGGCCTTCCTCACCATCCTCGACCCCTGGATCGAGAAACTCCCCGACCGCGCCCTCGACCGACTCTTCCGCCACCTCGACGAAATGCTCGACCTCTTCCACGAACGCCCCCGCGCGCTCCGGCTACTCAAAGAAGCCGCCGACTCGCCCAAAGAGCCCCCAACGCGCCACACCCCCTCGACCGACAGTAGTTCTGCGCCAGAACCCGAAGAAGATGAAGAACCGCTTGATGACGGCGGCTCGCCCCAACCGCTTCCCCCAAGCGACTTTCCGATCGGCCGCCACGCCGCGTCAATTCCGCCCCAATGAAAAGGGCGGCGCATTTCCCCTCGGCGCAAAACAAATTTTGCTCCCGGTGCAAAACTCCCCAATGGCGCGGAACTCTCTCCCCCAAACCCTCCGTGCCCTCCGCGTCCTCGGTGGTGAGAAAAAAACCGCTACTCCGTCTTCCCGCCGCTCGGCAGGGCCATGAGGTGGGTGAGGGTGCGGAAGTAGAGGACGCCGTCGGATATGGCGGGGGTGGACATGGTGGGCTCTTCGAGATCGATCTGGCCGAGCAACTCGAATTTATCTCGGCCGGCCGAGAGGATGGTCACTTTGCCTTTGTCGGAGACGCTATAGAGTTTGCCGTCGGTCAGGACGGGCGAGCTGTAGAACTTGCCGCGGGCGCGGCCGTGCCAGAGTTCCTTGCCGGTGGTCAGGTCGATGCACTTGACTTGGCCCGTTTCGGCCCAGAGGTAAAGCAGGCCGTCGTGCAGCAAGGGCGTGGGGACGTAGGGCAGGTTTTTTTGGACATCGTGGAGCACCTTGGGCTCGGTGTTTCGCTCGGGCACGCCCGGCTGGATCACGGCGGCTCGCTGGCCGCCTCCGCCGCTGCCGCAAATGGCCACGAGGCGGTCGCCCTCGATCGTGGGCGAGCCGACCGAACGGAACTCGAACAGGTCGAGCCTCCAGTTTTGACGGCCGGTCTGGGGATCGAGACTCATCACGCCCACCCGCGAGCGGCCGACGATCAACTGGACGGCGGCCTCCGGCGGCGTGAACACGCAGGGAGTGGCGTAGGTCGTGTTGAGGTCGAATTCGGATTCTTCCTCGGTTTCGAGTTTTTTCTCGCTCTTCCACTTCACCTTGCCCGAGGCGCGGTCCAGGGCGAGAAGCATCCGGCGATTCTGCTGGTCGTTCATGACGATGAGGGTGTCGCCGACGACCATGGGCGAGGCGCCGAAGTTGTGCATGGCGAGGAAGGGGCCCATTTCGTGGCGCCATTTTAGTTCGCCTGTTTGCCGATCGAGGGCCGCGGCGGTCGAGCCCTTGGGGCCGCCCCAAGTGACGTAGACGTGGTCGGCGTCCAGGGCCGGGGTGGAGGTGGCGTAGCTGTTGAAGCGGTGCTTTTTGTAAGGGTCGGCCGCGAAACGCTTTTCCCAGACGGTCTTGCCGGTCGCGGCGTCGAGGGACAGGATGATCTGTTCGCCGGTTTTTTCGTCGCCCGAGGTGACGTAAATTCGATCGTTCCAAACGACGGGCGAGGAGAAGCCGGGGCTTGGGAGTTCGACGCGCCAGGCGTAGTCCTTTTCGGTCCAGGTGTCGGGCATATTCTCGGCCGTGGCGACGCCCGAGCCGTTGGGGCCTCGGAAGCGGGGCCAGGTGTCGGCCCGCGCGGCGTCGGCGCGACAGACGAGAAGGACGACGGTCACGAGGAGGGCCAACGCCATGGGCCAAGCACGGCAGCGAAGCAAGTGAATCATGGTCGAGTGTCCTTCGAGGTGGAAATATTGGCTCAATCGAACGTCGCGTGACGACGGAACCGTCCAACAAGGGGACAGGCACATTTTTCGGCCGCCGGGCGTGTTTAGCACACAACGCCAATCGGGCCGAAAAATGAGCCAGTCCCCGGGGTCTAACGGTTACGATGGCCAGCGAGTGCGTTGGCTTGGAAAACGGGGTTCGGCCGGTGGTTTCGACCGCGGGTTTTTTGACGAATTCTCGCGGAATCATGTCTTCCGGCGAAAAACAGGTCGCAAGAACCCGCATCTGCCGAGCAACGTATTTGTAGTATAATGGGCTTTGTCCCCCTCCCCAAGGCAACCCCCTTGCCGACCTTGCCCGAAATGCGCGGCCCGGTTACGATTACCAATGGGGCGAAATAGTCCCATTGGGCAAATGAGAACAGTCAAAACGAGGTGTTTCATGATCCGTAGGGCGACTTATTTACGAGTTGGGGTTCTAGGCGTTTCGGCGGCGGCGGTTGTGCTGGTGGCGGTCCTTTCCCAGGCTTGGGCGGACCCCGTGGGGCCCACCGCGCCCGACCGCGAGATTGCCCGGGCCGTCGTGTCGCTCCTGGAGCGTGACCATCTTTTGCAGCATCCGTTGGACGACGAGATTGCCGAGCGATGGTTCAAGGCGTATTTCGACGCGCTTGATCCGCGCAAAATGTTCTTCTATCAATCGGATGTCGACGAATTCAAGAAGTCGGCCGACAAACTGGACGACATGGTCCGTCACTACGACCTGAGCTTCGGCTATCAGGTTTACTCGCGGTTCCTCGAACGGGTCGACGAGAGCATGAAGATGGTCGAACGGGCGTTGGCCATGAAGCACGATTTTACGGTCGACGAAGATATCGTGATCGACGCCAAGGACGTGGAGTACGCCAAAACGCCCGAGGAAGCCCAGGACCGCTGGCGCAAGCGGATCAAGTACGAGTTGTTGCTCTTGAAGGCCGACGATAAGATCGAAGGCAAGGAGGCGATCGAGAAGCTCCGCCGCCGCTATCAGTATTACACGATGTGGAAGCATCGGCTGAGCAACGCCGATCTGCGCGAGATCGTCCTTTCGTCGATGACCCAGGCGCTCGACCCGCACACGTCGTACATGTCGCCGACGAGTTCGGAGGAGTTCGCCATCAATCTGCGGCTGGAGTTCGACGGCATTGGGGCGACGCTCCAGGCGGACGACGGCGACGTGGTGGTGCGCGACCTGGTGCCCGGCGGCGCGGCGGACAAGGACGGCCGGCTGAAGACGGGCGACAAAATCGTCGGCGTCGGCCAGGGAACCGAGGGCGACGTTATCGACATCGGCGAGATGACGCTGACCGAGGCCGTGAAGCTGATTCGCGGACCCCGGGGAACGACCGTCCGCTTGCAGGTTAAGCCGGTCGCCGGCGGCCCGCGCAAGGTGCTCGACATCGTTCGCTCGAAAATCGAACTGAAAAACCGCGAGGCCCACGGTCAGGTCTTCCCGGTCGGCCGCAAGCCGGACGGCCAATCCTATAAAATCGGCGTGATCAATCTGCCGAGTTTCTACATGGACATGCTGGGCCACCGCCGCGGGCAGCCGGACTACGTCAGTGCGACCCGCGACGTGCAGCGGATCCTCGAAGGCTTCAAGAAGGACGGCGTGGACGCGGTGGTGTTGGACATGCGGTTCAACGGCGGAGGGGCGTTGATCGAGGCCATTCAGATGACGGGCCTGTTCATCGAGCAGGGGCCCGTCGTGCAAGTGAAGGGGGCGGCCGGCCGGCCGTGGCCCCATCGGGACGACGATCCGGGCGTGGCGTGGAGCGGGCCGCTGGTCCTGTTGGTCAACAAGTTCAGCGCCAGCGCCACCGAGATTCTCGCGGGAGCCATCCAGGACTACCACCGCGGCCTGATCATCGGCGACCGGACGACCCACGGCAAGGGGACGGTGCAAAGCCAGTTGGACGTTGCCCAGGAGCAGGCCCTGTTCCGCATTCCCAATTCGCCCGACCTGGGGACGATCAAAATCACGATCCAGCAATACTATCGTCCCAGCGGCGACAGCGTCCAGTTGCGGGGCGTCCACTCGGACGTCGAACTGCCGAGTTGGACCAGCCACCTCGAGGTCGGGGAGGAAGACACCGAGTACCCGATTCCGTTCGACCAGGTCGATCCGACGCCGTTTTCCAAGCTTGATTGCGTGACCAAACCGATCTGCGACCGGCTTGCCCAACTGTCGGCCGAACGATGCAAGGCGTCGAAGGATTTCCAGAAAGTCGATCGCAACATCAAACGCCTCGAGGACCGCAAAAAGCAGAAGACCGAGACGCTCAACGAAGCAAAGTTCATGGCCGAATGGAACTCGTTGAACGAGGACCGCGAGGAAGAGAAGAAGCTCGAGGAGAAAACCGACCCGAACAGCACCGAAATCGTCCGCGATTTTTACCTCGACGAGGTTTTTGCCATCACGCTGGACTACCTCCAGATGGTCAACGTGGCCCAGACTCGGTAGGCGGGCGGGGCCACGAAGCCGGGCAGGGAACCACGAAAGACACGAAAAACACGAAAGAAGCATACGGCCCAGGAGAGCCGCGGCGTGGCCCTTCCTGGGCTGTATTATTGGCTATGCGGCTCTTTAACCGAGGGTTTCCGGATTTCCCCAATTTCCTTGAACTGCCACGGGGGGAGGGGAAAGGGCGCGGGAAGGAAGATCTAAAAAAATCCCCGCGGGAGCTATTCGGGCGTCGCCGGATTCGGTAAGCTATCCGGTGCGATTCTGACCCAAGGAGCAAACCATGGATTTCGGAATTCCCTGTCTTCTGGGCGCGTTAAACGAGATCTGGCTCGCGGTGGTTCTCGTCGCCGCGGGCGTTTTCGCGCTGAGTCTGGTTGTCTTCGTGGCCATCTACGGACGGCTTTGGTTCCAGGCCTACATGTCGGGGGCCAAGATCAGCCCGCTGAGCCTCATCGGCATGACCTTTCGCCAGGTCGACGCACGGACCATCGTCCAAGGCAAAATCATGGCCGTTCAGGCGGGCATCGGGACGGAAAAGCAATCCGGCATCACCACCCGGCGGCTCGAGGCCCATTACCTGGCCGGCGGCAACGTGCCGAACGTGATCCGCGCCATCATTGCCTCGCACCGGGCCGACATCGACTTGGACTTCGACCGCGCGGCGGCCATCGATCTGGCCGGGCGCGACGTGCTCGAAGCGGTCCGCACGAGCGTCTATCCCAAGGTGATCGACTGTCCCGACGTCCGGCAGTCGCAACGCACCACGCTCAGCGCCATCGCCAAGAACGGCGTCGAACTCAAGGTCCGTGCCCGCGTGACGGTGCGGACCAACATCGCGCGGCTCATCGGCGGCGCCACCGAGGAGACGATCATCGCCCGGGTCGGCGAGGGCATCATCACGTCGATCGGCTCGTCGGACACGCATCTCCAGGTGATGGAGAACCCCGACAGTATTTCGCGGGCCGTGCTTGCCCGAGGATTGGACGCCCAGACGGCGTTCGAGATTGTGTCGATCGACATTGCCGACATCGACGTCGGCGAGAACATCGGCGCCCGGCTCCAGGCCGATCAGGCCGAGGCCGACACCCGGGTGGCCCAGGCCAAGGCCGAAGTGCGTCGCGCCATGGCCACGGCGCAGGAGCAGGAGATGAAAGCCACCGTAGCCCGGAACCGCGCGAAGGTCGTTCTGGCCGAAGCCGAGGTGCCGCTGGCGATGGCCGCCGCGTTCAGGGAAGGGAATCTGGAGCGGAGCAAGCGTTAGGAATCTTCGGAGAAGGCGATTTTCGCGGGCCCGGGCTTTTTTCTCTAGCCCAGGCGTTTACGCCTGGGAATACGATTCCATAATAGTAGTTCCCTTTTTCTATCAGGCCCCGTTTACGGGGCCGTTTGAACGCCGGAAGACAGTCTTCATGGCCCACGCCTTCCACGAACTCTATTACCATTTTACTTGGTCCACGCATTCGCGCACGGCCACGATTCGCCGCGATGATCGTTCCATGCTGTTAAAAATCGTCAATGAAGAAGCCAAGAAACTTGGTGCCTGGCCGATTCGCCACAACGCCATGCCCGATCACGTGCATCTCTTGGTCCGCCTTCCACCCACCATTACCGTCAGCGACTTTATTGGCCGCGTCAAAGGCGCCGTCTCGCACCGCGTCAACCAAGAGGTCCGTCCTGGCGTCAAAATGAAATGGCAAGAAGGCTATGGTGCGTTGACCTTGCGTAGGGAGGAAATCGAGAAGGTGGCCCGCTATATTGATAACCAGGAATCGCATCACGCCCATGGTCGATTGTCGAAGCTGTTGGAGAGGATGGAACCGGACGAGGCGGAGAATGGCGTTCCATCCCTGCCGCCTGAAGGCGGCGAAATAGAAAAGCGTCAATAAATTTCATCCCCGGTCCCAGGCGTAAACGCCTGGGCTAGAGAAAAGAATCCAGACGTTGACGTCAGGCCAAGGTTAGCCGCCTGAGTCGATCAGCATATAACCCGCCCAGAAAAAGGGGTGTTCGGCCTTGGGGGCGTTTTGGACGGGCTTGGTCGCTCGCTCGCTTTCTTTTTTGACTCGCGGCTCCTTTTCCAGGTCGATGCGCGAATCGCGTGCCACCAGGACGGCCCGCTGCCAGGCTTCGGCCGGCGGAGCGTGGGGCAATTCCTGGACAAACTCGCGGATGAGTCCGAAGCTCGACGGCCCGCCCGTGCGCCATCGGCTCAACAGCACGGTCCGCGTGCCGCCGGCCATGAGTCCGCACACGGAGAGGAACATCTCGCCGCCGGGCACGTCGCCGGCGCGTTTCAATCCGGTCTCGGCGATCGTGTGGAAGCCGGGCAGGACGATCGTTTGCGGGCCGCCCCAGGGAAGCACGAGCCAATCGGCCAGCGAGTTGCCCACCTTGGAACGGTTGGCGGGAATCGGCTGCCAGGCGTAGGGACCGTCCTTGCCGACCGCGATGTCGTCGTAGACGACCAGCTCGTCGAACAGCACGCGATACAGGGCCGATCCGGCGGGCGGCGAGGGCGGCAGCGCCACCGCGCCCGGAGTGACTTTGGCCAGCTCGTCAAACGCCTCGCGCGCGACGGCGTCCTCGTCGCGCGGGAAGAGCCGGCCGAGCGCCACGCCGGTGCGCACGACGTTTTTGCGCCGCCGTCCGTCGGGCACGGCCAGACCGACGGTCGGCGCATAGCGAATCTGAAACCGCGAAATAAGCGTCTCCGGCTCGCCGTCGACGGCGACTGTCAGGGCCTCGAACGGTACGTACCAGAGCAGGCCGTCGGGCACGACGATCAATTGCTTGAAATCCGTTTTGAAGTCAGCCTGGGAATTGGCCAGGATCGAATCGAGCAGTTCCTGGGCCGGACGTTGCCATCCTTTTTTATTCAAATCGTCCAGCGCCACCTCGCGGTTCGCGTCGAATTGGCCTAGTGCCCGCAGGAGCGTGGCGATCTTCCGCTTTATCGCGACCTGGGAGCCGAGAACCCAGTAATCGTATCGCGCGTTGTTCATCAAAAACGCGACCGTGCCGCGGCGGGTAGCGAAGAAGACCAACATCGCCGTGCCGTCGGGCAGGCCCTTCTGCACGTCGGCCGTGGCGCGCAACGGCGGGAACACAAGGTCGGCGGCCTGACGGCTTACGGCGATCTGGCGTAAAAGGATCTCTTGGGCCGCGCTGAGTTTGCCCAACTCGGCCAGGCCTTGTTGTAACGCGACGCCCTGCTTCGGGTCTTCCGGCGCGGGATCGGCCTGATGCAATCGAGTTCGCAACGCGACGGCGTCCTTGCTCAGTTTTTCGTACGCCGGAAACGCCGCGAGCAGGCCGCGACGCTGTTGGCGTGCGCGCTCGGGCAGGACTTCCTCGGGGCCTTCGAGGATCCACCGCAACGATTCCAACCGCCCGCCGAACGGCAGCGTGGTGAAAAACCGGTGACGCCGCACACGGTCGGTGATTTCCAACGCACGCTCGTGGTCCTTGCGGTCCATCGCCATCTCGAACCAGTGTTCCAGCGGCTCGAAATGCGGCGTGACGAGCGTGGCCAGCGATTCGTCAGGCCGGAACAACCAGTCCTCCGGCTCGGGATCGCGCAACACCTCGGCGTAGAGGTCGATCGCCACGCGAGGCGTGATCGTGCCGTCGACGCACAGCCGATCGGCCAGCGTCACGTGGAAAAGCCAATGCGACCCGTGGCTCAGGTAGTCCATCGCCTTGGCCACGTCCGTGTCGCCGGCCGCGACGTTGCCCTGTTGGAAAAACACCCGGGAGCCGACGAAGGCATGGCGTGCGCCGAGCCGTCCGGCGGCCATGTCGCGCCGGGCGAGCCATTTACCCGCTTCGGCCAATTCGGCCGCGGCGGCCGGCGTCTGGCCCAGTGCCGCGTGGCTTTCGGCCAGCGAGACCAACAAGGAACACGACAGCTCGCGAAAACCGTTTCGCTTGGCCCAAAGCAGGGCCTCGGCCAGCGGCGGATAGACGGTCTGGGGCTGCGTGATCTGGTGGACCATCGCCCCGTAACGAAACGCCTCTTCCAAGAGGCGGATGTCCTCGAAAAACGCGGCCGAGTACGTCGCTTCGGTGAAGTAGTTTTCGGCCGCTTTCAAATCGCCCCGGGCCATCGCCGCGCGGCCCAATTCGACCAGGGCCACGGCGGTCATCGGATGGTCGAACCGGCCGGCCGCCGTCAGTCCGCGTTCGAGACTCTTGACGCCCTGGTCCTGCTTGCCGGCCGCGAGTTGGGCCAGACCGAGTTGGACGTCGATCCAACATTCCGACCAGTGATTGGGCAGGCCCGGTTTGGCCGAGAGCGTGGAGAGCAATTGCTCGGTGACCGCATCGTAGCGGCAGGCGGGGCCGAGCAGCTCCGCGCGGCGGCGAATAGCCAGCGTCGTGCAACGGACGATCTCGACCACCCCGATGTTGACCAACATGGGATTGGCCACGACGCCGCCCTCCTGAAACGCGCGGCCCGCGTCGAGCCGTCCCACGCCGATGGGCATCATGTCCTGAAATTGCGCCGGTTGGGTCGCCCGCGTGCTGGCGCCCCAGGTGGGCCGCGTTCGCAGGTTCATTTGCCGGGCCGGTTGGAGTCCCGCCGCCGGATATTGCACCTGGGTCAGCCACTGGGGATAGGCCAGGTAGAGATTCACGGCCGCCGTGTAGTGTTCCAGCGCCTCGGGCAGGCGGCCCATCTCGTAGTAGCACTCGCCGGCCATCGCGTGGTAGCAAATCGAATCGATCCACAGCGAGGTTCCCATCTTGACCGCGCCGCGGCCTTCGGACTGAAACGACTTGAGCGCGCGGAGATACTCCCCGTCGTACATCGCGCCGAACGTGCCGCGATAGGCCGGGCTGGGACTGCGGCCGGCGCCGTATTGCGCGTGGCTCGCGCCGGCCATGAGACTCCAGGCCAGCAGGAAGATCGCGACACAAGAAATGGAGTGGATCGAGGTCCGAGACGGACGCGGCGCGAGGTGCGTGGACATGGTTTTTCTGTTTCCGGGAGTCGGCAAGTTAGCCGCCGCGCCCGCGCGGCGTTGGGTGTGTGTTGAACGGCATGCGTCGAGCAGGCTCGACGGCTAACCACGGATTCCATTCTCGGATGGTGGTCGGCGCGGCCCGGACTGCA
>DATECS010000008.1:0-8855 GCA_035286785.1 Thermoguttaceae bacterium | reverse complement strand
GTCATGACCCGGCCTACGTTGGTTTATTTTTTCAGGACACGCGAGGGGGTCGCGTGGTTCGGCCGTGGGTGTTACAGGGCGGTATTCTCGGGGTATCGGTACATCAGGTTGAAATTCTGCACCGCCGCGCCAGAGGCGCCCTTGATCAGGTTGTCCAGAGCGCTGATCGTCAGTACTCGGCCGCGGACGATGCGGGCCGTCATGTCGCAGAAGTTCGTGTCGGCCGAGTCCTTGGTGGCCGGCAGATGGTCGACCACGCGGACAAACGGCTCGTCGGCATAGAACTCGCGGAGCACGTCGAGCAGTTGCTCCTCCGTGACGTTGCCGATCGGACGCGAATAGGTGGTCGTCAGGATGCCGCGGTCCATCGGCGTTAAATGGGGGGTGAAAATCACCTCGACTTTGCGGCCCGAGGCGGTGCCGAGGATCTGCTCGATCTCGGGAATGTGGCGGTGGCGGCCCACATTGTAGGCCGAAATGCTCTCGTTGCACTCGGTATAGAGCGTGGTGAGCTTCGGAGTGCGGCCGGCGCCGGACACTCCGCTTTTTGAGTCAATAATGAGGTCCGTCGGTTCGATCAGGCCTGCTCGTAGCAGCGGCGCCAAAGGCAAAATGGCCGATGTCGGGTAACAGCCTGGGTTGGCGACCAGGGGGGCGTCGATGATCCGCTCGCGGAACAGCTCTGGCAGGCCGTAGACCACCTTGCCGAGTCGGTCGGGGTCGGGATGCTTTTGGCCGTACCACTGGGCGAAGACCTCGGGGCTGTCGAGCCGATAGTCGGCGCTGAAATCGACGATCCGACAACCGGCCTCCAGCAGATGGGGCACCAGGGAAGCCGTCACACCGTGGGGGAGGCAACTGAAAATGCACTCGGCGCGGCCGGCGACCTCGGCGGGGCCCAGGTTCTCCAGCGGCAGGTTGAGCCGGCCGTGGAGCGAGGGATGGATGCTGGCGATCGGCGGATTTCCTTCCTGCCGACTGGTGAGGGCCACGATTTCGGCCCCTTCGTGGCGGAGCAGGATTTTGATGAGCTCGACCGCGGTGTAGCCCGTCGCGCCGAGAATGGCAATCCTTGTCATGGCATGTTGCCCGTTTCAGGGAGGATGTCTAATGGCCGGGCAGATGAGTCCCGATCAGCCCCGTAATATAACGCGGGCATAGGGACTTCGCCAAGGGGGGGCTGTCCGGTTGACCCACCCCGATCGTGGGGTCACGGCAAGGTCTCCCGGCATCCGCGGTCCCGCCTTCATCTGGTTGTCGGCTCACGTGGTTGCCATTTCCGCAAGACGGGACTACGAACGACTCGGACGTCACGGCCCATCCAGCAAGCCTTGTCGCGGCCTTTATTGGCGCCTTCTGATAGTGACCGGGCTGGAGACCCGCGATATAATCCGACCTTTCCTTGGGCAATCTTCAGACTCACGATAGACATGCTTCGCGGCAAACGCTTGTGGACGAAAAAGCAATCAGGGGATATGCCGTTGGCTGTCGCTTCTCGATCTGATGCAACGGTTTCGTCCTTGCCGCCCGAGCGACGGCCATCGGGGTGGCTCCTGGCGGGGTTGGTGCTCGTTTGTTTTGTTCCGCGAGCGTGGTTGTGCCTGGAGTGCAAAACGATCTGCCCGGACGCGGTCGTCTACATGGACGCGGCCGACGCGCTGGAGCGCGGCGACGGGAATCGATCGTTGGACTACCTCGGTCCGAACCTTTATCCGTCGATTCTGGTGGCGCTTCGTCACACGGGGCTGGAGTGGAACACGGCGGCGGCCTGGTGGAGCGTCGTCTTTGCGAGTCTGGCCGTGCTGCCGCTGTTTGGGCTGACGCGCCGGATGTGGGACGGGCGCGCCGCGGTGGCGGCGTCTTTGCTCTACGCGGTACACCCTTATTTATTGATCTATACACCGTGGATGCTGCGCGATCCGACGCATTGGTTTTTATTCTTGCTGACACTCTATTTGATCTGGCGGGCGACGGACGAAGGGCGGTGGATCTGGTTCGTCGCGGCCGGGACGTCGCTCGCGCTGGCGGTCCACGTGCGCAACGAGGCTTGGCTCCTGGTGCTGCCGCTGGCGGGTTGGGGCGTCTGGCGGTGGTTCGAAAACCCGCCGCGCCGGCGACGGTTGGCCGCCGGGACGTTGCTCTGCCTGGCAATGGCTCCCGCCGCGCTGCTCGTTCTCAATCTTACCGTGTTGGCCGGTCATTCCCATTGGAAATGGGGAGGCTCGCGTCACGTAGTCGACGCGCGGCGTTGGGCCAAAGCGACGTGGACGCAGGGCGAGGGACGAGCGGACGCTTCGACGCCGCCGGAACAGGTCAACGTCCGGCCGCCGGCGCCACTTAAAATTTCTTCGGTCCTGGCCGTGCGCAAAGTGCTCGTCCGCGCGGTGAAGTCCCTCACGTACCCCTATGTCATTCTGGCGATTCTGTCCCTTTGGGTCGATCGTCGGCGGCATTTCGGCCCTCGCGAACTGCCGCTGCTGTTGGCGTGCGTGGTTCTTTTGCTGGGCCTGTCGGGACACATGGCGATCGGCAAGGACGTTTCGCCACGTTATTTGCTGGTGTTCGTCTTGCTCGCGTTGCCCGCGGCGGCGCGAGGGGCCATTCACTTGAGCCAAGCGGCGGCAAACGTCCTGGGGCGAATGCGCGCGACACCCGTCCGTCCCGGCGTCGTGTTGGCCGGTCTGATGTTCTTCGTGTTCGTCGGCAGCGCTGCGTGGGGATGGAGAGCGTGGCGGGACTTTACAGAGCCGTGGAACGAGCAAGCCGCGTTGGGCCGCTGGATTCTCGCCACCTACGGCCCACGGCAGCGCATCGCGTCGAATCTGTTCGGACATCGCCTGGTCGTCTACTATGCCCAGGGCGCGAGCGTACACGCGCGCTGGGAACAGCGGCACGACTCGCGGGTCTTCGCGAGCCTTATGCGACGAGAACGGCCGGACGTGCTGGCCGTTTGGGAAAACGGGGACGTCGGCAGGTCGCGCGACACCTACCACGCCATCATGCGCGATAGAAAACGACTCGGCTATCAGCTCGTCGCTGTCGACGATTTGCCGCCCGAGTGTCCTGGGGTACGGATTCTTGTGCGCGAGGGCGCCAGCCGCGAGCCCAAATTATTCACCACGGGAGACGCTGAGGGATTGTAGTGCGGGACGATCGTCTCACCACGCCTCACTTGTCGTCCGATTCGCGCGATTTTCGTTTCGTTTCGATGACGCTTCGAATCGTCTCATCGAGCGTAAATCGCAAGCGATGCTCGATCGTGGCATGGAGACGGTCGAGCTTGGGCACGCGGTGGCGGCAGTCCTCGAAATCGTCGGAATAGGCCTTCGAGTAGCTGACAAAATGGATCGAAAGGTTCGGGTCCACCTGGGCGATGACCCGTTCGGCCAGTTCCATGATGCGGACCGGCTCGTCGCTGCCCACGTTGAACACGCGGCCGACGGCGGCGGGGGCGGCCATCAACTCGAGCACCATTTCGACGACGTCGGCCACGTGGGCGAAACACCGCACCTGCCGACCGTCGTCGTGGACTGTCAACGGGCGGCCGTCCAAGGCCGCCTCGACGAACCGCGGAAGCACCATTCCATAGGCGCCGCTCTGGCGAGGCCCCACCACGTTGAAAAAACGTCCCACCACGACCGGCAGGCGTTCCTGACGCCAGTAGGCCAGGGCCAGGAATTCGTCGATCGCCTTCGACGCGCCATAGGACCATCGGGCCCGGGCCGTGGAGCCGAAGACGAGTTCGTCCTCCTCGTCCCAGCGGGGCTTGGGATTCTTGCCGTAGACCTCGCTCGAACTGGCCAGGAACAGCTTGACGTCGCGGCCGGACTGGCGGCACTGGTTCAACTCGTTGAGGATCAACTCCGTGGGATAGATATTGGTTTCGATCGTGCGGATGGGCGAGCGGGCGATAAGCTCCACCCCGACGGCGGCGGCCAGATGATAGACCTCATCCACGTCCGCAAGCACCCGGCGAACCAGATCCCGATCAGCCACCGTGCCTTTGATGTAGCGGAGTTGGGGGGAATTGATAACGCCGGCAAGATTGTCGATCGAGCCGGTTGACTCGTCGTCGATCACGGAGACGCGGTTTCCACGTTCGAGGAGCCGTTCGACGAGGTGGCTGCCGATGAACCCGGCGCCGCCGGTGACGAGACAGTGTTTCATGAAAGCATCATGGGGGAATTGCGGGATGGGAACCTTTTTTCACAATACTCGGCTGGATAGACGCTCGCAAGGATGACTCTGCCCCTTTGGGGGAGTGGATTGGCGGATAGGGTGTTTTTGTCCTCCAGGGGAGTTCGGATGGGGGTGACAATTCCATTTGCCCGGGCGTTCCCCCCTTTTTTCCGGGGACACCCCTAGGGTACACTAACCGGTTTGGCGTTTACTCGCCGTAGTAGAGGAATACACGAATCAAGTCCCGTAGCCCCGTAGGTCAGGCTGTGCCTGACAGCAGCTTGGAAAAACGGGCTGTCAAGCACTGTCAGGCACAGCCTGACCTACGGTTTTCGACCTTACTCCTCAAGGTGAAATGGAGAATCTCGATGTTCCAGCGGTTTTCGGAAGCGGCCCAGGCGATTTTTGAAGCGGCCCGGCGCGAGGGTCGGCTCATCTACAATCCCAGCAACGAGCAGTTGCGGGCCCTGGCAATGGAAGAGCCCGGGGTGGTCGTGAGCAAGTACGGGAGCATCGCGGTCGAGTCGGAGCCGATGTCGCGGGCGGCCATGTTCACGCGGAACAACATCGACACTCCGTTCGGCGAGGAAGAGGAGAAATTGCTCGGGACGGCCTTGGAGCGTTCGGCGAAGGAAACGCTCGTGGCCGTCGACGTGACGGTGGGCGACGGCGCGGAGGGCGTCACGGCGCGGCTGATCGTGCCCAAGCGATTCGCCCACGTGGCGTTCGCCGGCGTCAAGCTGTTCAAACCGGCCGCGACGGACAATCCCACGCATCAGGTCGTCATGTTCTTCGACGATGAGTACGAGAAGAATCGGGGCAAAACGCTGCCCCAGAAGAGCATCACCATTCGCAACGCCCATTCCAACGACGGACGGCTTGTCAAGTTCGCGCGCAACACGAACTACTTCGGCGAGTGGAAAAAGGGCGTGTTCACGGCCGAGGACTACCGCGCGAAACTCACCGGCAAAGCCCTGTTTCTGCACGCCGGATGCCGCAAGGACACACTCGAAGGGGCCGATGGTCGCTATCGGACGACCGCCTCGTTGTTCGTCGCGCTGAGCGCCAACGGCAAGACCAGCACCTCATGCAAGGTGCTGGCCCGCAAGGGGCAAGAGCGTTCCTGGCTGATCCAGGACGACGGGGGGGTGCTCGGGTTGGACGGCACGTTCCGCGGGTTCGAGGCGGGCGGGCTTTTCGTGAAGACCGACGGACTGGGCCCGCGCGATCAGATTGAAGCGTATTACGGCTCGCTCAAACGCGAGACGTTTCTCGAAAACGTTTACGTCGCCCCCGACGGCACGATCGACTTTTTCAACGTCGAGCGGACAAGCAACGGCCGAGCGGTCATCGAGCGACGCGACTTCATGCATGCCGGTGGCGAGATCAACACCAATCGGGTGGACAACATTTTCATCATCTCGCGCGGCAAGATCATTCCGGCGATCGCCAAGTTGACCCACGATCAGGCGACCGCCTTCATGGTTCTCGGCCAGTCGATGGAGTCGTCGGCGGGTGACCCGACGCAAGCCGGAAAGATCAAGAACGTCTTTTTCTACGATCCGTTCGTGGCCGGCGACCGGGCCGCGCACGTCCACCTGTTCCACGACATTCTCAAGCGGAACCCGCACATTAACTGCTATCTGTTGAACACCGGAAGGATCGGCGAGGGCGACGCGATGCACGACATCCGGCTGGGCGACACGATGAACATATTGGACGCGGTGCTCCGGGGCGAGCTGACCGACTGGCGGCGCTCGCCGAAGACGGGCCTGATGGTGCCCGAGAACGTCCCGTCGGTCGATCCGGTGCTGTTTCACCCGGATCGGGTTTTCGCGGCCGACGTGTTTGGACGCGAACAGGCGGCGCTCGACCGGCAGCGGGCCGAATTCGTGGCGAAATATCCGGGGCTTCGTCCGGAGATTCGCGGCGTGTTCGAGAAAGGTTAATTTTTGCCGCGGCCTCTGTTTGTCCGCGAGACGTTTCTGGAGCTAAAACGCCCCTTGCGAATGCCGCTTCCATCCCTGCAAACCGACTCTAAAAATCCGTCTTCCGGGGAGTATCACAGGATGGTTTCAGAATTTTTAGACACCACCAGAAAAGTGGGTTGCAATTCCTGACAGGCCAGCCATAATTTAGAAGACGTGAGGGCAACCTCACGCTCTCGCCCTTCGCAGGTCCCTGCCCCGCCTACGGAGGGCTCTTTTTTTGCGCTCATGGCGCTCCGAGGCTGTGAAAAAATCAGTTAGCCGCCGCGTCTGCGCGGCGTGGAGTGAGAAAAGCCCCCGAAAACGTCGAGCATGCTCGACGGCTAATGCGTGTTTTCTATTTTTTCACAATCTTTCCTTTGGGATGCATCATTTCCTTCCGCCGCGCGGACCCTCCGTGGGAGTAGTTTCTGGTTGTTTCCGGTCGGAACTGCAATCATAATGAGGTTTTCCCACCCGCGGCCGGAAGACAGCAGCCCCTCGTTCGAGTCTTCGGAGGATCTCGCCCGTGATTTTGCACCATGATGCCCGATTGAAGACGTTCTTCGGTTTGCGAAACGTTTGCCGGGGGATGCTGGTCGTTATCTTCGTCCTCGGGCGTCTGAGCGGAACGCAGCCTGCTTGGGCCGACGTTGCCGCGCCCGCCGCGCAAGTCGTCGATGATGACACGCCCAAGGACTTGGCCCAACTTCGCGCGATCGAGCAGAAATTCAAGGACGTCGCCGCCAAGGCCGTGAAGTGTGTCGTGGGCATCCAGATCGGAACGTCACGGGGCAGCGGCGTGATCGTCTCGCCCGACGGCCTGATTTTGACCGCCGGCCACGTGGCCGCCCGGCCGGGTAGCAGGGCCACGATCACCACGTCGGACGGTAAGTCGCACAAAGGCATGTCGCTGGGCATTTACTCGGGCGCGGACGCCGGGATGATGAAAATCACCGACAAGGGCGAGTGGCCTTGCGTGCGGCCTGCCCCCAAGGGCAAGACCCAAGTGGGTGATTGGTGCCTGGCGATGGGCCATCCGCTGGGTTACATGGAAGGGCGTCCGCCGGTGGTTCGGATGGGCCGAGTGCTCGATGTCGAGGAACGCACCGTTCAGACCGACTGCCCATTGATTGTCGGCGACTCCGGCGGCCCGCTGTTGAATCTTGACGGCGAAGTGATTGGGATCAACAGTCGCATCAGCGGCGCGATGAGCATGAATTATCACGTGCCGGTCGAGATTTTCCACACCTATTGGGACCGATTGAAGAAGGGCGAAGCCTGGGTCGACGGAACGCTCCGTGACGCGGGCGGCGTGAAAGACACGTTCCGCAAGGTCATCGCCCAGGCCGCGGCCTGCGTGGTTCGCGTCCGTTGCGACAAGCGAGACGTGGCGATGGGAACGATCGTCGGGCCGGACGGGTGGATTCTGACCAAGGCCAGCGAGTTGAAAGGGCGCGTGGTCGTCCGGCTGCCCGACGGACGCGATCTTGAAGCGCGCAAGGTGGGCGTCAACCCGCGATTCGATCTGGCCATGCTCAAGATCGACGCCGTTGATTTGCCCAAAATTGCGTGGGGGTTGAAGGATCCGGCGGTCGGGCAATGGGTTGCCGTGCCGGGGCCGGACGGGAACCCGTTGGCGCTGGGCGTGATCAGCGTCCCGCGACGCACGATTCCCCGGGCCAAGGGCTCGCTCGGGATACTCTTCCGTCAGACCGACAAGGGGGTGACGATCTCGATGATTCTTCCCGGCAGTCCCGCCGCCAGGGCCGGAATTATGAAGGACGACCTGATTACGCAATTAAACGGCCGACCGATCAAAAACCAGAAGGAACTGGTCGACGCGATGAAGAACTTCGGACCGGGCATGACCATCCGGCTCACGTTGCGGCGCGGCGAAAAGTCGATGGATAAAACGGCCACCCTTGGCCAAATCGTCACGCCGGCCACGCGCCAACGCGACGCGCTGAACAGCACGGGCGTCGGGATGAGCGGGCGGCACGATGACTTTCCGGTGGTCCTGCAACACGACGCCACGGTGCGGCCCGCCGACTGCGGCAGCCCGGTGGTCACGCTCGACGGCCGAACCGTGGGCATCAACGTGGCGCGAGGCGGCCGGACCGAGACGTATTGCATTCCGGCCAACGCGCTGGTCGTGTTGATGTACGAGCTGATGTCGGGCCATCTGCGGCCCGAGGAGCAGGCGGCCAATCCGGCCGAGGAGAAGAAGCCGGAAACCGAGGCGAAGCCCGAGGAGCAAAAGAAGCCCGACTCGAAGGAAGAGGTAAAGCCCGAAACAAAGCCGATTCCGCAAGAGAAACCTAAAGCCGAAGTGAAACCGGCTCCCAAGGAAGGACCAAAACCTGAGGCGAAGCCTGCGCCGAAGGAAGAGCCGAAGGCCCAGGTGGTCAAGCCCGTTCCGAAAGAAGAGCCCAAGCCCGAAATCAAGCCGGTTCTGAAAAAGAAACCCCAGCGCGACGTGAAACCGGCTCCGAAGGAATCGCCCAAGACCAAGGACAAGCCGGCTCCGAAACAAGAAGCCTCGCCCGAGCAAAGGCCGACGTTGGCTCCGCCGCAAGAACCGTTGCTGAGTTACTAAAGTAGGGTGAGCGCATCCGGGAATTTGGATTCCCTGAAAAAACCGAGCCGCGACCGTGAGGGAGCGGTTGAATACCTACCGAATCGCAACCGCTCCCTCACGGTCGCGGC
>DATECS010000007.1:0-9455 GCA_035286785.1 Thermoguttaceae bacterium | reverse complement strand
CCTTGCCGTAACGCTTCCGCCAGTCGTAGTCCCCAAGTTCTTTTTTTAACTGGACGTGCTCCTCCATCAGCTCGGCGAGCACCTCGTTCTTCTGAGCAAGCTTCGCTTCGAGTTTCTCGATCTTGCGCACTTCGGGCGTGGGCCCGTTCCTCTTCCCCTTCCGCTGGAAAGCCGCCGCCCCGTTCTCGAACAACTGCTTCTGCCACCCGTAGAAGACGGTCGGATTCAGGCCCAATTCGTCACACAGATCGGACACCGGCACCTTCTCCACCAAATGCCGCCTGAGGATGGCTCCCTTCTCCTCAGAAGTGTAGTTCTTTCGCTTTCGACTCATGGAAAATCCTCCTCTGGGTCTCTATGCTAACCCAAAGGCCCGGACTTTCCAGTTTCGATTGAGGCAACACAACGCCACAACGTGCGTCCAGGCCTTCCTGGCCGCGGCCCTGGCGGGAAAAGTGGACGAAGCGGCCGCACTGGCGGACGGGGACCAACTTCCCGTAGAGCAGATTCGGGAACTCCGCGACCAGATTAAGGCCAAGAAGGTAACTGTCGTCAGCGTACTGGCCAGCGAGACCGGCCCACGAAAGCAAGCACTGGCGATCACCGAGAGCGTGCAAGTGGCCAAGCCTAATCCTGATGGCCGCAATACCGGGAAGCTGGTAATCGCGCTCGCTAAGCAGGACGACCGAGGTTGGCTGGTCCAGGATATCGATTTCGAATCAGAAGACGCGGTCAAGGGCGAACTGGATCGCTTCCTCAGGGACTTCCCGGACGCTCAGCCCGTGCCCGAAGCCGCCGCGATCCAGCCGAATTGACACTGACGCCCAAAGATTGCCGGGCCGCGGCCTACCGCGAGTCGATCATCGGTCAGCGGCGGCCGTAGAGGGTGCGAGCAAGTCGTAGATGCGACGGAGGGGTGGAATCCCTGGGGTTGTAATGGGGCGACGCGCAACCCACGAGAACGGAGTGCGCGCCGAACGAGTGGCGCGAAGCGTAAGGGACGGCCGCAAGAGGCTAGATGGAGATGAGGACAGCGGGCCATAAGCGGAATCGGAGACACCTGGAGTCCGGCCTGAGCAAGTCCCCACTTTTTTTCCGAAGGATTCTCTTCGCTCGCGCATATACTCTGTTACTGGCCAACGCCGGGCACGCTTTGGATGAAATGCAGGCGAAGCACATGAAGAGGCTCTACGAGTCGCTGCAAAATCGCGACGCCGCAGCGTGGGACGAGTTCTACGAAGAGCACGTCCGTGAGTTGTACGGGTTCGTGTTTCGGTTAGTGCGTGGCGATCCTCAGACGGCAGCGGACGTGTTCCAAGACACTTGGCTCGATGCGATCAGCCACATTGGGCAGTTCGATCCCAAACGCGGAGAACTGCGTTCGTGGCTGTTCGGAATCGCCCGACGGAGGGTTGCCCTGCACTGGAGGCAACGACTGGCGCGTGGTGACACGGCCGCAGCGGCCCGCGCGGAAATCCCCGTTGAGGTCTTGGACGGCGCAGTCGTGCCGGACGACGTTATCGAGCATTTGGAACAAGCTGCCGTCGTGCAAGCCTCCTTGCTGGCACTGCCGCCCGAGCGGCGGCAGGTGCTGGTCGACAAGTACGTCGAGGAGCTTTCCGTCAATCAAATCGCGGCCAGGACCGGCAAGTCGCCCAAAGCGGTGGAGTCGCTCCTTTCCCGTGCGCGGGAACAATTCCGAGCGTTGCTCCGCTGGTATTTCTCGGACACAAGCTGTAGGAGCGACACATGAAAGCAACATCGAATACTAACGAACCCAATCGCGATGATGCCGTGACGCGCGAGTTGCTTCTGTTGGCCGATCGGCAGGAAGTCGAGCCGCCTCGTGACGTCCTCGATCGCGTGCGGGCCAGGCTGCACGAGAGCACCGTGCGATCACCCTCGGCCGCCCCTGCGCGGGCGACGGCCCCCTGGACCAAGAGGGCTTGGTTCGCAGGGGCCGGCGCGGCGGCAGTTGTGCTGATCGCACTCCTCTTCTGTTTGCAACCCTCGAGCATCGCGTGGTCGCAAGTGGCGGAAGCCGTTCGTGCCATGCCGTGGATTCACATGAAAGTCGTCGCTGGCAGAGGCCAATCGGCGGAAACGTGGATTTCGTTTTCCCGAAACGTCGCCGCCATGCGCGCCGCCCAAATGGTCAGCTATGACGATCTTCGATCAGGAATCCGGTACCAGTACGACTTGCCGCAAAAGAAGCTCTACCGCTTGTCGGTGAACGATGGCGCCGCCGAGGAGATCGCGTCGGTGGTAGGGCTGTTTCAAGCGATTTTTCGTGGGGATGCCATTCGCGAGGGAGATCTTTTTCGGCTCCGCATCGTCAAGCAGCGGCAGCAGACGGTGACCGAACAGGGCCGGCGATGGATCCTGTACGAATTGGAACTGGAGCCACAGGGCGGCGGTCCCAAACCGCCGGCAGAGATCCCACCGATCTCGATGGTAATTCGCGTGAATCCCGAGAAGATGCTGCCCAGCTCGTGGACCATCACTCAAGGGAAGTTCCAAGTGACGCAGCCCGACTCGAAGACCGTTACTCGAGAAGCGGTGAAAGTCGAGATCGCCTTCGACTATCCGGCCGAGGGCCCGGCGGACATCTATGCCCTGGGGGTGCCGCGAGACGCGCCGGTCGAAGATCGCATGCCGCCGCCGGACTTGGACCGAATCATAAAGACTGTCCAGCAAAACCGGCGCAATTTCGGCGACTATCTTGCCGTCGCCGGCGGATACAACAGAGACTCGTCTTACATCGTGCATCTGATTCGGTGCAAAGGCGACAAGTTTCGTGTCGACGAGGGCGCAGGAGACACCCGGCACGTGGCGTCAGGGGATGAGATGGAACAATGGTGGCGAGGGCGTGGAAAAGAGATCCTGCTTGCAGGGGCGGCCCTCTGCGACGGCCGCCGCGTATA
Source organism: Thermoguttaceae bacterium (assembly GCA_035286785.1). Classification (GTDB taxonomy): domain Bacteria; phylum Planctomycetota; class Planctomycetia; order Pirellulales; family Thermoguttaceae; genus UBA11386. The sequence continues at coordinate 6,531 of DATECS010000007.1, read as the reverse complement.
CGAGCACAGCTTCGTCAAGTCCGAGCCCTGGTGGAAGCCCTCGATGGACCACGTCAGCCAAGGCGATGGGCGCGCCGCCGCGACAGGCGTCCGCGTCTCGGCAGGCGTCAGCAACGCGGCAGAATTCTTCGTCGACTTGCTGGCGTATCCGCCGAGACTCGACCCGCAACAGCTAGCCTCGTCGCCCTTTTGGACGACTTACTTCGATCCGAAGGGTGGAAATGGCCCAGCCGGCAGTGTTCGGGTGGAATTGTACCAGGGCGCGCCAGACGACCCTAGAACGTATTATCGAGAAGAGTTCTGGCTGGAACCCAAGTACGGCTACGCCGTCGTTAAGCACGTCACTTCCTGCTACCCTCCCGCTGATAAAGATCCGCTGCGAAAGGAAATGCGATATATCCACGAGTACGGCGATTTTCGTCAGACGCCCCGCGGCATCTGGTATCCCACGGTATCACGCTGGAAAAACGCCTTCTGGTCCGAGAACAAAAACAAACCGGGTGGTATCGAGTTCCACGACGAGGTCACGTACTTCCACCTCGATTTCACGGCGGAACTGCCCGACGAATTGTTCAGCAGTGACTGGCAAGGCGATTTGTTGGCCGGCATCCATTTCGCTCAGCGAGACGAGAAGGCGACGTCGGACGACCTCGGCAAGATTCGGCCGCCGGGCGGGGTGCCACTGTTTCCGAGTGGCGCGCGGATAACCGTGCAGGCAGGTGACGCGGCGGCCAAGCGTCTGGAGGCCGCACCCGCGAAAGACCTCGACAAGTGGGTTGCCGAACTGGAACGGCTCACGGGCAAAAAGCCCGAGGGGTGGCTTGAACAACAGGGATGGCGCACCGAGTTCGTGAGTCGAGTGAGCGTGGCCTTCGACGGTCTCAAGTGGAACGCCAAGAGCGCTGACAACCTCTTCCAGCGCGCCAAGACCATGCCGTCGTCGGAAGCCAAAGTCTGGAAGGAAGCGTTTGAAAGGGTGCTGAATGACGAGGTCGTACCGTGCAGGGTTCCATTGGTCCTCATCCCGGTTGATGCGCTTTACGAAGGGCAGGACTACAGCGCCGAGCATGCCAAGAAGTATCTGGCTCGCCTGAGGCAACTGACTGCCGATGACGTCGCCCTCTGGCTAGACAAGGTGGACGAATTCGGCGGTACAAGACTCGACGCCGCAATGAACATCATCCTGCTGGATGACTACTTCGACAAAGACAAGTTCCAACGGGACAAGTTCAAGGCCGCGATCGGGGCAAGGAAGGAGTAGGAGCAAAGGGCCGGCTGATACTTGTCAGGCCTCCGCACTTTCGTTCTGACGGTCTCCTGCTCGGGAGGTGCTTCATGGTTCATTGGACCTGTCCCCTTTTCGCCCGAACAACGGGCGGCACAGAAGGAGCGGTGAAGGTGGCTGCCCACCGCATGCGTCGCCGTTATCGTCCGCGGCATCAATGGCCGTTAAAATGCTGCGGGCTCACCATGATCCCTGTGACGAATTGCGGGCATTCCGTAATTACAGAACGGAGATGAATACTACCTCAACATCACCGAACGATCCCGGCAACTTCCCGGCGACGCGATGGACCGTGGTCCTGGCGGCAGGCGGGACGCCTTCGCCAGAATCGGCCGTGGCGTTGGAACGTCTTTGCCAGTCGTATTGGTATCCCCTTTACGCCTACGCTCGAAGACGCGGGCACTCACCGCCTGACGCCGAGGATTTGACGCAGGAATTCTTCGCGCGTTTGCTCGAGCACAACTGGATCGCTCGTGCCGACCGCCACAAGGGTCGGTTCCGCTCGTTCCTGTTGATGGCCATGAAACGGTTCCTGGCCAAGGAATGGGACAAGGTGAAGACGCTCAAGCGGGGCGGTCAGGTGCGGCTGGTTCCGCTCCAGTTGGACACGGCGGAAAGCCGTTACACCCGGGAACCGGCGGACACCTGTACGCCGGAGCAGGTGTTCGAACAGCAGTGGGCGCTGACACTGCTGGAATCGGTCCTCCAGCGACTGCGGGGGGACTACGCGAGCGACGGCAAGGGCGGACTGTTCCAGACGTTGGAGCCCTGCCTCATCGGCAGTCGCGACCGGCAGCCCTACGCCGCGCTGGCGGCCGAATTGGGGATGACCGAGGGTGCGGTCAAAATGGCGGTGTGCCGCTTGCGCGAGCGGTATCGCGTGTGCCTGACAGAGGAGATCGGCCACACGGTGGCGTCGGCGGACGAGGTGGAAGAGGAATTGCGTCATCTCTTTCGCGTGCTGAACCGACGCTGAAACGAATCTCGCCAGCCCTGTTACCTTTTCCGTCCAATCCGTAGTGTAAGGGTTGGAGGAATCGCTATGGATACGATGAAAACATGTGCCGGCTGCCAAGAACCCCTCGCGCCGAACGCGCCGGACGGCCTGTGCCCGAAATGCCTGATCAAAGCCGGGCTGGGCACCGGCGTGGACATCGGGGCGGACAGCCAAGCGGAAAGCACGCACACCTCGTTCGTCGCCCCGTCCACGGAAGAAATGACCCGCCTGTTTCCGCAACTCGAAATCCTGGGCTTCCTTGGCCAGGGCGGCATGGGCGCGGTCTACAAAGCCCGGCAGAAGGCGCTGGACCGGAATGTCGCCCTCAAAATCCTCCCGCCCGGAATCGGCGGCGATCCGTCCTTTGCGCAACGCTTGGCCCGCGAGGCCAAGGCGCTGGCCAAGCTCAATCATCCCGGCATCGTTACGCTCTACGAATTCGGCCAGGCCGACGGGCTGTTCCACTTCCTCATGGAGTTCGTGGACGGGGTGAACCTGCGCCAGTTGCTCGAAGCGGGGCGTTTGTCGCCGCGCGAGGCGCTGGCCATCGTGCCGCAGATCTGCGATGCGCTGCAATACGCCCACGACCAAGGGATCGTCCATCGGGACATCAAGCCGGAGAACATCCTCCTGGACCGCCAGGGCCGTGTGAAGGTGGCGGACTTCGGGTTGGCCAAGTTGGTAGGGACTGAGGGAGAACCGTCTGCTGCGGGCGGCGGGGTCGCCGGTTCGGTCGTGCTGACAGAGGCGGGGAAGGTGATGGGCACGCCGCAGTACATGGCGCCGGAACAGTGGGAGCACCCCGCGGAAGTGGATCACCGGGCCGACATTTACGCACTGGGCGCGGTGTTTTACCAGATGCTGACGGGCGAACTGCCCGGCAAGCCCATCGAGCCGCCCTCGCATACGATCCGAGTGGACGTGCGGTTGGATGAAGTGGTTCTGCGGGCTTTGGAGAAGGAACCGGAGCGGCGGTATCAGCAGGTCAGCCAGATGAAATCGGCGGTAGAGACGATCTCGCAATCGTGCCCGCCGGTGGATACCGATCCGCAAGCAGCGGATTGGAGGGCGTGGGGTCCGTTTCAATCCCGACAGGTTCGGGAGATTTGCGCTCATATGACCGAAGCGGAAAGGCGCGAGTTGAGCCTGCGCGGAGCGTTGTTCGGAATCTGGAATGCCGCGACGTTTTTCGTTCCGTGGGCCGTCGCCTTCTATGCCCCGAGGCCGCTGAACTGGGCTCTTGCACCGATTGTGCTGCTGGTGGGTCTCGCGTTTTACCCGCTCTGGCAGCGAATCATGCGGGAGTTCTTGGCCTCGACAAGTTGGGCCAGACAGCAAGGCGTCGCCCCCGAAACCCTCCGGATGTCGCCCCAGATCATTCTGGTGGGGTGCCGCGGTAATCGGGCGGTCATTCGTTGGCCCGGTGTCCTGCTTAGCTTCCTGCTGGTACTTGTCTTGGCGGAGGCGGGAGCGATCTTTGCCTCTATGGCTTTGGTGGGCCAGATTGACAGTCGATCCGTGGGTATCGCATTCGTGTCCGCGGTGATATTCATCGGGATTCTTGTGCGCCTGTTCGGCGACAACTACTTTTCCCCTTTAGCGACAATTAGAATTCCGGTCCGATTGTGATCGGCTACTTCTTGGCCGACTTGGCTGGCTTTCCGGTTTGGCGCGGATCGAGTTTCTTTGCGTTCTCCAGCCGATAGCTTGGCACGTTCAGCTCCAGGATCACGCTGTGATGCACCAGCCGATCGATGGCCGCCGCCGTGGTCATGGCGTCCTTGAAAATCTGCTCCCATTTGCTGAAAGGTAAGTTGCTCGTGAGCATCACGCTGCCCCGTTCGTACCGGTCGGCGAGAAGCGTGAACAGCACCTCCATCTCCTCCCGGCTCTGCTGCACATAGCCCAGGTCGTCGATGATCAGGCCGTCGAAACGCGACAGCTTCTTGATCACCTTGGTCAAGCGCAAGTCCCGCTTCGCGATCAGGAGCTCTTGCACCAGCAGGCTGCAGGTGGTGAACAAGATCGAGCGACCTTGATGAATGAGTTGTTCCCCCAGTGCGCAGAGGCAGTGGCTCTTGCCAGAACCGGGCTTGCCGAACAACAGCAGGTTCTCGCGGCGATCCAGGAACGAACCGTCGCGCAGACTTTCCATCTGCCGGGCCACCTGGATCGGAAGCCGCGTCCACTTGAAGTTGTCCCACGTCTTCGAGGCTGGAAGCCGGGACTGTTGCATCAGGCGCGCGATCCGGCTTTCCCGGCGAGCCTGGCATTCCCGCTCCGTCAGCTCCGACAAGTACTCCGTGTGGCTCAGCGGTTCCTGAACCGCACGCTCCGCCAGACTCTCGAAGTGTTCCCGAAACATCGGCAGCCGCAGCTCCCGAAGCTGCTCCGTCAGTTGAGCGTTCAACTTCGGACGGCTGCTCGTCGTCGGCTGTCGCCGCTTGCGACCGCCCGGGCTCGTCGTTGGCATACTCATTGGTATGGACCTCCATGTCGGGGTGTTGAAGTAACGAATCGAATGCCCGCAAATCCGGTGGCTCGATCTTGACCTCGGTGACCGGCGGCGCTTGCTGGTGTTGCTCGACGGCGACTCGAACCAACTCCGAAGAGATGGCCACGCCCTTGGCAATGGCCAGACGCAGCGCCTCTTGCACCGCGTCCTGGCTGTCCCGGGCCGCCAGTTGCAGGATCTTCAGGTATTCGCGGACGCCCTTGCGGGGACCGTGATCGCGGCAAAGCCAATCGTAGGCAATGCGAAAGTGGCTGCTCGGAAACATCTCCTCCCGATACTGGTAGTTCTCGAACGCACCGGGCTTGCGAACCAGCGAATCGATCACGTGACGGTAATTGATCGCGTGCTTGCCGCTGCCCGCCAGCCGGGGCATCCGTTGAACTTCGCTTCCCGCGTACCAGACCTCGATGAAGTCCGCGTCGATCACGACGTCGACCCGGTGGCCAATCAACCGGCTGGGAACCGAATACGTGTTACGCTTGACCTGGATCGTGCTGCTACTGTGGACCTTGATCCCCCGGACACGCTGCCGGTAATCCAGCTTGGCCGGCGGCAGCTCACCAAGGAACGCTTGCTCCTGCGCCAACTTGGCCGATCGCGACGCATTGCGCTTGTCGCTCAACCGCTGCAGGAACTGCTCGTACTCCTCCCGGCTGGCGAAGTCGCGGCTGCCGCGTAACAGCAGGGCTTGGTCGACGACCGTCTTGAAATGGCCATGCGACGATTCGATGTCCCCATTCTCGTGCGCCTCGCGCACGTTGATGCGTTGCGGCTCGACTCGGTAATAGTCCATCAGGTCGCGGTAACGCGCCCGGAACTCCCGATCTTCCGAAAGGTTGTTGACGGCTGCACTCAGACTGTCGGAGCGGTGCTTGCGGGGCACGCCCCCCAACTTCCAAAACGCTTCCTGCAGCCCCCGGCTCAACGCCTCGAAGGACTCCGAGAAACAAACTGAAACCGACTCCCAATTGGAATACGTAAGCGTGAAGTGATACAGCATGTGATCAAACGATTGGCCGGCGATCGTGACGCCCAGGGAGTTCATGTTCGTGAAGTCGGAGGCCGCCAAGCCGCCCGGGTGATGGATCTGCGGGAACATCACCTCCCGGCCGGGGCCATGCTTGCCTCGCCAGTCACGGACCCGACGCTCGAACGTACGCTGCTGGGAGTCGGGAAAACGGCCGGGATAGCACTTCTGCAACCAGCCGAAAAGCGTGAATGCCCGCAACCGCGGCTCGACCTCCAGACGGGCCTGGACTTCTGGCCACACCTCCGCGAACGGGTCCTCGCGCGTCCTCCAAGTTCGCCGCGCCCCCCTCTGGGAGGGTAAGGTTTCCGAATCCCGATACTTGCGTCCCGTCTTCTCATCCATGCCTGTCTTCCCTGCCGCCGAGGCCAGGTTCTCGTCCAACGAAAGCAACCGCCGCAGTTTCCGTACTTGTCCGTCCGTGACCATCGCAACCTCCTGTCAATTAAGGGGTTGCGATTATCGCCGATAAACCAAAACCCGGGAATCCTAATTGTCGCTCACAGCCCCCCGACCGACGTCCGAATCCGGGATTTCTAATTGTCGCCCGACCGGAAAAGTAGTTGTCGCTCTACAACCCATTACGCTCATCGCCTTGCTGCGTGCCGTGGCCTACGGGTGGAGGCAGGAACAGCTTGCTGAGAATGCCAAGCAAATCAGCGACCTGGGCCGGGAGCTTTACAAGCGGTTGTCCGACATGGGCGACC
>DATECS010000006.1:0-4175 GCA_035286785.1 Thermoguttaceae bacterium | reverse complement strand
CGCCGGGTCGCGACCCGGCCTACGTTTGTGTCAGGCACAGCCTGACCTACGCGACTTCGGTTTGCGCCACCGGCAATTCCACCTCAAAAACCGTGCCGGGGCCTTCCCGTGGGTCGCTGATGCAAATCTTTCCTTTCATTCGCCGGACCAACGTCCAAACGATGTACAACCCCAAGCCTGTTCCCGGCCGGTCGCGGTGCAGTTCGAGTCCCAACCGTACGAACCGGCCGAAAACCTTGCGTCGCATGTTCGGCGGAATGCCGCGCCCGTTGTCTTCCACCGACACCTTGGACCGGCCGTCGTCCAACCGTTCCAGACGCACTTCGATCCGCGGCGGATTGCCGGCGTATTTGATCGCGTTGTCCATCAGGTTGCGAAAAATCATGTCCAGATCGACCCGGGCCGCGCGAACCGTGCATGGAGAAACATCCAAACGGATCGTCTGAGGGTCCACCCGATAACGCAGGCATGTTGTCTCCGCGCAATCGCGCAGCACTTCATCCAGCCTGACTTCTTCCAGCGGTACCTTCTTGGGTTGCGTCTCAAGCCGTCCCGCCTCGAGCACCTGGTCGATCAGGTGGTCCAACCGCTCGACGTCTTCGAGCATCGCGCGATGAAAATCATCCGCTTGCTCGGCGCTGACCTGGTGGCGATTGAGCGTCTGCAAGTAGAGCTTCATCGAGGTGATCGGCGATTTCAGCTCGTGCGTGACGCTGTGGATGAAATTGGACTGCCGCCGATTGAGGTTGATCGACTTAACCGACAGCCCCAGGTAGAGTGAAACGCCCACGATCAAGAGCACGTAGAAGACCGTGCCCACCGACATGGCCGTCCAATAAAACGCGGCCGAACGATCGTTGGTGATCGCCCCGAAAACAAACACCAACACCCAGCCGACGATCAGCACGACCAACAGGACGATCATCACGACGCCCAAGGTAATCGGGAAGCGACGAGTGATCATGAGCGTTGGCACTTTGCTGTCAGACACCATCGCCGCGTCGCAAGCGTCACTTAGAGGCTCAGGCGACTACGGCAACAACCTTCTCCAAGATACCGCAACTCGCCCGGCGGTTCGAGCCCGTCGCCCCCTCCAGGAGGACAGACATTCCTGTCTGTCCCCTCTGCCTGTCCCCTCTGCCTGTCCCATCCGTCTGTCCCGTAGCGTCTTGAAAGGCCGTGCTCCCGACAGATTCCCATCCAGAACCACCCCCCACCATAGGAGATGCCGCAATCATCTCGCGGGGTACGCAGTTTGTCCTTTTCCAGCACGGGTTTACGCCAATCGCCAAGTATTACCCACCTATTACACAGCCGAGACACAGGTGGGACAAAGAAATAGTCGAATTTCAGTATAATCCCTTCGATATCGTCGGGCGGCCGCGCTACGGCCACACGGCGACGTGTCCGGCTCCTCGACCGAAAACGGCCGAGAGAAAAGGACCAACCGGAATTGAGAACAGGTACCCAGATGATCCAAGCCCCAAGACCGTTGCCGATTGTCGGCGACTCCGACCCAGCCTCGCCCGTCCACCCCCTCGGCCGCCGCGCCAAAGTCCTGCTTACGAGCGTCTTCGGCCCCTATGCCAAGGACGACGAATACGGCTCGCGGAATCTCAACCCGATGGAGCTGTACGAAAATCAGGTGACCCGGACCCAGGGCCCGTTCTCGCTCCGCATGTTTCATCGTAGCTGGGGCCTGATGCTCATCCAGGCGAACATCGAAGCCTCGTGCGTCGTGCTTGACTTCCCCGTGCTCGACCGGTTCGTCCAGGAACTCAAAGACCACCAGTACGACGTGATCGGCATCACGAGCATTATTCCCAACCAGGCCAAGGTTCGCCACATGTGCGAACTGATCCGCCGCTATCAGCCGACGGCCACGATCGTCGTCGGCGGACACGTGGCCAACGTGCCCGATCTGGCCCAACGGGTCGACGCCGACTATTGCGTCAAGGGCGAGGGCGTCCGCTGGTTCCGCCGCTTCCTGGGCGAAGACGAAAACCGCCCGGTGCGCCACCCCATGATCAAGTCGGCCTACGGCACGCGCACCGCGGGCATCACGGTCAGCGAACAGCCCGGCGACGTCGCCGCCACGGTGATCCCGTCGGTCGGCTGCCCGATGGGCTGCAATTTCTGCTCCACCTCGGCCATGTTCGGCGGCAAGGGCAAGCACTTCGACTTCTACGCCACCGGTGACGAGCTGTTCCACGTCATGTGCCAGATGGAAGACGAGATGCAGGCCTGCTCGTTCTTCATGATGGACGAAAACTTTCTGCTCCACCAGAAGCGGGCCCGACGGCTGCTCGAACTCATGCGCGAGCACGACAAGGCCTGGGCCATTCACGTGTTCAGCTCGGCCAACGTGCTGAGCAAGTACACGATGGACGAACTCTTGGGCCTGGGAATTTCCTGGGTCTGGATGGGTCTTGAGGGCGAGAATAGCCAGTACACCAAGCTCCACGGGATCGACGTCCACAAGCTCATCAAAGAGCTTCAGTCGAACGGCATCCGCGTGCTCGGCTCGACGATCATCGGCCTGGAAAATCACACGCCCGAGAACATCGACGAAGCGATCGACTACGCCGCGAGCTACGCGACCGACTTCCATCAGTTCATGCTCTACACGCCCATCCCCGGCACACCGCTACACGCCGAGCTGACGGCCAAGGGCATCATGAAGAATGAAAGCGAATTCGTCCCCGGCGACATCCATGGACAGATCGTCTTCAACTACCGCCACCCGCACATCAAGGATGGCCAGGAAGGCGAGTTCATGATTCGTGCGTTCGACCGTGATTTCGAGGTGAACGGCCCAAGCACCGTGCGGATCGTCCGCACGACGCTGACCGGCTGGCAACGCCACAAGAATCATCCCGACGCGCGGATCCGCCGCCGCTACGTCTGGGAGGCCCGTGAGTTGGGCACGACGTTCTCGGCCCTGGTCGGCGCGGCGCGGCGGTACTACAAGAACAACGCCACGATGCGGGGGAAGCTCGACGCGCTTTTGGCCGACCTCCGCGCCGAATTCGGCTGGAAGTCGCGTCTCTATGCCACGGTGGGCGGCTGGTACGTCTCGCGCAAACTCCGCGCCGAGGAACGTCGCAAGGCCCAGGGCTGGACCTACGAACCGCCCACGTTCTACGAGCGGAACGACCACTGCACCGAACGACCGGAGTTGCCCACCTGCCGCTGGTGCGAGCCGCTGGAGCCGGCGGCCGTGGCCCAATCACCCAACGCCGTCGAGACGCCCAGCGTTCGCAAGCCAGCTGCCTCCGCCGCCACCCGCAAAGATACGGTTCTGGCCCAATAGGACCGACCGGACAATCCGAGCCTTGCCCTGCGAACTCCGTCAAGAAACCACAAGCCCTCGCGTTCCATCGGGAACGCGAGGGCTTGTGAGTTTGATCAACGTAGAAGTGGGCGCACGAAGATTCGAACTTCGGACCTCGTCCTTATCAGGGACGCGCTCTAAACCAACTGAGCTATGCGCCCGACGTCGACCGGAAAGCCCCTCAGAAAAATACCCCTTATGGGCGGTCTTTCCGACGACAACCAGGAATTCTATTCTAGCCCCCCGGGGACCGTTGTCAAAGGGGGGCCTTGGGATGTCGAAGGCTCCCCGAAGACTCCGGCAGTCGCACCTGAAAACGCGATGGGGTGGCCGGGTGAAAACTATCCGAGCCGCGACCGTTAGGGAGCGGTGGCAGCTCGAATGAGGCACAACCGCTCCCTTATGGTCGCGGCTCGGAATACCTGCGGCTCGGAGCACCTGCGGCTCGGAATACCAAAGATCGGCAAGCTCGGAATACCCACCCGCCATTTACCGCTGGGTCACCTTGCTGTCCTTCGACGCCAGCGAAAAATACCCGTAGAGCGTGTTGCCGTCGCGGAGGATATAGAACTTCACCGGCCCCCGCGTGACGACGTCGGGCCGCTTGTCGAGGATGTAGGACACGTTGTCCAGCGACACGGTTTCCCAGACGTGCATGCCCACCAGGACGTCGCCGGCGTGGATGCCTTGCTTGGCGGCCGGGCTGTCGGGACGCACGGCCACGACGCTCAGCCCGCCGCGGTACTTGGTCTTGTAGCTCCGCCGGAACACGTCGTCGGGAACCTTCTCCAGATCCATCCCGAGCATATCCCACGTGGGCGAGCCGGCCGTCCGCACGACC
>DATECS010000005.1:0-10227 GCA_035286785.1 Thermoguttaceae bacterium | reverse complement strand
GTCGTCCGCCGCCGGCGCGCTGGACGGCAATCTGGCCCGGCTCGACGCGCGGAACCCGCGATTGGCCCCGGCCGTACAGCGTTCCGTCGGCGCCCAGGAGGTACCATCGGAGCGTCGTCGCGGGCGGAAGCGGTTCGGCGCCGAACCACGAGACGAACACGTCGCGATGGAAGGGCTCGTCGGCCGACAAGTTCCTCCGGCGCTGGGGGTCGATCAGCAGGACGCTCGGGCCGTTGTAGCGCAGAGCGTTGTCGGACGTTCCGCCGTGTTTGATTTCGTCGAATTCGTTCATGATGCCGCAAGCACAGCCCGAGAATCGCCAGTGGACGTCATTCGCTCCGAGCAAGTCGTAGCCGGCCAGCGCGCCGCACCGCCGGGCCGTTTCGCAGACGTCCTTGCGCAGCAGGCGTTGCCAGGCGGCGGAGCAGCGGTAGTAGCGGTCGGCGCGGCCGAGCAGACCGGCCTTGTCGAGCGCCGCGCGGACTTGAGCGTAGAGGTCGAGCCCGATTCGCGTGCCCCGGTAGCGCGATTCGAGCGAGAGGTCGAGGTAGCCGTCCATTGCGCACGCCTCGTGCGACAGACAGGGACGCTTGTAGAGGGCCAAACGCCGGTCGATCGTCGCCGGATCGCCGCGGAGCGAGTCTTCGCTCAACCAGCCCCACGCGTACTGGCCGAAGACGTCGGAGAATTCCCGAAGGGCCGCCAGCCGCCGAGGATGATGCGGAAACGGCTTCGCGCTAATTGCATCACGCGGCACGCCGTCCAACGCATACTCGACGCCGCGCATCGCTTCCTGCGGATTGAACAGGGCGTCGGGCACTTCGGCGCGCATCGCGTCGGCGCATTTCCGAAGGAACTCGATCTTCGACTCGTCGAGCGTCTCCTCGTCGCCCGCGCAATAGAGCACGACCGACGGATGCTTGCGGCACGCGCGGAGGATGTCGAACCACTCGGGCATTTGATAGCCGCGCGGCGGCTCGACCTGGACCATCATGCCCAGTTCGTCGGCCGCTTGCAGGTATTCCTCGGTGAGCGTCCAAGTATGGGCGCGGATCCAGTTGAAGCCCAGCGACTTCAGGTTTCGCACATGGCGGCGATACCAGGCGGCGTCCATCGGCGGCGAGCATGTCTCGGGAAAATAGGCTCGCTCGCACAGCCCGCGGAGGAAGACGGGCCGGCCGTTCAGACGCAGCCCGGCGTCTTTGCACGTGAGCCGGCGCCGGCCGAAGGAACGATGCACGGAGTCGAGCCGGCGCTCTCCGTCGACCAATTCCAGGCGGATCTCGACCAGACGGGGAGAGTCGTCCGACCAGAACGGGATGCCGAACGCGTCGGTCGTCCATTCGAGATGCGGCTTCTTGATAGGCTCCTCGCCGTGGCCCAGAATCGTGCGGTCGCGCGAATCGACGACCGCCCAGTGCAACTCGGGCCCTTGAGGCAACTTGCCTTCGAGTTCGGCCCGCCAAACAAGCCGGTCGTCTTGCTCGAAGACGTAAAAGTCGGCGATTCGCGCGGGACCGGAGACTTTCAGCGAGACGGGCCCGAAGATGCCGCCGCCGCGGCCTTGGTAGCCTTGAATAACGGAGCCCGTCCGGTCGTCGCGGCGGTTGTCGACGGCGAGGATCAGCTCGTTGAGTTTTCCATACTCCAGCGCGGGCGAAAGATCAACTTCCCAGGGGACCGAATGGCCCAGGTGATGGCGGACCTTGCGGCCGTTGACCCAGACCGAGGCTTCCATCACCGTGCGGCCGACGCGAAGCACGACCCGGCGGCCGCGCCACGCCTCGGGCACGTCGATCGGGCGACGATGCCAACCGACGCCCAGCAGGTAGGGCAAGGAGGCGTCGGGCGGCTTGGTCGTTTTCGGCGGCAGCGGCAACCGGACGGGCGCATGGTCGGGATTGAACTTCGCGTCAGGCCACAGCGCGTGGGCCTTGTCGCGGGGAATCCAATCGTCCCAACCGCCGGGCACGGGGATCAAAGTCTTGAAACGACCGTCGTCGGGCGGCGTGTCGGCGCCCTCGGGCGTATAGGCGAAGTCCCACGTGCCGCCCAAAGGAATGATCTCGACGCCGTCGGCCGGGGATCCAGCGGCGGCGCGGCACGGCGGGACCAGGCCGAACGACGCGGCCGAAAAAATCAACGCGACGAATAACGCGGTGAATGGGTGCATGGATCGAGTCCTTGGGCGGATAACCGTTCACCACTCATGGTCGCCTGGCCTGGGCCTTGAATCGAAAATATCCCTTGTTGTCGGATTGGCCGATCCTGTTGCCCCGTTCTTCGCCAATGGAATTCTCCCTGCCAAAAGTCGCGCCTGGCAAACCGCGGCCCGTGTCGATGTCGATTGCTCGAAGGATGATTTCGCCGAACTGCCCGGTGACGGCGGGCCGTCCGCCGAACTTGACGTCTTCGACTCTTGAGAGTCCTTTTTCTCCTCCCCCCTTTTCGCCAACTACTTCGACGGTGACGTTCTTGCCATCGGGAGAAGTCACGTTAACGATTTTCAATACATTCCACTCGGAATCCTTGATCGACGTGAGCCGCAACTTCACCCGATACGTCCCACCCACGGAGAAACGAATCGGCCGGCTGCGTCCTTTTTTCTCCAATGGTTTTTGTTGGCCAACGCCAAGCCGCCAGTCAAAGCCGGGCGGAACTTGCCCGATCCTAAAGCGGCCCTTCGCATCGGTTTTCGTGCCGCGCACGACAGCCCCGCCGGGTGGGCCGACATCACCGCCAAGCCCCGCATTCCAGTCGGCCAACGGTTTGCCCTGTTCGTCGACCGCGCGGCCTTCGATCGTGACGGCGCGGATCATCACGAAGTCGAGCCGGTACGGCTTGCCCGGGACGATGACTTTCGCCGGATCGATGTGTTCGCCTGCTTCGCTTTTTTGGGGAGTCCAGTTGGCCGCGTAAAGGCCGCCGTGGCGATAGAGGTTTTTCTCCGTGAAGCCGTTCTTCAGTGGCGCGATGATGGCAGCCTGCAAATTGATGGGTGGCTTCCCATCGTTGCTAAAGGAGATAATGCCCGGCGCGAATCGCAACGTATATCGACCGTCCTTCCCCGTCTTGGTTGTGCCCGTGCGATGGAGCGACCCCCAACCACAATGGGCCCAAATTTCGACACCTTCCATCGGCCGGCCATTTTCATCCGTCACCGTACCCGTGGCGACCCAGGGCCAACGTGTTTCGATTTCCTTCGGCTCCAGCGGTTTGCCCTGTAGCCGAATGGTTAGCGTCTGGTCTTGGCCTTCGACGACGGTGACGGTCACCGGGTCGTCGATGGGGCGGTACTGAAGAACCTCCGGCCTTGACGCCCAGCGGCCGGCGTACAGCCGGTAAATTCCAGGCGGAAGATGGTCGATGGTGAACAAACCGTCCTTCCCGTCGCAGAAATATTTTTCTCCCGGGCCAAATCCGTTGTCGATGTTCTTCAGCCACGCGCTGCTGCCGTCGAGTGGCTTGCCGGATGCGGCGTCAACAAGACGAATCGAGACGGTTGGGCCCTTCCGCGCGCGAACCGTGACCACGGCGTTCGGATTTGTTTCATCGAGCGTGACCTCGTCGCTCATGCCGCAGGGCGTTCCCCGGAAACTGTCTCCATGGGCTCGGCTGGTGTACGCAGCCACGCGGTACGTGCCTTTCAAGAGCCGCTGGGCGACATAGCCCTTGTCGCCCACATATTCTCCCGCGACCAGTCGCCATATCCGGTCGGTGACCGCGTCGCTCCAATCGTCGGGCTGCCGTGGGGCGTCTTTATCGATTGCCATCCAAATTGCCACGGTGCTCGTCGCAATCGGTTTGCCGTCGAGGCCCGATACGTGGACCTCGATTCGCGAGTCGGCCCCCGCGACACGCTCGATGGCCGCGCCGAACCGGTAGCCGCCCTTGGGAAACGCCTCGGGCGGCTGATGGTTGTCTTGTTCCACGTCGTCGGCGATCCATAGCCCATCAATTTGGCCTTGGTCGTTCTGGGCCAGATGGCACCGGAGTTGTGCCCGCCGCATGATGATCCGGATCGAACGGAACCGTTGGTCGCCGAAGCGTTGCATGTCGCCACATTCGTCCACCTCCGCCGTGCCGTAGCGAGCCTCTATCTCGCGAAGAATCGTCCGAAGCTTCGCCGGTGGAAGCGTCTCCTTCAATCCAGGCAAGAATAGCTCGGCGGCCGCCTCGTAGTCACGTGCTTCGAGCCTCTTGGCCAATTGGCTCGCCATGCGTTGTTTGACTTGATGAATCTCGTACGCCGTCCACTTGGCGGCCGCGATCTCATCGAGAGTTTTCGCCGCTTGCTTCACGGCCGCCGCGCCGGCTGGTGGTCGATCCTCGACGCGTGCCATGGTGAAGTCTGAAATGCACCCAGCCGCGATCCGCAACGCGTAGCGACCATCCCCGTCGGTCATGGTCGAGCCAGAGACGCAGCGGCGGCACGGCGGGACGAAACCAAACGACGCGGCCGAAAAAATCAACGCGACGAGTAACGCGGTGAATGGGTGCATGGATCGAGTCCTTGGACAGGCTGACTCGCTTGAGGGGAAGGCTGGCACGGCGGTCGGCGCAACCCTCTTCCGAGCATGTTATTTCCACTTTAGTTTCGCCTTCAGGTCGTTGCAATGCGACGGCGGCAAGTATTTGTCATGCTGAAGTCGTCCAACGACAACTCCCGGCGAGGTTCCCACTAATGCAGCGAATCGTCGAATATCAGCTTTTCTTTTTAGTTGATGGAATTGCCCGATGTATTGGCGCGGAATCAACAGGTCGCGGGCAAACCCATCAGCCTCGCGCTCGTCTTCAGCCTCGTTGCCTCCCCCATAATCCACATACAGTTGTCGTTTTCCATGCAGCAATATATGACCCGCTTCATGATAGAAGCTAAACCACAGTTGATCGTCGGTCTTAAACTTCAGGCTAACCTGAATCAGGGCCACGTCCTTCTTGGGCAGCCAACGCGCAGCGCCGCTCACGGCGGCCCTTGCGATCTCTTTTGTGAAGACGACGGCGACCCCGGCTTGCGCGCACAACTCAGGAAGCGTTTTCCGCCACACGCTAGCACTTGTCGCGGTCAGTGTTCGAACTTCTTGCTGAAGAAGTCGCCTAAACTCTTGACCATTGAAGCGTTCGCACTCGATTGCCTCTGCCTGCAATTCCCCCATTCGCAACCATGCGGACACAAAGCCCGGGTACTTGTCATTCGCCTTGTTGCTCCTGTATTGCGCGGACATGGACAGCAACGAACCTCGCCAGGCTTCAACACTACCGATGCCAAAGAACCGAAGCGCTCGGTGCACCAACGTTCCGGAATCCTCGGATGGTTCGACAAACCCGCGTTCGATGAGGTCATCAAGCGGGATCTCTTTGAGCCAATCCTTGTGCTCCGCCAAGGTTGCCAGTTCTTTGCGCCGTGACAAGGCTTCGCGATATCCCAATTCACGACGATTCCAAAACGAAGCGGGCGCCCCCGTCACGAGCTCCAATTTTCCGGCCGTTTCATAGCTGATCGGAGCAATTCCATTGATAATTTGACTAATGGTTTTTTCCGTCAGCCCGGTTCGCTGCGCCAGTTCAGTTTGTGAGATGCCTTTCATCTCTATCGATTCCTTGAGCGTCGCGCCGGGAGTCACGACATAATCCGGTTCGAACTTGTATTTCGACATGGGCTGGTCCTTTTCAGTGGTAATCGCCGATCCCAATGATTTCGATCTTTGCGACCTTCGACCAGTCCAGGCCTCCGCCAGGTAGTTGTGGAAGAGGATCGTGGTCTGGCCGGAAAACCAGTCGATCAGGATGAACAAGATCAACCGCGAATAAACCATCCAGATTTTGGGTAAGTTGGTGGCATCTGCCAGGTAACGCTTTCATCAAGTTCAGCGTGTCGGCAGCGCTGAGGTCGACGAGTCGCTGCTGAATGAGACTTGCCTGACGCGGGCCATAGGTACCCCTCAGTTTCGACTCTGAGTTGCAGAGCTTGGCAAGTTTGGATGTGGCGAAGCTTATTTCCATGCCTCGAACCTCCACGGGCACATCGGCATCCGTTCCATGGAACTTTACCAGATACGTAAATTGTTTTCAAGTCCAATTCTCAAAAATGATTTACCTGATCGGTAAATAGACGAGCCTATGCTTGCCTGAGGAGAGCCGTCCGAGTCTCCCTCAAAAGGGTGTCAAACCCGTGTTGACTCGCGGGTGGGGTCCGGTACAATGCGAAGTTCCAGTCTGGCCCGAGTGGTTTACCACCAGGAGGGGGCATGTTCACGTACTCATCTCGCTCCGCGAGATGCTTCGAGATGAAGATTCCATCTTGCGGCATGAGGTGAGAAGTGAGGATAGGTGATTGAGTGACATCTCGCGGAGCGAGATGAAACGAAGAGTAGGTGGCACGATCCCACCCCCCATGCCACGCGACCTGCCTACCTTATAAACGATCGCGTCTTGAGCCTCGACGGTTCCTTTCGGAGGAGCGTAGCAAGCATGAGTGATTCCCCGAGTTCCAAGCCCGCCCCGGCCGGCGATCGCCGCGTGATGATCGAAGCCGAGGGGCTGACAAAATACTTCGGCCACTTCCCGGCCGTGGAAGATATTTCCTTCACGATCCGCCAGGGCGAGGTCGTCGCCTTCCTGGGCCCGAACGGGGCGGGCAAGAGCACCACCATGAAGCTCTTGACCGGCTACCTGGCCCCTTCGTCGGGCACGGCGCGGATCGCCGGACACGACATGGCCGCCGATCGCAGCGAGGGCTCCAACGTACTGGGCTACCTGCCGGAGAACGGGCCGCTCTATCCCGACATGACGCCCCGGGCCCTGTTGAACTTTTTCGCCGCGGCGCGGGGGCTCTCGGGCGAGCGACGCCGGGAGCGAATCGATCAGGTCGTCGAGCAGTGCGCTTTGAGCCGCGTGATGGGCAAGCCGATCGGCAAGTTGTCGCGCGGCTATCGCCAGCGGGTCGGCATGGCCCATGTGCTGTTGCACGAGCCCGAGGTGCTCGTGCTCGACGAGCCGACGGCCGGGCTGGACCCCAACCAGATCCACGAGGTGCGCGAGACGATTCGCCACCTGGGCAAGAGCAAGACGGTGCTGCTTTCGACCCACGTCATGCAGGAGGTCGAAGCGATGGCCGACCGCGTGCTGTTTATCGACGAGGGCAGCCTGTTGTTCGACGGGCCGATCAAGGAATTCGCCGGCGGCAAGCCGCTGGACGTGCGGTTCCGCGAGTTAAGCGGCGCGGCGGCGGAGTGATTTTTTAGGGAACCACAGACGTAGGACGTAGGCCGGGTCGTGACCCGGCGCGAACCAAGGATTCAATGCCGGGTCACGACCCGGCCTACGGATCTTCCGCGAGTTAAGCGGCGCGGCGGCCGAGTGAAGAGACGGATAACCTGACCCTTCGGTGAATCTGCCATGAACCTGAATTTATTGCGGGCCATTTTCTTTCGCAATTTCACGGCGTTCTTTTCGAGCGTGACGGGCTACGCGTTCATTTTCTTCTTCGTGCTGTTGAGCGTGGGCCTGAGCTTCGGCTTGGACGCGATTTACAACACGAACCTGGCGAATCTGGACGTGCTCAGCTCGATCTATCCGCTGACGATGTTGCTGCTGATTCCCGCGATCACGATGGGCCTTTGGGCGGGCGAACGGCGCGACGGAACCGACGAGCTGCTCTTGACGATGCCCGGCAGCGACCTGGACATCGTGCTGGGCAAGTACCTGGCCGCCGTGGCGATCTACACGACGTCGCTGTTGTTCGCGCTAGTGCCGTGCTATTGGTTGTTGAACCAGTTGGCCAGCACGGGCCGCGGGCTGGCCCTGACGCCGGCGATTGACGTGGGCCTGTTTCTGGCGACGTTTTTCGGGTTTTGGCTGATGGGCCTGGCGGCGCTGGGGTTGGGGATGGTGGCGTCGTTCGTGACGCGCAACCTGACGCTCGCGTGGCTGTTGGGCACGGCGATGAACATCCCGCTGGCGGCGCTCGTGGCCTTGACCGTGCTGATGACGTACGTCTCGGGCCTTTTGGGCCACTTGGCGCCGGCGCTGGCCGAGCTGAACGACAGTCTTACCGCGCCGTCCCGTGGGACGCTCAGCCTACTGGGCACGGTCTTTTTCGTCGCGGTGGTCACGGTGGCGCTCTACTTGTGCATGGTGCTGATCGGCGCGCGGCATTGGGGACGGCGCGACAAGGTGGTAATGAGTCTTCACTTCGCGCTGCGCACTTTGGCGCTGATCGTCATCGGCGCAAGCGCCGTGGTTTGGGCCCGGCGGGCCGAAGTCCGGGTGGACGTTACGGCGGGACAGCTCACCAAGCTGTCGGCCGAGACCAAGCGGCTCTTGGCCGACCTGAAATCGGACCGCCCGGTGATGATCGAGGCGTTCATTAGTCCCGAGGTGCCGCAAGAATACGTTCAGACGAGGAAAACGCTCGACACCATGATCCGCGAGATGACCGCCCTGGGCCACGGCAAGGTCCAGTCGCGGATCATCCCCACGAGCGAGGACACGGACGAGGCCGTCGCGGCCGAGACCCGTTACGGCATCGCGCCGCGCGAAGTGGTCGATCTGGGCGGCGGCACGATCAGCGTGAAGCAGATTTTTTTAGGCGTCACAATCCAATCGGGACTCAATCGCGTGACGGTTCCGTTCTTCGACCGGGGGATTCCCGTCGAGTATGAATTGATTCGCTCGATCGCCACGGTGCTCGAAGAGAAAAAGAAGAAGATCGGCGTGCTGGTGACCGATGCGCCGTTGTACGGGCAGTTCGACATGCAGAGCATGTCGGCCGGGCGCAACTGGCCCGTGATCGATGAACTGGAGAAACAATACGACGTGGTTCGGGTCGACGCTTCGGGGCCGATCGACCCGGCGGACTACGACGCCCTGCTGGCCGTGCAGCCGTCGACGCTGGGGCCCGAGCAGATGGACCATTTCGTCGCGGCGGTCCGCACGGGATTGCCGACGGCCATTTTCGAGGATCCGGCCCCGCTGTTGGCCGGCGTGACGGGCACGAGCCAGCCGCGTCGCTCGCCCGGTGGAATGAACGCGATGATGATGGGCCAGCAATCGCCGCCCAAGGGCGACATCGAGAAGCTCTGGGGCTTGCTGGGCGTGCGGTTCACGGGCGACTCGATCGTCTGGCAAAAGTGGAACCCGTTTGACCGGATCAAGCAGTTCGACGAGCAGCCGGAGTTTGTTTTCATTGACTCGGGCGCGGCGAAGCGGCCCTTCAACCCGGACGACCCGATCACCGCGGGCATGCAACGACTGTTGTTCCCGTTTCCCGGGGCGATCGCGGCGATGAACGCCTCGACGCTCGCGATCAAGCCGCTCGTGGAAACGGGCGAGCAGACGGGCACCGTGCGGGTGGACGACCTGATGGAAATGTCGCCGTTCGGCCAGGCGGGCGGGTTGAATCCCAATCGGCAATTGAAATTCACCGGCGCGAGCTACGTGTTGGCCGCGCGGATTCACGGGGAGGCGGCAGACGACGCCCCGCCGTCCGACGGCAAGGAGAAAACCTCGAAGCCGGTCCCGGCCAAGATCAACGTCGTGCTGGTGGCCGATCTCGACATGCTCACGCCGGCGTTTTTCGCGTTGCGACAACAGGGCGACAATCCCCAGTTGGGAATCCATTTTGATTTCGACAACGTCACGTTCATCTTGAACGTGCTCGACGAGTTGGCGGGCGACAACCGGTTTATCGCCATCCGCGCGCGGCGGCCGGCGCATCGCCCGCTGGCCCGAATCGGCGAGCAAAGCAAGGAGACCCGCGACAAGACGGCCAAGGCCATCGACCGCAGCAACGAGCAGTATGAACAGGCCGTCGCGGAAGAGCAGCGGAAGCTCAGTCTGCAGGTCCGGGAGATCGAAAAGAAGATGAAGGCCGAAAACCTCGACCTGATGGAGATTGCCCGGCGCGTGGCCATCGTCCAGCAGGCCGGAGAGAAACGGCTGAACGCCAAGACCGAACAGTTGGAACGCGAGCGCGACCGCGCCATCCGCAAGGAGCGGATCAAGGAAACGTCGAAGGTTTCGGATATCCGCGTGAAATATAAGTTGTTCGCGTGGTTCTTGGCGCCGATTCCGCCGCTGCTGTTGGGTCTGTTCGTGTTCGTCCGGCAATGGATGCGCGAGGAGCCGCTGGCCCAAGACCGGGAAAAGGCGATCCACGCGAGGAAGAAATAAGAGAGTAAAGTTCCGTGCATGTTTTTCCGAGCCGCGACCGTGAGGGAGCGGTGG
>DATECS010000004.1:0-15466 GCA_035286785.1 Thermoguttaceae bacterium | reverse complement strand
GTCGACAAAAAGCCGCGTCCGCTCAACGAGGTCCTCGAAGAGGCCGTCCATGTCGTCCGGCCGGCGGCCGAAGCCAAAAATCTCGAACTGATTTGCGACCTGAGTCCAATGTACCTCGGGCTGTTGGCCGACCGCGATATGCTCTTGCAGGCCGCCATCAATTTGCTCTCGAACGCCATCAAGTACACGCACGAAGGCGGCCGAATCACGCTGCGAAGCAGGATGATCGACACCAATGTTCGTTTCGAGGTCGAAGACACGGGCGTCGGCCTGTCGGAAGAGGACACGAAGCGGATATTTGAAAAGTTCTATCGCGTGAAAAAGGACCAAAGCATGGCCTCCGGCACCGGGCTCGGGTTGGCGCTGGCCAAGCACATCATCGAAGACGTCCACGGCGGCACTCTAACCGTGCGAAGCGCCCTGGGCCGCGGCAGCACGTTTGCGGCGACAATTCCCGGAACCGGCCAACTCTCTTAACGGCGGAGGACCATTCCATGACGAGGAAAGTGCTCTTGTGCGACGACGAAATTCCCATCCTTCGCGCGGCGGAGTTCAAGATCAAAAAGGCGGGGTACGACGTCCGCGTCGCCGGCGACGGGGAGGAAGCGTGGGACATGATCCGGGCCGATTGCCCCGACATCCTGGTGACCGATTGCCAGATGCCGCGTTTGGACGGCCTGGGATTGGTGGAACGTCTTCGCGCCCACGAGGATACATGCGACCTGCCCGTGCTCATGCTCACGGCGAAGGGCTTTGAGCTTTCCGAGGACGAGTTGGCCCGGCGGCTGAAGATTCGTCAGCTCATCGCCAAACCGTTCAGTCCGCGCGAACTGCTGGCGACCATCGAAAACATTCTCCAGGAGCAGCCCGTATGCTGAATGTGCCGAGCGAAATTTTTGGCGACGTGATTGTGGTCCACGCGCCGGAGGAGCTTGCGGGCGATACGGCTTCGCAGTTCGCGTCGTACGTTCCGACGCTCGACCGCAAGAATGTGGTCGCCGACGTGGACAGCACGGAAATCATCGACAGCGAGGGTCTGGCGGCGTTGTTGGGCGTCCAGGAAGCGCTCCAGCGACAGCATGGGCAACTCAAGATCGCGGCCACGAACGCCACAAATCGCAAGATCCTTGAAATCACCCGCATCGATCAGCAAATCGACGTCTTTCACAGCGTCCTCGACGCCGTGAAAAGCTTCCAATAGAATGGCTCAACCGATCATGAACATTCCCGGCACCGCCGCCCCCCGACGTCTTGGCGATCTTCTCGTGGCCGAGCGCTACCTCACCGAGGAGCAGCTCCGGGAAGCGCTGGCGGAGCAAAAACGCGGCGGGCGCAACAAGCTGCTCGGCGAAATGCTCGTCGATTTGGAGTTTTGCACCGAGGACCAGATCGTCGAATGCCTGGCCAAGGAGTACGGCGTCCCTTACGCCAAGCTCGACGCGCGCATGTGCGATCCCAAGGTGGTCGATGTTCTCCCGCGCGAGTATATCGAAAACAACCTCGTCATGCCGTTGTTCGTCATCCGCGGCGCCCTGATCATCGCCGTGGCCGAGCCGTCGAACCTGTTCCTGATCGACGAGTTGCACGGACTGACGAATCTTGACGTGAAGATCGTCGCCGCCACGTCGCGCGACATTCGCCGGATGATCACGAGCTTGCCCAACTCGAAGGTCTTCGTGATCGACGACATCATCGAGGACTCGGATTCGGCCGACGTCACGCTCATCGAGGACGCCATCGAGGACATCGGCGACGTCGAGGAAATCGCCGGCCAGTCGCCGGTGATCCGGCTGGTGAACTACATTATTTTCAACGCGGTGCGCGAAGGCGCCAGCGACATCCACATCGAACCGGCCGAACGGTGCCTCCGCGTGCGTTACCGCATCGACGGACGGTTGCATAAATCGCTCGAGGTGCCGCAGCACCTGCTGTCGGCCGTGAGCAGCCGCGTGAAAATCATGGCGTCGATGGACATCAGCGAACGCCGGCTTCCCCAGGACGGACGCATCCACGTGATGCTCGAAGGGCGAAAGATCGACCTGCGCGTGAGCACGTTTCCGGGGAGCCGCGGCGAAAAGACCGTGATCCGCGTGCTCGACACCCGAAGCGTCTCGTTGAACCTCGAGGACCTGGGGTTCGCCGAGGACGTGCTGACGGCGTTTCGGGAGCAGATCCAGGCGCCCAATGGAATCGTGCTCGTCACGGGTCCGACCGGCAGCGGCAAATCAACCACGTTGTACGCCGCGTTGAACGCCATCAGCACGATGGAGAACAACGTCTGCACGGTCGAGGATCCGATCGAGTATCACCTGCCGCTCATTAACCAGTTTCAGGTTCAAACCAAGATCGGGCTGACGTTCTCCAAGGCGCTGCGGACGCTCTTGCGTCAGGACCCGGACATCATCATGGTGGGCGAGATCCGCGACGAGGAAACGGCACGGACGGCGATTCAGGCCGCTTTGACGGGCCACCTCGTTTTCAGCACGCTACACACGAACGACGCTTGCGCGGCCGTTACGCGGCTGATCAACATGGGGATCGAGCCGTACCTGATCGGGGCGGCGCTGAACATGGTTCTCGCCCAGCGTCTCGTTCGGCGCGTTTGCCACAAGTGCCGCGCGGCCTACGAGCCGGCCCGAAGCGTCCGCCGCGCGTTGGAACGGATGGGCTACGAGCCGGAGCAGTTTTACAAGGGCGTCGGGTGCAAGAACTGCCGCAACACGGGCTTCAAGGGGCGCATCGCCGTCCACGAACTCATGATCGTCACCGACGAGTTGCGCGACGTCATCTCGAACAGCGCGACGACCGGCAATATCAAAAAAACGGCCCAAGAAGCGGGGATGGTCACCTTGCGGCACGACGGATTCCGAAAAGTCCGCGAGGGCATCACCACCATCGAGGAAGTGTTCCAAATCGCCGGCGAATTCCGATGAGCCGATTCGCCGCACCAACCACCGCCCCCGTGGGAGCAGAACGACCATGACCTTTGACTATCGAGCGCGCGACGCCGCCGGAAACCTGCGCGAAGGCGTCCTTGACGCGTCAACTCCCGAGGAAGCCTCGCAACAACTCCGCCGCGATGGATTCGACGTCCTCCAGCTTCGAGCCCACGCCGACAAGCCGCTTTTCGCGCGCGGCGTTTCCAAGACCGAGATCATCTATGCGACCAGCCAGTTGTCGATCATGGTCGATACGGGCATTCCGCTCTCGACGGCGCTGGCCGGCATCATCACGCAGGAGGAAAATCCCACGCTGCGCGACGTGCTCGAAGATCTGCAACACTCGGTCGAGGCGGGCGCCGATTTTTCGGTCGCGCTGGCCAAACATCCCAAGCAGTTCAACCAGACCTACGTCTCGCTGGTCAAGGCGGCCGAAGCCACGGGGAGCCTCGGAGAAATGCTCGAGCGAATCGCCGGCTACCTCCGAAAGGAAGTCGAGACCCGCGGCCGCGTGCGCGCCGCCATGGCCTATCCCACCGTGATGGTCGTCGCGGCGATCGGCGTGACCATCTTCCTGCTGACTTACATCATGCCCAAGTTCATCCCGTTGTTCGAGTCCCGGGGAGCCTCGCTGCCGAAACCGACCAAAATCCTGATGGGCATTTCCGGCGTGTTGATGAACTACTGGTATCTTTGGCTTCTCCTGGTCGTGGCGCTCGTGCTGGCATTCATCTTCGGCCGACGGACGGAACAAGGCATGGCGGTTTGGGATTGGATCAAAATCAACTGCCCGCTGATCGGCAAAACCTACCGCAAGGTGATCATCAGCCGGAGCATACGGACCTTGGCCACCATGATGTCAGCCGGCGTGTCGGTGGTCGAGTCTCTCGAATTGTGCGCCGAAGTGTCGGGCAACGCGTATTATCGAAAAATGTGGCGGCACGTCGTCGAGCAAGTCACGGCCGGCCAGCGGATCCACGAATCCATGGCCGGCAACCCGCTGGTCCCCAACGTGCTGGTGCAGATGATCGCCTCGGGCGAGGAGACTGGCAAGCTCGATTACGTGCTGGAAAGGGTCAGCACGTACTACGACCAGGAAGTCGACGCTTCTCTCAAAACGACGACCAGCCTGATCGAGCCGATCATGATCGCCGTGATGGGCGTGGTGGTCGGCGGAATCGGCATGGCGTTGATGCTGCCTATTTTCAGCCTCAGCCGGCACCCGTAACGCCGCCGGCCGGCCCGTTTTTCGACCAGATACGCCCCTTTTTCCCGCGGGAATCCCTGGACAACGGGAGGGCCGAGCATTACGATCGTTGGAAGATTTCACGGACCATCATGCCTCGGGACCAAACCACTTTTGGAGGAGAAGACGAAATGAAACTCAGCGGCTGGATCATTTGCGCGGCTTGCGCGTTGGCTTCGACCGGCGCGTCGGCCAAGGACGCCGTTACGAGCACCCTGGTCAAACTGCACGTCACGCAGCGGTCGCCCGACCTGGCCCGGCCGTGGACCAAGGCCAACCCGGCCAAAGGGTCCGGCTCGGGCGTGATCGTCGAAGGCAACCGGATTCTCACCAACGCCCACGTCGTGCTCCACGCCAGTCAGGTGTTCGTCCAAGCCGATCAAACGACCGAAAAAGTGAACGCCGAAGTCGAGTTCATCGCGCCTGACATCGATCTGGCCATCGTCAAGGTCAAGGACAAATCGTTCTTCGAGGGACGCAAGCCCTTGCCGTTGGCCACGGCCATTCCGAGCGTCAAGGACACCGTGAACGTCTACGGCTATCCCGAGGGCGGCGACCAGCTTTCGATTACCGAGGGCATCATCTCGCGGATCGAATACGCGAAGCTGAGCTACAACGGTTCCGCGTTGCGGATCCAGGTCGACGCCGCGCTCAACCCCGGCAACAGCGGCGGGCCCGCCATCGTCGACGGCAAAATCGTCGGCCTGGTCTTCAGCAAGGTCAGCGAGGCCGACAACATCGGCTACATCATTGCCGCGGAGGAAATCTCGCAATTCCTCAAGGACGTGGCCGACGGAAGCTACGACGGAAAACCGTCGTTGCACAGCGTCTATCTTCAGACCACCGAAAACGAAGCGCTCCGCGCGCGGCTAGGCTTGAAACGCGGCGACGACGGCGTGATGGTCCGTCAGTTGCGCGGGCCGGAAGCAGACACGCCGTTGCGGCCCTGGGACGTGATCACCCACATCGGCCCCCACGCAATCGATCAGCAAGGCGACGTCAAGGTGCGCGACGATTTACGATTGAGCTACGCCTATTTCGTTCCCAAAGCGGTCGTCGACGGAAAAATCCCGCTCACCGTGCTGCGCGACGACAAAAAGATCGAACTGAAAGCGCCCGTCACAACGAAAGACGAGTTGCTCATGCCGTTCCTCGGCAACGGCTATCCTCGCTATTTTATCCACGGGCCGATGGTCTTCACCGTCATGACCCAGGAAATGGCCACGAAGATGGTCGGACCGATGGAGATGTACCTGAGGGCCTACGGCAACCCGGTGCTCGCGCGGCAGTACGATCGGCCGGCGTTCCCGGGCGAGGAACTGGTTGTGCTGGGCATACGCCTTTTCCCGCATGAAATCTCGAAGGGTTACGACACGGCCACCTGCGCCTTGGTCGAGACGATCAACGGCACGAAAGTCAAGAATCTGGCCCACCTCGTCGAGTTGATCCGCGACACCGAAGGCGAGTATCTCACCGTCGGACTGTGCGGACGTTACGAGGTGCTGGTGTTCAACCGCCAGGAACTGATCGACGCCACCGAGGAAATCCTGGCCGACGAAGGCATCCGCAATCAGTACTCGGACGATCTGAAGGACGTCTGGGAAGGCAAGGGGGACGAGAAGTAGTCCTTGCAGACCACCCCCTCTCGATAGCTAGACAGTCATGCCCCTGGATGTTATGATCTAAAGATCGGCCTCGATCGGAAGATCATGTGTAGCCAGCCATCACCGCTCGGCAACTGGCTCCTCCTGTCTAGAGTTACGAAGGGTAGATCTCCATGAGACTCACTGCTTGCATCCTTGCGGCCTTGTGCTTGTTCATATCGACCGCCGCCTCCGCGAGAGACGGAGTTCGTGCCTCGCTTGTCAAACTTTACGTAACGCAACGACCACCCGATCTGCGTTGCCCGTGGAAGAAGGAAAACCCCATTGAGGGATCCGGTTCGGGCGTCATCATCGAGGGAAACCGCATCCTCACCAACGCGCACGTCGTCCTCCACGCCAACCGGGTGTTTCTCCAGGCGGACGAATCCACGGAGAAAGTGACCGGCGACGTCGCATTCATCGCGCCGGAACTGGATCTGGCGATCGTCACGGCGCGGGATCCGTCGTTTTTCAAGGGACGCAAGCCATTACCGCTGGCAAGCGATATTCCCAGCATCAAGCAGACCGTCAACGTCTACGGCTATCCGGAAGGGGGCGACCAACTTTCGGTCACCGAGGGGATCGTCTCGCGCATCGAGTGCGCGACGACGGAGTTCGGCGGGATGGTGGTGCGCATTCAGGTCGATGCCGCGCTCAACCCGGGCAACAGCGGTGGGCCCGCGGTGGTCGACGGCAAGATTGTCGGCTTGGTCTTCAGCAAGATCAATAAGGCCGACAACATCGGCTATCTTATCGCCGCCGAGGAAATTCGCCGCTTTCTCGACGACGTCGCCGACGGAACGTACGACGGCAAGCCGGTTCTTTGCGCGGTCGAACTCCTGACGACGGAAAATGCGACGCTGCGCGAGCGGTTGGGACTCAAGAACGGAATGGACGGAATCATGGTCCGGGACCTTCATGTTCCCATGGAGGAGAGCCCCCTGCGACGATGGGACGTTATCATGGCCATTGGCGATCATCCGATCGACCGGCAAGGCAACGTCCGAATTCGCGACGATCTTCGGCTGAACTTCAACTATTTCGTCCCCAAGCTGGCCGTCAACGGCAAGGTGCCCCTGACCGTTCTTCGCGACGGACGGCAGCTACACCTCGACGTGCCTGTAACCGCCAAGGTTAATCGTCTCATGCCGTGCCTCGGAAACGATTGCCCTCGCTACTTCATCCACGGCCCCATGGTCTTCACGCCCATGACGCAAGAGTTGGCCAACGCCTTGAGCGGGCCCGAAAGCGAACTTTACTTGCGATCTTACAATAATCCGCTACTTTCGCGCCAGTGTGATTGTCAGGTGTTCCCGGGCGAAGAACTGGTGGTGCTGGGCGACCGTTTGCTTCCCCACGAAATATCCAAGGGCTACGACGCTACCTGGTACGCGATCGTCGAGAAAATCAACGGCGTGAAGGTCAGGAATCTCGTCCACTTGGTTGAGTTGATTCGAGATGCCCGAGGGAAGTATCTCACGGTAGAGTTGTGTGGGCGTCACGATCTGCTTGTGTTCCGTCGCGAGGAACTCCGCGACGTCACCGAGGAAACGCTCGCTGACGAAGGGATTCGCAACCGGTGCTCGGACGACTTGAAGGACGTTTGGGAAAAGAAGAAAGACAATAAGAAGTAGTCCTGGTTGGAAGGCATGTCCACGGCGAGAGTCTCGCGCCACGTTGGCCCGGCCGTGGTCCCTGCTTTTGCGAGGTGATGCGTCCTCACTGACCGTGAACATGGTGCCCAGCGGCGCCGGTGCGTCACAGTTCTTCGACCTTGAAAACGCGAAATCCGCGTGCCTGGTAGTTGGCCAAAGCATGAGGATGATCGCGCGAGCAGGTGTGGACCCAAACGCGGTTGGCGCCCTTGGCCCAGGCGCGTCGCACGGCGAGGGTCAGCAGGTGGCCGCCCAGTCCTCGACCAAGGAAGGACGGCATCAGCCCAAAATACGCGAGATTGACGCCTCCGTCCCTTTCATCCTCGAGCTCAAAGTAACCGGCCGGCTCGTTCTCGGACCACATGACCCAGGTTTCAATCTCGGGCCGGCTGAGATAGTCGAGCCACTGGTCGAGTGTCCAGGTTCGCCGATCGATCCACTGCCACGCCTCGCCGACCATGTTGTAGAGCCCTTGGCTTAGCGGCGGATTGGGACGCTCCTGGCGCGCAATGACGAAACTCCCGCAAGGTTCACTCGCGGGACGCAGTTCGTCTGGAGCGATCATCTCAAGATGGATCCGCGTTTCTCTCATGCCAACGGTCAGTATAGGCGACAAATAGTCGTTCCACAATCGGCCGCCGTCTCCATTCCCCCCTCGTCTCCGCCAGACGATTTAGAAACAATTTCCTTGTGATCTTCACACAGGAAATCCAAGGGAGGAACACGGTCCATGTGAACACGAAAGCTCGGACGATCGAAGATCGACGCGTCTACGTCGATCTCTACCAGACCCATTGGCAGGACGCGACTACGGTGAACGGGGCGATCGATCGCTATCCGGCGATGGCGTAACCGTTCGCGCGCCGTCGCTATCATCGCTACTTTCGCGGAGCGAAAGGCGACGATGACGGTCTACGAACGGTCCCCCGAAGCCCCATCGCAGCCAGTACGCCAAGCATCAGCATGGCCAGGGTCGGCTCGGGTACGGCGGGATTGGCCGCTTCGGAAGAGCCGTGGCCCCAGTTGGCCGCCAAGATCGAGGCATCCTTCGGCCCAACCGTGCCGTCGCGGTCGAAGTCGCCCATTTCCCACGTGGCGTCGCCATCGCCCCAGTGCTGGGCCAAGGCTTGTGCGTCCGTGGCGTCGACCGTCCCGTCGCCGTCGGCGTCGCCCGGGATATAGGTCCGATAGACCTCCACCTCGGCCAACGTGAGCAGGTACTTGTTGCCGGTTTCATCGCTTTGGTAGCCAGCTTGCGGCGTGCGGCGGACACGGACATACCGGCCGATCACGCCGTCGCCGTCGAGCGTCAAGGTAATCGGATCCGGCCCGTCGGCATAGTCATCGACGCCGCCACCGAGCACGTTGCCCGGATTAAGCAAAGACGACGTGTAAACAACCGTCAGTCCGTCTTCCGCCAGTATTTCGATCGTGATGTCGCGGAGCCGCCCGCCGTAGCCGTCGCGATTCCACAGGTCGATCTCTCCAATGCTTTTCATCTCGCCGAGATCGACTTTCCACCACGGGAAGAAGTCGTTCCAGAACGTATGGCAGAAGTTCATCTTTTCGCCGTCGACGCCCTTGTCGGCCGGAAAATCCGGCCAGGTCGAGCTTTGAACGGCGGGCCGGTCCAGGGCCACGTTGCCGGGGCGAGGCTGGGGTGGGTTGTCCAGATTATCCTTGATTTCCATCAGCCTTTGCACGGCGCTGGTCTGGATGAGGCCGTTACGGTCCGGACCGATGTTCAACAGACACGTCGCGTTGCGCGCGTTGGCCGTCCGAATATAGTCGCCCATGTACTCCGCGGTCTTGAACAAATCGACGTCATACGTTTTGTAGAACCACTGACTGTCGGCCCGCAACGTGGGATACGTCTCGGAAGGCAGCGTATTGGTCTCCCAGGGAAGGGATTGCTCGTAACCGACAATGTCCGTGTGCGCCAGGGTGCCCGTGTACGTGTTCTCCAGCAACAACGTGTTGGGCGAGATTTCCTTGATGTAGCTGTAGACTTCCTCATAGTCGACGTAGTCGTAGCCGACGGACGACTGCCATCCCCAGCCGTCGGTCCAGAGAACCTCGATGGAGCCGTAGCTGGTCAGCAAGTGGTGGATCTCCGCTTTCACGTAGGCCGTGGCCGCGGCAGACGAACGTGTGCCGTTGATTCCGTTGGAACGGTCCCAGATCGAGTAGTAGAGTCCGACGCCCAGTCCCTCGTTGCGAAACGAATCGGCGAACGACTGGACGATGTCGCAATGGTAGTACGGGCTGCTCGGGTTGGAGTACCAGGAACACGCCGGGTTGGCCACGTCGTAGGTGCTCTGGTTGGTGTTCCATAGTGCGAAGCCGTCGTGGTGCTTGGTGGTGAGCACGCCATATTTCATCCCGGCCGCCTTGGCGGTCGCGGCCCATTGATCGGTGTCGAGCGTCACGGGATTGAAAAGATTGGGGTTTTGATTGGGCGCGGTCCACTCCGCGTTGGTGAACGTTCCCATGTTGAAGTGGAGGAACATGCCGTAGTCTTGATCGACATAGTTCTGTTGGAGCGTGGCCAGATCGGTGGCGGCGCCGGGTGTGACCGCCACCGCCAGCAACGCCATCGGCACGAGAAGAGAACGTAGAAAACCGACCACGATGCCAGCCCTCTCTTACGAGATATTGGATCGGAAAAGCGAGTCGCGCAAGCCGGCGCGGCTGCCGTACTCTCGCTCCTTAGCATAATAGAAGCCGCGGTTAGCGTCTAGGAGCAATGTCCATCTATTGGCTCATTCCGAGCTGGATCGGCCTCCTCATCACAGGGCATCGCTTTCGTCGATTGAAAACATTACCCAGGTTTTTAATGTAATTCTTCAGGTCAATCCGCATGAACCGCACGACATCGCCATCGGAATAATATCCAGGATAATCACCATATTGTCCATCGCGGTTCGCTCTTTCGCGTTCAAGAATCACGGTCCGAGGCTGTGATTATTTTGATTCAACACAGTCGGAACCACAAAATGTAGGGTGGGCACCGCCCACCAAAACACAGCATCTTGTGGTGGGCGGTGCCCACCCTACAAAAAATCACAGCCTCGCCGCGTCGGTTCAGGGAAAAGAAACCGTGGCGGCCTTGAAAGCCGAGAGACGGCGCCGCCTGAAACACCATGGCCGGCGTCTGGCCGTTCCATACCAACCCGAAGCGCAATCGAGGGCAGTTGGTCGAGGGCAGTTGCTTCAGTTGCCCTCGCTTGCGATTCGGGTTGGTATGGCGTATTCGATCAACCCTGATTACGCTCGACGACGCCGAAAGGCCAGCGCGACCGCGCCGACGACGAGCAGTACGGCCATGCCCGGCTCGGGAACCTGTTGGGCAAACCAGATGCCGCGGAAACCAGGGTCGAGGTCGTGCCGGCCGCCGAAGAACACGTTGCCGCCGGCGGTCATGTATCCTACATTCAGGAATCCGTCCGAATCGTAGTCGTGGGCATCACCGGTCAGGTCGGTCATGACCCAATCTTCGCCCTGTTTCTCGTAAATCCACAGGTCGCCCTTCGTCCAGCTCGTGTCGGAGGCGGGCGAGGTCAGCACGGTGGACGAATCATTGCCCCAGGCGCAGGACATGTAGGCAAGAACCGGAGTGACTTGATACCCGCTGCCGGCGGCGACCACTTCCGACGTGCCTTCGCTGACATCGTAAATGACCACGCTTCGCGGCACGGATCCAGGTGATTGCTGATATTCCGTCCAGTAGAGAATCTTGTCCGTGTCGGTCCCGTAAATCGTGGGACGATACTCGCTTGGCTCGCTGCTGTTGGTCAGACGCGTGATGTTGTTGCTTCCGGCGGTGTAGCTGTAGAGATCCCACAGGTCATTGGCATGGCCGCGGAGGCTCATCAGAGTCGTGTTCGCGGAGCCGTAGGCCGCCCCATACCAACCCAGGTCCTGGCCGCGGTACGCCGTGGCCGCTTCGTAGTTGGCGGGAGCGAGATTGGCGACCGAGAATGCCGTGGTTGTCGTTTGCGAAGCGACGTTGTAGGTATAAAACACATTGCCCTTGACCACGGTCGTGCCATCGGTCAGCGTCAGGCTGGACTTTTCATTCATGGTGATCCAAGTGACGTTCCCCCCGGTGGGATCAAGACTCACCTGGTAGCAGTCCGAGGAGAACTGGGTGACGTTCGAAAGCTCGCCGGTCGTGGGGTTAAGGGTGGCCGCATACCCGTGGTTCTTGCGGTCCGACCACGCAAGCGTCGTTCCAGCGCCGGCAACCCAGCGGACCCCGGTGCCGCCGATCTCTTCCGTGGCGCTCCACGCGCGAGTGTAAGTGTAATTCGGGTTGTTGAAGTACTCGGTGGCCTGAACGACGCCGTTTGCCGCCGCAATCATTGATAGCAAGGCGCCGATTAGAATCACGCTTTTCATTTTTGTTTTTCCCAATGGTTGATATGGTGAATGCGTCTATCTCACGCAGTGGCACGCGTCGTTCGCCGACTTCAGTTTCGGCGATTCCGTGCCCCCCGCCTTCTGTCAAGCGTTGGACCGGGCGGCGCGCTGCTTGGACAGCCCAACCGCCCGGTCGATAGTGACAACGTCGGATCATCCTCTCCTACGCACGCCGACGTCGAAGGGCCAGCGCGACGACTCCGACGAGCAGCATCACGGCCGTTCCCGGCTCGGGGACGAGGCGAACGCCCAGTACGCTTCCCAGCCCAATGTCACCCGCCGCGCCCTGGAATGTGTAGGCGAGCACCTCGCAATCGATGAGCCCATCGAAGACCTCGACATCGTTGACCGGTGGATCATTCGGAAAGGGGCGATAGGTTGCGGTGGGCAGCACCCGCAGCAGGGTGGTATCCCCCTCGACAACGATGTCACCGGCGAGAATGGTCTGTTGCCAGCCAGTGAGCGTCCATTGGATCTCCGGCCCCGTCTCGCCGAGGAGTTCTCCCGTGCCATATTCGTACAACGGCAGATTTCCATCGGTGTCGATATTCAAGCGGTAATTCTCCTCTCGCAGAAGCTCTGTCGCCTCCCGGCAGGTCGCCCGCGGCAATCCGAAAAGACCGATCAGCGGCAACGCCAAAACTCTACGACAACTCCCTTCGCTTCCGCTTCCATTCGCTTGGGTCCGTCCCTGCCGTCCGCTTTGCGCGGCTATCGGCGCAATGCGCGCGGGCATCGGTTTCCTTAAACGTCAAGAAGACGCCTCGCGTCAAAAAAGCTCCTCCCCTCGATTGCGCGACAAGGCCATCGCGGACCGGCGGTACTTCGAACGCACTCGGAACGTTACTTGGCAGGGCGGCTCTCGGCGAACCCCTTGTTTGCTCTACCGGTTCACCCTCCGGATGTTTACTACCCGAGTAGTATGGCCGCAATTATACCGTCCGAGAAAACGGACTGCAACGATTGCGACGACACTTTCTCGGGGGGGAGAAGCGTGAAGTCGGGGCGCCCTGGAAGATAGAACTTGACCGCGGATTCCGCCGGAATGTTCAGTATTCGGCGACCACCCGGTTCCGCCACCGCGTCAGGCGTCCCCTGGTATACGATTACCCGCGTCTGCTCAACACCGCATGCTCGTACCGCCGCGCCTCGGCCATCCAGTCGGCGCCGACCGGGGCATTGTGGCTCAGGCAGTAATAATCCCACGCCGCGCCCGCCGGGAGCGTCTTGAGTTCCACTTCAAATCCGCCAACGTCGTCGCCCTGCCAGCAGTGCAATGAGATGGGGACGCTTTCGAGGACGCGCATCGCCGATTCGACACTAAGCCTGGATTCCATCCAAGGGCATCTCGACGCGGATTCGCGTGCCCGATCCCGGCGCGCTTTCCACCGTCGCCCGCCCACCCAGCAGCGAGGCCCGTTCGCGGATTCCCTTGAGGCCGAATCTCTCCGCATCGACCTTCGACACGTCGAAGCCGCGTCCCCAGTCTTGAATTTCGACGATCAGCCGATCCGCTTCCTGAACGAGCCGCACGAGTATTTTCTTGGTTCCGCTGTATCGCCCGGCGTTGGTGAGGCTTTCCTGAACGATTCGGAAAAGGGAATTTTCGACAGCCGGGTCGAGGCGATCGAAATGGACTTCGTGAAGATATGCGATCTCGATGCCTTCTCTTTCGCGCAGGTCGGAACAGAGATTCTCGATCGCGGCGACCAGGCCCGATTCATCGAGCACGACCGGTCGCAAACCACGGATCAGCCGGCGCGTTTCGGCGAGCGCTTTCTGCAGCATGATCACTCCAGTCTCGTGGGATTCCATCGCCTGTTGGGGATCGCTCTGGGACAGTTGCTCGAAGGCGCTGCAATACATGGCGGCGGCGGCCAATTGTTGGGCCACGCCGTCGTGGATCTCATAGGCGATCAGCCGCCGCTCGCGTTCCTGGGCTTCGAGCAACTGACGCAGCGTATGCTGTTCCTCGATCAGTCGTTCCCGGGCCTTTTTCCAATCCGTGATATCGTTGACCAGGGCCAAGACTCGCGGCACGCCTCCGATCATGGCTCGCCTGAGAGTCACTTCGGCCCAGAACGTTCGTCCGTTTTTTCCTCGTGAGTGCCATTCGAACTTCCGCGGTCCGTTGGTGGCCGCCTTGTTGATCAAGCCGACGGCTTCTTTCTGAGTAAAGTCCGGACAACCGGCGCTGAGTTCCTCGACGGTCGAAGCCAGCGCTTCCTCGCGAGTCATGCCGAACATTTCCAACATCGTTTGATTCACGTCGAGAATCCGTCCCGTGGGAATCTCGTGGACGAAGATGGCGTTCATCGTGGCGTTGAATATTTCGCGGTAGTTTTCCTCGGAGGCTTTCAGCGCTTCCTCGGCCAGCTTCCGATCCGTGATGTCCTGGTTTGCGCCGTAAGTTTTGACGGTGCGGCCCTGTTCGTCCTTGACGACGAAGTAGTGAACGGCGATATAGCCCGTTGTCCCGTCGGCGCGTAGGATGCGGTGTTCCACATAGCGATTGAAAGAGGGCTCCTGCGCCTCGATCGCCAGGCGGATTTCATCGGCCACCTTATGCGCATCGTCCGGAGGGACAAAAAGGCTCGCGTAGCGATCGGGCGACATTTTGTAGCCGCCAACCTTCTCGGCCGTCGTGTGGAATATGGCGTAGAAGTGGTCGTCGAACGTGAAAAGATTGTTTGCGACGTCGTACTCCCAATAGCCCAGCTTCGCAATCGTCACGGCGTTGGACAGCTTCCGTTGGCTCTCGGCGAGCGATTCTTCCGCGAGTCGGCGCTTGGTGATGTCCGTCGAAAGCGACACGACGCAGGGCGTCCCCCCGATCACCGACCGTTTCAAGACGGCCTCGATCCAGAATTTCTCGCCGTTTCTCCGGCGAACCGGCCATTGCACCGTCCGGGAATCGCCTTTAGCCACCTCGTTGAGCAGGGCAACGGCCGCCGCGGTATCGTAGGGCGGGTCGAGCGTGACTTTCTCCCAAAAGCTTGGGTCGAGCACTTCTTCGCGCGAGCAGCCGAACAGGTCGAACATGGCCTGGTTGGCATCGAGAATTCTGCCGGTGGGAATTTCGTGGATGCCGATGGCCGTAACCACGCCGTTGAAGATCTCTCGAAAACTCCGACGGCCCGCCTCGACGGCTTCGTCAAGAGACTTTTGGCGGGCGGCGCAGTCCGCTTCGAGCGTGGCCAGCCGGGCGCGAGCATCGGCCAACTCGGCCCTTAGGGCGTCATGTTCACGTTTGGGATCGTCCACCGACATACCTCACGATACCTCACGGTCGCGTGGCAACCGGCGCGCCAAGCCACACTCTCACTCCCGTTGACTCTTGCTTTCCCCACCCACGGAATTCCGCCGACGCGATACCTTGTCCGAGGATCGGTCCAAGGCGTTATCGCTCGCAATCCACCTCCCTTCGGGCCGCCAGGGGCTGGATAGGGCAGCGACGGAGCGGTGTCGGCGGCACGATGAATTATACGTCTCGGGACGGCCCGCGACGACCGGTGCCCCTCTTCGGAAATCCTTATTTTTGAGAGACATTCCTACTTTGGC
>DATECS010000003.1:0-5568 GCA_035286785.1 Thermoguttaceae bacterium | reverse complement strand
CGTAAAACTCGCAACCGCTCCCTCACGGTCGCGGCTCGGAAAACAATATCGCGACTCGCGAGCCCCCCTACTCTCGCCGCAGCATCACCCGGCTGTCGGCCACCGAGCAGCCTTGACCCTGGGCGTGAACGATCAGGGGGTTGACGTCCAATTCCGAAATCTCCGGATGGTTGTAGACCATTTCGGACAACCGCAAGAGCGTATCGACGATCGCGGTGATGTCCGACTTCGGGTTGCCGCGGAACCCGTCCAACAAGGCGAACGAGCGAATCTGGTGGACCATGTTCTCGGCCGAAATCTCCCACATCGGCGCCAAGCGGAACGAAACGTCCTTGAGCACCTCGACGGTCGTGCCGCCCAGGCCGAACATCATCAGCGGCCCAAACCGCTCGTCGCGGCTGGCGCCCAAAATCACCTCGACGCCCTTGGCCGCCATTTCCTCGATCAGGATGCCGTCGATCTTCGCCTTCGGCACGGCCGCCGCCACGTTCTTGAGAATTTTCGCGTAAGCCTCGCGGGCCTGTTGGCCGCCCTCGATGTCCAAGAGCACGCCGCCCGCGTCGTACTTGTGAATCACGTCGGCCGACATCACTTTCATCACGACTCGCTTGCCCCAGGAATCGGCCACTTTGGCGGCTTCGTCGGCACTCTTGACGATCGCGCTTTTCAAGAGCGGCAGCCCGTAGCACGCCAACAGCGGCCGGCACTCGGCCTGCGTCATGTAGTGCTTGTCCTGGCCGTCCAGCGCGCCGGTGATGATCTTCTTCGCTTCGTCCACGTTGACGTCCGTGTGCTGCCGAACCTCGCGGCGCGGGCTTTCGTGCAGGCTCACCAGCCGACTCGCGGCGGCCAGGCTGCGGACCGCGTCCTCGGGAAACGGATAGTTGGGCACGCCCGCGTTGCGCAGAATCTCCGCGGCCGGCGCCACGTCCCTGGCCCCCATGAACGAACAGACCACCGGCTTGTCGAGCCCGGCGATCGCCTGGGGCACCACTGCGGCCGTCTCTTCGATGTCGGTGACCGATTGCGGCGTGAGGATCACCACGCCCATGTCCACGTTCGGGTCGTCCAGCACGGTGCGGACCGTCGCCCGATAGCGGTCCGACCGGGCGTCTCCGATGACGTCGATGGGGTTATGAACCGAGGCGGTGTTTGGCAGGCACGGCCGGAGCTTGGCTTTGGTTTCCTCGGTCAATTCGGCCAGTTTCAGGCCCTGGCGCATGGCGGCGTCGGTGGCCATGATGCCCGGCCCGCCCGCGTTGGTGATGATGGCCACGCGGTTGCCCTTGGGCAGCGGCTGCTTCGTGTACAGATCGGCGTAGTCGAACAGCTCGGCGATCGTGTCGACCCGCTGCACGCCGGCTTGCACCAAAAGCGCGTCGTACACCGAGTCCGACCCGGCCAGCGAACCCGTGTGGCTGCTCACCGCCTTGGCGCCCTCGGGCGAGCGGCCCGACTTGAGGCAGAGCATCGGCTTGTGGGTTTCCCAAAAGATGCGGGCGGCCGTCTTGATGAAACGCCGCCCGTTGGTCACGTCCTCGAGATACATGGCGATCACGCTCGTCTTGTCGTCGTTGGCCAGGTATTCGAGCAGGCAGATTTCGGTGATGTCGGCCTTGTTGCCGAAGCTGACGAATTTGCTGAACCCGATGTTTCGCGCCTCGGCGTAATCGAGCACCGACGTGCAAAGCGCGCCGCTTTGCGAGATGAACGCCAGATTGCCCGGCCGGGGCATCTTCCGGCCGAAAGCCGCGTTCATCGAAACGGCCGGGTCCGTGTTGATCACGCCCAGGCAGTTCGGGCCGATCAGCGGAATATTCGCCGCGCGAACTTTTTCGCCGAGTTCCTTTTCGAGCTTAGCGCCCTCGGGCCCAATCTCCTTGAAACCGGCCGAAATCACCACAAACGCCTTGACGCCCTTGGCGATCGCCTCGTCGACCACCGCCAGAATGGTCTTCGACGGCACGATCAGGACGGCCAGATCGACCGGCCCGGGAATCGCCGAAAGCGACGCATAGGCGTGAACGCCCAGCACGTTGGACGCCCGCGGATTGACCGGATAGACCGACCCATTGAATCCCGACAGGAGTAGGTTGCGAAAAATGTCGTTGCCCACCGTGCCCGGCTTGGTCGACGCGCCGACCACGGCCACCGAAGCGGGATTGAACACGGGAGTTAGTTTCGTGATGATCGAGCTTTCAACCATAATAGAATCCTTTGGCCGCCCGACGTGACGGCGGCCGGTTGCAAGAGGCGAATCCGAAAACGGGGACTGGCTCCCGGATAGGGTGGGTTAAGGCTTGCCATGATCGTTCAATGCAGGGTGCCTGTCCCCGTTTTCGGATTCGCCTCCAAGACAAAAGATGACAATACAATTCCACCCGGGGTAAAAAACACACGGATCCACGGAAGGCGCGGGGCAACAAGACGGGTTGCGACAGCCTGAAACGTCCCGCGGCAGGGGCCCATCGGGCAAGGCGGGACGCATGGCGAGGCCAAGCAAAACGCGGTTCAGCTAGGCGACCGTGATGGCAAAAGCTCTCTCTTCTCCGGTGAATCCTCCAAAAAATCTAATCTATCCACCCGCCCCTCCCTCCGCAAGGTCCCCCCAAATTTCACCGTAGGGTGCGTCTGGACGCACCAACTTTCTCTCCCACCGAGAGAGGGTTAAGATAATGGACCATGTTCGCTAACCATCCAATTCCAAACGGCCCGCAACTCGTAAAACCGGCCCGGCCGAAGGAAAATGCAATAAATAACGCTCTCCGCCGGGTCTCTAGGCATTGGAAGGCGATGCCGGGAAACACAATGGACGAACTGCGGCACGAACTGGCGGCCGGTCGGCACGAGGCCTTTGCGCGGCTTTACGACGCGCTGGCCGACCGGCTCCACCACTATCTGACCGCGCAATTAGGCTCCCGTGAGGACGCCAATGACGTGCTTCAGGAAACGTTCGTTCGACTGGCCCGGCATAGGCTGAAACTGGCCGACGTCGAAAACCTCTCGGCCTACGTCTTTCGGACGGCCCGGAACGAGGCCCTGCGGTTCGCCGAACGCCGGTCGCGGCGCGAGGCCCGACAAACGTCCCTAACGGCCGATGACCTGTTCGCTCCTGCAGACGACGCCGAACGGAACGAAGCCCGGTGGTTCGTGGCCGAGGGTCTCGCCCGGCTCGGTCCCGAGCATCGCGAGGTCGTCGAACTAAAGGCCCTGGCCGGGCTCACATTGGCCGAGATCGCCCAGGTCTTGGAACTCCCGCAGGGCACTGTGGCCTCGCGCTGGCGCGCGGCGCTCGACCGATTGCGTCTCGTGTTGCGAAAGGATCTTTTATGAACGAGGACATCGAAAAGTTGCTGGGCACGGTCACGCCGCGAGGTACGCCGCCCGAGTTGCGGGCCAGGGTTCTCCATCACGTGGTCGAGGCGCTGAAATCTCCAGCGCCGACATATCCGAGCCGCGACCGTGAGGGAGCGGTCATTGATCTCGTCGTGTCGCCACCGCTCCCTTACGGTCGCGGCTCGGAAATATCCCGCCGCTGGTTGTGGCGTCTCGACACGCTCCTTGCCTGGGCCGTGGCAGGACTGGTCCTCCTGGGCGTCGGACTGAATTTCGCGGCCGTTCGGCTGAGCGATGCCCGGCTGGCCGCCTACGAACCGCCCCGGCCCGAGCCCTTGTCGAATGAGCAATTGGTCATCGCCCTGGCCCAGGCGGGCCCTCGGACGGCCGACGATTTGGAAAACCATCTCGCGGCAGTTCGATGGTCGCATCGCTCGCCGACCGGCGAAAATGCCATGCAAAAATATCAGGAATTCCTGAAACAAACCCTCTCCCAGTTCAAGGAGCCGATCCATGCGGCGTGTCAAGAAAATACTGAAATGGACGTTCATCGTCGTCGGCGGGCTGGTGGCGATACTACTGATTGTCAACGCCTATTTCGTCTGGACGACCGGCGCGCGGCTTGAACGCGAATTGGCCAAAATCCGCGCGGCCGGCGATCCAACGTCGTTGGCCGACCTCCAGCCGGACCCCATCCCGCCCGAGCAAAACGCGGCCACGTACCTGCGCCGGGCGAAGGACGATCTTAAAGCGATCGATCATGAGATCTATACGGCGGCCAAGGCGGCTGGAAACGACTGGGACTGCCCGGCGGTTCACAAGGCAACGCTCGCGGCCATCGCCGCCTATCCGAAGGTGCTCCCGCTCTTGGAAAAAGCGGCCGATTGCCCGGGCTACGCGAGCGAGGAGCCGCTCACCTTGGATGGCGTAAGCGATTCAGATGAAGCTATAAAGGTGTTGCTGGTCCGCGTGCAGGACAACCGCGAGGTGGCCCGGCTCCTGGGCTCCTATTGGCCCAACGCACTCTTGGCCGAGGGCAAGCGGGACGAAGCGGCCCGGGCGGCAATCACCGTGCTGAAGTTGACCCGACATTTTGATCGTGAACCAGCCGTCGTGAGCTTTTTGGTGTCCGTCGCGTGTCGCGGCGTCGCCTGTTATACGTTAAACAACGCCATGCAATCGGGCCCCGTTTCACCCGACGTCCGCAAGGAACTCGAAGACGAATTAGCCAAGCACGATATGATCCATGTCTTTCACGAGAGTCTGATAACCGAACGGGCGTTTGGACTGGACTGGTTTCGGGCCTTCCCCTTGGGTCGATGGTGGTTTACCCGTGCATACTGCAATCGTCTCAAGATCCAGTACCTTGCCCAACTCGATTGGTTTCTTGCGGAAACTTCGGGCGACCCCACGACGGCCAGAACACTAACGAGTCCACCACGGTACGACAAGACGCTCGGCACGATGATCCTGCCCTCGCTCGAAGCCGCTCGGAATATGGTGAACAACATGGCGTCGAAAATCAACGCCATTCGCGTGCTCAACGCTCTTCAGCGACGTGCCGACCCGGAGAAGTTGCCGGCCGCCGACCTGTCCGACCTGGGGCTGCCGAAAGAAGCGACCCTCGACCTATTCACCGGCAAACCGCTAATCGTCAAAAAAGTGCCCGGCGGATGGCTTATCTACAGCGTCGGCATGAACCTGAAAGACGACGGCGGCAAGGTCTACGACGACGATTACCAAGACACCGGCTTCGCCCCGCCAAAACCACGGCCACGGGAAAAGTAGTGCCGATCAGGTTCACGATGGTTGGCCGCGAAAAACACGAAAAGACACAAAAGGACTTTTTGTGTTCTTGGCGGCCATTCTCTCAAATACGTTGCGTCCTTGCGTCTTCGCGCCTTTGCGTTCCCCTTCTTTCAAACGCAAGGGAACGCCCGGACATGTCCAATAGTTATTCCGTCAGGCACAGCCAGACCTACGAGGTTTCACACTTCACACTTTCAATCAGCCTCTCCACGTCTTCCTCGTTGTTGTAGGCGTGCAAGCTGATCCGCAGCCGTCCGCCTCGCAGCCGCAGGATCACGCCCCGTTCGAGGCAATGCTGGGCTAGTTCGTCGCTCGCGCGGTTGGGCATCTCGAACACGATAATGCCGCTTTCGTGGCCCGGCGGGCGGTCCGTGCCGATCACCGCCCCGACCTCCCGCAGCCGCCGGCAGGCCAGGTCCGTCA
>DATECS010000002.1:0-33565 GCA_035286785.1 Thermoguttaceae bacterium | reverse complement strand
GATGACGGCGTAGTCGGCGCCGGTCTCGGGATTGTCCTGGACGTCGATGGTCCGCGTGGCCGCGTTGAGGTTGATGCCGTTTTGGAACGTGACGACGTTG
This sequence comes from Thermoguttaceae bacterium, assembly GCA_035286785.1. Classification (GTDB taxonomy): domain Bacteria; phylum Planctomycetota; class Planctomycetia; order Pirellulales; family Thermoguttaceae; genus UBA11386. The sequence goes on along the minus strand of DATECS010000002.1, from coordinate 33,465 downwards.
CCGGCCGTTTCGGAGCCGAATTTCAGCGTGCCGACGATGTTGGTTCCGACGGTCGTGCCCCAAGTGAGCGTGCCGGTGCCGTTGTTCACGCGCACGGTCATCGCGCCCGCGCCGGCCGCGAAGCCGCCGCCGCCCGTGTTCCACTGGAACCGGTTGGAGCCGGACGTTCCTAAGCTTCGGGTGAAAGTGACCGTGCCGTTGCTTTGCAGCACGCCGCCGTTGAGATTCAAGAGGCTCGCCGCGGGCAGTCCGACGCCGCTGTCGGCTTGCACCGCGCCGCCGTAGATGCTCGTCCAGTTCGTGTAGGTGTTCGTGGCGTGGAAGACCACGGTGCCCGCGTGGTTGTACTTGTCGATGTAGCCGCTTCCGCTGAGGACGCCGTAACAGTGGCCGACCTCGCCGGTGTCCTGATCGAACGCAATGCCGTGGCTGCCGGCGGCCGCGTTGATGTCCGACAGATAATTGCCGTTTCCGTCGAGCCAAAGGTACGCGCCGTTCGTCACGGTGATCTTGCCGGGCGCCGCGCCGCCGATCGTGTTGATCACGCCGCCGCCGTCGATCGAGCCGGAAACCGCGACGGTGCCGGGCCCGTTGATCGTCAGATCGCTGATCACCGTGTGGAGGTCGCCGTTGACGGCGAGGGTCTTGCCACTGGCCACCGTCCAGGTCTGGGGCGCGCCGACCGTGACTAGGCCGTTGATTGTGGCGCTTTCATTCGCGGTAATGCCGCCGGCCGTGACCGTCAGTCCGCCGCCGCTAAAGGTGTAGCCGGTCGAGCCGGCGTTGATGGTGACGCTGTGCGCGATGGCTTGCCCGCTGATGGTGACCGCCCCGCCCGCGCCGCCGAACGTGGCGGCGGTTTCTTGGTTTTCCCAGGCGTAGGCGCCCGAGTTCCAGTTGGTCCCGCTTTCGGTCCAGGTTCCCGCCCCGCCGTTCCACGTGGCGGTGGCCATCGCGCCGGTGTAGTAGACGGGCCCAGTGGCCATGGAAACGTCGTAGTCATAGGCCGGCCGGTTGGCAAACGGAACATAACCGTAGCCGTTGTCGCCGTAGTCGGTGCCCCAGCTATTCTTGATGATCCAATATCCGCCGCCGGCGACGTTGGCATCATCGGCGAAGCCGACAACGACGACGGCATGATTGCCGCCCGTCATCGGCTGATAATCGCTGACCATGGACGCGACGGATTCGTACATGTCCGTGGAGGATTCCAGATTCAGCAGGAACATCCCTTGTGTTTTGAGCCTCGTTTTCAGCGCTGCGGTGCCGATCAAGCCGATGTCGCAGTCGTAGGTGGTCGATCGAATCACGCGATTTTCCCAGCCGCTCGCCAAGGGCCAATAAGGAGACTCTCCCACCCATGTTTGGATCATCGGGCATTCTTCTTCGGTCACCACGCCGTGGCTAGTAAAATAGGGAAACGCAGTTGTCCACGGTCCTCCTCCATTTTCGCCCAAGTCGGGATTCGTCTCCCAAATGAGTTGCTGTTCGGAAAGATTGATGTCGAAGTTGGGGTCGTTGCGAGTGAGCTTATAATGCGACTCCAGTTGGCCGGCTTCCGAATAGGCCCAGCAGGTTCCGGACCACTGTTGTTTGACGGAGGTGTTCCAGTTGTAACCGCCGGCGGTGCGCCAGTCGAATTCTTCGGCCCGCGCGGCGGATGCCAAAAGGGCCACGATCACCAGTGAAACGGAACTCCTGCAAAACGAACGAAAAACGCGGGCCGAATGACTTCCCTTCATGGGAGACTCCTTTCGAGAAAGAAAACGACCGTTGCCCAAAGGCAAGGACTGAATCTGCTTCCAAATGAGCTTCGAGGCGGGAACTTTTGCTCATTCCGGAACATTGGAACCGCCGAACATGCAGGGTCGAGGTTTCATGCTTGCCAAGCAAACACAACCAGAGCACGAATAACCATCGGCCGGAACAAGGATTTCGACTTTCCCAAGACTTCCGACGGAGGCGCATACGCTCTCCGGCGCCTCCGCCGGAGGCGACATACGATCCGGGAAAGAAGAAACGGACAATACGCTTCTAGGATGCCGTACTACGCAACACCACCACCGTGCGAACACTCAGGGCGACACGGGCCGTGAACAGGGGAAGCGAATCATGAAGAAAGGGATATTCGTCGTCGTGAAATCCGAACGTTGCTTTCCGTTTGTCGATAGCGAGTCTTCTCTCGCGCCGAAGGACGCCGCAATCACGGACTCGCCGGTCACTCCGTCGCATCGCGCTCGGGCGGCCTTCTATCGACCCGTGCAGGATCGCTCGGCGCGCCAATGAGCAAGCACAGAGCAAGTATAAAGTCAACGCGTCGCGATTGTCAAGAACGATGAAGACCGTTGTTCCGTTATGACGAACGACGATGATTCGGCTTGACAAAGAATGCGACCTTGTGACCACGAACGCGCGCGAGAAACGACGCGCGAAGAAAATGCCCCGATTATCCGAGGATTCCGCTTAAATCTTGGGTGAAATGATACGTGCGATGCATCGGCCTTCAAGAAGGAAGTGGCCCGCGATGAATGCGTTCACGCAGGATCAAGGCATTTGAAATCGTACTTGGAAAATCAAATATCTCAAAGCGAGACAGCGAATTGCGGCAGATCGAGTACTGGCGTCAACAAAACGCTCGGCCTATTGCGTCGATGCCCGATTTCAAAAAGCCCGTTTCCAGGGTCAGGTCGAGCGTCGTATACCGCCGCCGAATTTGCTGGGCCTCGACGACGCTCTGCCGCAAGCGGACCACGCTAATGCCAATGGCTTCGGGCGTGGTCGGCACACCGGCCTCGTTGAGCATTTCGAGGAGACGCGGCAGTGGAATAAGTTGTCGTTGCAGACGCTCTCGCAACTCCGGCCAACACTCCCGCAACCGTCGCAAGCGAATCGCGAGACCTTGGCGATTGACGTATTTCGCCTTGCTCTCGTCGATCGCAACCCGCCGCAAGCGCGGAGAACGCCAAGTACACTCCATCAACCGTCGCCGTTTATCCCAACTCGGCCACGCACGGCAAATCGGCACGATCGACAGGCTGTCGAGCGGTTGCCCGAGCAGATGTTCATAAAGCGACGCGACGACTAGCGTGCCGATCGCCACCTTGTGGCCGTGCAACGGCGTTCGTCCCCGGTGCGTGTGGCCCTGCATGTCCCAAAGATGGCTCAACTGATGCTCCGCGCCCGAGGCCGGCCGGCTCGAACGGGCCGACTGCATCGCGAAACCCGTCATTAAGAGCCCCAACGTCAGTCGGCGAACCGCCTCGCGCTCGCCGCGACGCACCGCTGCCGGTTCGGCGATCCACTCGCCTAGCCGCTCTTGCACCATCGACCAGGCCGGTTCGACCAACGGTTCGATTCCCAGCGCGTCGGCCACGATCCAATCGGCCCCGGCCGTCACCTTCGCCGCGAGATCCCCATAACCGGCGCCGTTCAATTCGGCCGGCGCCCGGCTCAAAACGTCCACGTCGGCAATCACGGCCGCCGGCGCCGGGCAGTCGAGCGTCTGCTTCACACCGTCGCGCGTGATCGAAGCGCCAAACGCCGTATAGCCATCCATCGACGCGGCCGTGGCCACCGCCACGTAGCGACGCCCGCACTCGTGGGCCGCCAGCTTCGCGAGATCGTTGATCGTGCCCGACCCGACCGCGATGGGCGTCGCGTCATGCCCCGCAAACGCGGCCCGCAGCCGATCAACGTGCTCATAATCGGCAGGCAAATCCTTCTCATCGAAGATAACCGGTTCAACCAACTCGATTCCACCGTCCCGCAACACTTCCGCCGCGCGTCGCCCGGCCGCTTCCCACGTGTTCCGATCGGCCACCAACGCCGCCGCGTGCCCCCCGAAATACGTCCGCAAAACATCCGCCGCGCGTCTTAGCACCCCCTCGCCCAATTCAACCGCCTTTGTGTCGGTAGCCTCGTTTACCGCGCGATGCAACAGCCGATCTTCGTCCGCGTAAAGCATTATCACGCCATCCTCGGGTCAAACACCGTAGGGTGGGGCGGCAAAACGCCAACCCGCATTCCGTCGGCCAATAACGATGTTTGTTCCAACACCCCGCCCCATCTGCTTTCATCAATCACGCAACCCCTTCCAAATACTCCCGCAACTCGCGCCCGGCCCTGGCATCGTCCCATCCCAGGGCTTCGGTCATCCACGGCGTCACCCGTCGCGCGATCTCTTCATGATCCGACCGGTAATGCCGCCAATAGGTCCGCCGCACCATCACGTCTTCCAGCCGCCGTGCCCACTCGTGATTGCAATAGTGCCGCACCATCGCCTCGGCCACCGCCGGCGGGACGATCGAACTGACCCGATCGGTTTCGGCCGGCGCAAGCAGCGGCTCGGCGGCCGTCCGGCATCGGTTGGCGGAAAACTTGGCCGCGGCGATCAACTTGTCGAGCGTCTGCTCGGCCATCAGCCGATAGGTGGTCAGCTTGCCGCCCGTTACGTCCCACCAGCCCGGCTCGCCCATGCGGATCTCGTGCCGCCGCGAAATGTCCGACGGATTGCCGTGCCGGTCCGCCACCAACGGCCGCAATCCGGCCCACGTGCTGATCACGTCGTCGGCCGCGATCCCCGCCTCGGGAAACCAGCGTCCCACCACGTCGAGTACATACTGCATGTCCTTCGGCTCGCACCGCACGTCTTCGATCCGGCCCGCGTAGTCCGTGTCCGTCGTGCCCAGGATGACCCGTTCGCTCCAGGGAATGGCGAAAAGGATTCGCTCGTCCTCGGCCATGACGACCGCGTCGGGAATCGGCAGCCTCCGGCGATCGACGACCAGATGAACGCCCTTGGTCAATCGCAACCGCGTGCGGCTATGCGGCACCTTGTCCGACCACGGACCCGTGGCGTTGACCACCGTTTTCGCGCGAATCTCCAGCGACCGACCGGCTTCTCGGTCCTCCGCTTGGCAGTGCCAAAGATTGCCATGCCGCTGGGCATCGACGAACCGGACGTAGTTGGCCGCGACCGCCCCATGATTCTCGGCCGACCGTAGCGTGTCGATCATCAGACGCGCGTCGTTGGTCAGCCCGTCATAATACCGAACGGCCCCCGTCACGCTACGTCGCGCAAGCCCCGGCAGCAGTTCATGCGTCCGACCGAGGCCCAGCACGCTTGACTTCCCAAGGTTCCGCCGCCCACACAGCAGATCATAGACCTTCAGGCCGGCGCCGAGCTTCCAACGTGCCCATCGCCAGCCCGGCTGCGTCGGAAAAACGAACGCCAACGGCTCGGCCAGATGCGGCGCGATCCGATGCAGAATGCGTTTCTCTCGGCTTGCCTCATGCACGAGGCGAAGATGTCCCTGGGCCAGATACCTCAACCCCCCGTGCAGCAAGTGGCTCGACCGACTGCTGGTTCCCTCGGCGAAGTCATACTGCTCGACGAGCCCCACCTTCAACCCGCGCATCGCCCCGTCCCTCGCCACCCCCGCCCCCACAATCCCGCCGCCGACCACCAACACATCCAAGGTGCTTTCGGCCAGCAATTCTAACGTAGCGCGTCGTGTCTTATCGCCCGGTGACGAATCAGTCATGACTTCTTTCCCCGATTCAACTCGTTCTCTCCGCGTCCCCGCGTGATTTTTTCCTCCGTCCACAACCTGCCAAAATAAAAACCTCGCTTCTCCGGGAAGAAGCGAGGTCCAGTATACTCTCAAATTCACGCAAGCGGAGGGCACGAGATTCGAACTCGCAACCCCTTTCGGGGCACCACATTTCCAGTGTGGCCGCTAGCCATTCGCTTACCCTCCATAAACTCCTATCCTCCATTAGTTTGTGATGCTCTCGGCTCTCCGTCAAGGGCTCTCGCGCGCAAGAGTGAGTGGGTGTATCTGGATGACGACAATCGGCCCCGAGTGTGGCCGTTACGCGAGGGGGGGTGGCAGTGCCGAGTGTGGCCGCCAGCAGCCTCTCCATCGCTTTTCCGAAAACGGTCATGGCCTTCGGTCCCGTGAAACCCAGTGGCCCAAAACTCCCACTTGAACGAGCCGAGATGGTCTGTTATAGTATACGTCAGTTCACATACTGCAAGATTGTGCGATACCCCAACAGACGAGAGCCGTCTTATCTTCGTGGTCAATGAGCACCGGAGGACAGTCTGCCTTCGTCCGGCCCGCCGGGATCGGCTAACAGCGTCATGTGTGTACCCCTAAGCATTTCTTGATTGTATCCGCTTGGCCGCCAATGACTCAAGTGATCCCCATCGAACGAAAATCGGCGGTGCTCACGCCTTCCAGTCTGGCCTGCCTGACACACGTCCCCACGGTCAACTTCACGGCAGGTTGCGCCCACGAATACCGCTACTGTTACGCTCGCGGCTACTTGACGCATCCCGGCGAAGGCAAGATTAGGTTCTACACCAATACGCTTGCGAAGTTGCGGGAGGAGTTGCGCCGCAAACGCAAGAAGCCCGCCACCGTCTACTTCAGTCCGTCCAGCGATCCCTTTCAGCCGATTTCCGAGGTCCTTGACATGGCTTATGACGTGTTCAGGTTTCTCTTGGAGTCAGAGATTGGCGTGGCTTTCGTTACCAAGGGGCGGATTCCCGAACGGCACCGCAGCCTGTTGGCCGCCCATGCGCCGATCGTTCAGGGGCGGATCGGCATGATTACTCTTGATCCAGGAATTGCCGCCGCATTCGAGCCGTTCGCCGCGACCCCCGAGGTGCGACTCACGCAGGCAGCCGAACTGATTATCGCAGGTATCCCGGTCGAGGCGAGGCTCGACCCGATTTTGCCCGGCTTGACCGATGGCTCGAATTGTCTGGAGCCGCTTTGCGCGGCATTGGCGAGTATCGGTGTACGCACAATTGCCGCCAGCGCTCTCTTTCTCCGTCCAGCGGTGGTCGGTTCGTTGCGCCGGCACGTGGAAGACAAGCCGATGCTGGGCCGGTTGTTGAACTCGTTCGTCGGCAGTGTGCCGCTGGCAATTCATGCGGGCAATAGCCAGGTGCGAGCACTGCCGGCCGCGGCGCGTCTTGAGATCATGGAGCGACTGAAATCCATTACGTGCCGTTACGGTATGAAAGTCCTCGTCTGTGCCTGCAAGAACCCGGACATTTCGAGTGGCTCCTGCCACATTTCAGGCCGTTGGCCGCCTGCGGCCTGCGAGAGCAGCCAATTGAAACTATTTCCTCTCTGTCAGTGAGTCATCTGATGGTCGCCTTCGATTTAGACATTCAGGCCGAATGGACCCAGTTGGACATCAAGCAGATTGTGCCCGATCGGAAGCGGCCGAGGCGACGACAGAGGAGAAGCATAAGCGAGATTGCCAAATCAATCCGCGAGTTCGGATTTGTACAGCCCATTGTCGTTGATGAACACTTCGTCGTGATTATCGGTCATGGCCGCCTTGAAGCAGCCAAATCCCTGGAATATGAGATTGTTCCAGTTGTAGTTCTGCGTGGTTTGACGGACGCCCAGCGACGACGGCTGCAAATCGCCGACAACCGACTGTCGGAACTGTCGGATTGGGACGAAAGTCTGTTTACCGAACAAATCGAGCAACTGTCTGACGGCGGTTGTCCCGAGATTCCAGGGTTCAGTGCCACTGAGATCGACGAAGTTCTTGGAATACCTGATATAGAGAAAGCCAACGGCGAATTGCCTCCGCAACGAGAGGAGACATTGGAACAATCCGAGTTGCACCTCTTGGTAAGTTGTCGGGCTTCAGACTTCGAGAGAATGGCAAGACTCGTTACCGGGTTGAGAGGCGAGTCCTGGTGTACTCTGGAGCAGGGGACCCGCTGATGGAACAAAAGACCGACAACGACCATCTTCCCACGAAACTGGCACTTCGGATGTTTGCCGTGGATGCAATCTTGAGTCGTGGTGAAAGCACAGTCCGCCTTCTCGACTGCTTCGCAGGCAGTGGTGTATTATGGCGACTGATGAGGCGGGAATATGGCAAGCGGATCAGCCTTGTGGGGATTGACAAGGCTTGGAAAAGCAGTGCTCGCTATCTCGGTGACAATCGCAGATACTTGCGGCTCTTGCCCTTGGATGAGTACAATCTCATTGACCTTGATGCCTATGGCGTGCCCTACGAACAGATGGACATCATCTCACGACGACATTTCAAGGGAACCGTCGTCGGCACCTTTATTCAATGTGCTTACGGCGGTTTGCCCTTTGCTATGTTGAACGAATTGGGCTACCCACGGCGGATGGTGGAGAGAGTCACCAAGCTGTTTTATCGCGGTGGGTGGCGAAAGTGGAGTGCCTATCTTCGTTTGCTCGGACACGAGGAGGTTCACGTCTATCACTGTGCCAATAAGCACTACTTCCTTTGCCTTGGGAAACAAGACATGGCGCAAAGTGATTCGAGGCTAACGGGGATGGTTTCCCGCCAGGGAAACGGAGATGTGGTCCATGCCGATCATTTATGAGCCTCGCGGGAAAGCACGCGAATACAGCGATTTAGCGGTGAACCTTTTCACCGGGTGTTCACACGCTTGCCGATATTGCTATTGCCCGGCCGTCTTGCGGAAAACGATCGACGCCTGGGCACTCGATCCGCAGCCCCGCAAGAATGTTCTGCGGGAACTTGAACGCGATGCAAGGCGGATGCAGGGGGACACGCGAGAAATCCTGCTGAGCTTTATGAGCGACCCTTATCATTCGGACGAGGCAGCCCGGCTTACGCGAGAGGCATTGCTTCTGTTGGAACGATACGACCTTCGCGTTCAAGTGCTCACCAAAGGCGGTCGCCGAAGCACGCGAGATTTCGACATTCTCGCCCGCAACCGATGGAAGTACGGCGCGACAATCATCTTTCAGAGAGAGAGTCTGCGCGAGCAATGGGAGCCTGGCGCGCCGCCGATTGCCGAGCGGATCGAGGCCATCCGGGAAGCCCATGCACAGGGAATCTTTACCTGGGTTTCCGTCGAGCCGGTCGTTGACCCGGACGAGGCAATCAGGGTTGTTCAGTCGCTCCGTGGCGAGGTCGATTTCTGGAAGATCGGCAAGCTCAACCACGACCGGCAGCGCGAGGCCGCCATTGATTGGCGCCGCTTTCTCATGGACGTTGAAGCCGCTTTGGACGGCCATCGTTACTTGATTAAGAAGGACTTGGAGCAATTCAGGAATGCTTCAGGGAGTTCGCATGGTCTGTGAGACCGACCAACAACAGGACAAGGGCCTTTCGCTCGCCGAGCGGGTTCACCCGAAGTACCGGCCGGTTTTCGAGAAATTGAGCGGGGCCGATCGGGCGGCCGTGGCGCTCTATTTCCTGCCGCACTCGTCGAAGAAAGATGTGCTGGAAGTCACCAGGCCACGGGTCGTCAAGTGGTACTGCCCCTTCGCCGATCAGCGAGAGTTCCCTTCGGGCCATCGCTATTGCATCAACGTGTACACGGGCTGCGAGCACCATTGTCAATACTGCTACGTTACCGGGTACAGTGCGGCCCAGCCCAACTGCAAGAATCGCTTTCGCCATGATCTGTGCAAGGACTTGGAGGCATTGGAAATTTACGATGTCCCGCCTGCGCCCGTGCATCTGTCGAACAGCACCGATCCGCTTCAGCCATTGGAACAGGAGCATCGCCACACGCTATTCGTGCTGGAGAATCTGGCTGAGCATCGAAATCGCTTTACGACAATCACACTATTGACCAAGAATCCGGCGGTGCTGATGGACGACAGGTATATTCAGGCGTTGCATCGGCTCAACAAACTGCCGCCCGACCACCCGCGACGTTCCTGGTTCGACGCACAAGGACACCCGCCTTTGCGGCTGGAGTGTTCGTTGGCATTCTTCAATGACGAACATCGGCGGCTGCTCGATCCAGCGGCCCCGAGCGTCGAGAGCCGTATGGAAGCATTGCGGTTCCTGCGGAAAGAGGGTTTCTCCGTCTTTCTGCGGATCGACCCGTTGTTTCCTCGCGATCCTCTGGGCGGCGGCAAAACGATGGCGGATTTCGGCTTGCCCGACGTTCAGTCGATGAGCGACTTGGAGGGGTTGGTCAACTTCGGCCGAGAACTGGGCGCACGACACATCGTCTACTCCATTGCGAAGATCACGCGACCTCAACGTGGCAGTCTCCCGCCGGTCATGGAACGGATGAAGCTGGTCTACCAACATCTTTACGGGGAGCAACCTTTGAAGTTTCGCGGCGGTTCTTGGCGGCTGCCGGAGACCGTCGCCACGGAGTCCGTGCTGAAGCCGTTTTTGGACCTATGCAACCGGCATTCGCTTCCGGCCAAGCCCTGCAAGATGAATCTGATTACGACCCCCTGAGCCACAACCTCCTCGACGCCGGTATCGGAGTAGGACTGGCACGGCGAGCAATTGAATCAGGAACCAGAGAATCGAGAAGGTTTCAACGCCCAGCTATTAGCCGCCGTGGGAGCGTGGCCAGTTCCCTGACGGCGTTTATGCGCCCCGGCGTTGGAATCTGCCGCGTCATAGCGGCCAAACGCAGACTGCAGCCGCCACACGGGACTGCCGACCACACTCGGGTGTCACGCGCGCAGGCCGGTGGCAACGACATCGAAAGCCCGCGGAAAAGGAGCGCGCAGCCGGCGCGCATGTGCAATGACAAACTGCCACCACCTGCGACCGGCATCGTCCAACAATGCCGAATCGCAAGTAGTGGCAGTTGTCGCAATTACAGCAATGTAGCTAACTTAGGTAAGTGGCGCAAAAGCGATTTCCAGTGTGGCCGCTAGCCATTCGCTTACCCTCCGGGACGTTCGGCTCGTTGCCGGTTGTGCCGAGCGATACGAAACGGCGCTAACTGACCACCTTCGCCCCGCTGATCAACTCGATGAACTCACGGTTCGAGTTGAACTTGGCCAGCTTCGTGGTCAATTGTTCCATCGCGTCCACCGGGTGCATCGACGAAAGTGTCCGCCGGAGCATGGTCACGGCGTGGAGCGTCTCGGGTGGGAGCAGCTTTTCTTCGCGCCGCGTGCCCGACTGGCTGATGTCGATCGCCGGCCAGACGCGGCGGTCGGCCAACTTGCGGTCGAGCACCAACTCCATGTTGCCCGTCCCTTTGAACTCCTGGAAAATCAACTCGTCCATGCGGCTGCCCGTGTCGATCAAGGCCGTGGCCACGATCGTGAGCGACCCGCCTTCCTCGAACAACCGCGCGGTGGCAAACAGCTTCTTCGGAATGTCCATCGCCTTGACGTCCACGCCGCCGCTCATCGTGCGGCCCGTGTTGCCGACCCACTTATTGAACGCCCGGGCCATCCGCGTGATCGAGTCCATCAGCAGGAAAACGTCCTTGCCCATCTCGGCCAGCCGGCGGCACCGCTCGACGGCCAGTTGCGAGAGCCGCACGTGGCTTTCGATCTCGCGGTCCAGGCTGCTGGCAATCACCTCGCCGTTCACGGCGCGGCGCATGTCGGTGACTTCCTCCGGCCGCTCGTCGATCAACAGCACCATCAACGTCACGTCGGGATAGTTGGTCGCGATGGCCTGACTGATGTGCTGAAGCAGAATCGTCTTGCCGGTTCGCGGCGGAGCGACGATCAACGCACGCTGGCCTTTGCCCAGCGGCGTGAGCAGATCCATGACCCGCGTGGTCAGCGGCATGGGACCCGTTTCCAGCCGCAGCCAGCTTTCGGGATTGATCGGCGTCAATTCGTCGAACGTCTTGACGTTCACGTATTCCTCGGGCGGCATTCCATCGACGTCGGTAATCTCCCGCAAACGGGGCCCTTGCTGGCGGCGGCCCGGCTGAACCATGCCGTTAAGCCGCACCCCCTCGCGGAGGTGATATTTGTCGATCATGCTGCCGGGCACGAACGGGTCGGTCAACTGGCGGAGGTAGTTTGTGCTCGGGTCGCGGAGGAATCCATAGCCGTTCGGGTGCATTTCGAGCACGCCGCCGCCCGGTTCGACCGGACCCGGCTCGCCCTGATCCGCGCCGTCGCCGTTGTTGCCGGCCGGGAAATCCTGCTGATTCCTCGGTCCAAAATCCTTACCGCCTCTCGGTCGTCCCCGATATCCGCCGGGATTGCCTCCTTTACCACGAGGCCGACCACCACCACCGCCACCGCCCTTCTTCCTTTTACCCATAGCTTCCACCTGATGATAACTGGCGCACTGAGGCGAACACCCTGCTCGCCTTCTCCACCCGGGAAACATCCCCAGATCACGGACAGCCCGACGGTTCAACGTCCGTGCGGGTGTCAAAACGCTTGCGGCAAAACTTCACGCAAGCGATTGCCACATCACGTGATGCGACAAAGCCGAGGCAACCTCTGACAGTCGGCTGCCAGAAGTTCTGCTAAAAAACAAACCGGTTCTCCATGAAAACAGCGGTTAACCGCGACGGTCCCTTTCGAGATTTCACGCTCTTTGCAGTGTCTTGGACACCGTCATTTCAAGCGAGGCGTGTATCAAGAGATCCAACATTTGCCGAGGGACGAAAAATGTTCGGCGCACAAGTTGGCTACCCGGCTACCGGAACGAACGGAGAATGCCCTTCCCTTAGCGATCAAAAAAAACGGAGTCTGCTTGTCTCTCACGAGGACCAATATTCGGTCTGTCTGGAGCGTTGCACCGGAATGGCCGGACAACAGCAGAACCCGAAGTGACGAAGCCTACAGCCATACCCCCCAACGGGGTCGTCACATCACGGGTCGGCCCGAAGATACTCAATCGTGGGCCACTAGCGCCTACCTGCGAGGCGGAAACTCAGACTACGCTTATCTTAACTTTATCCATGACTATGTCAAGCCGAGACTCGACGAATCTTTCGGGAAACATCCGAGATATATTCTACCCCCGCGCCGCGTTCCCGTCGCGGCTTTTCCGGATAGCGAACTCTTCCTACCTTTAATTCTCTCCGGTAATGACCGGTTGGTCAACCCATCCTCCTGGTTCGGCTCTCGGAAACCTACCGAACCAGATTCTTTTTCGTAGTGCGGAAAATCGGCTTTTCCATCACGACCGGTCAATTTTCACACCATTTCGCTCCAATTGGCTACCGATATCAATGGACGGCTGGACATAGTCGAGGGCCATCCGGTTGCGGTTCCACCGGCCTGGTGACATGGGCAGTCTGGGAAGTTGGGTGAAAATGGCCATCGCCATACCAATTCCCATGTTTAGGGGGTCGTTTTTCATGCTTTCGTGGAAAGGTCTTGAAAAATGCGGATAAAAATCGCCGTATTCGGCATACTGGGAGCGACTCTATTGGCCGCCGCGAATGCCTGGGGCCAGGCGTCGCTTGTGTGGGAATCCGATCTAGCCAAGGCTGCCGCCGAGGCCGCCGCCGCCAGACGCTTGGTGCTCATTCACTTCTGGGCCCCGTGGTGTACCGCCTGCAACCGGATGGAACAGGAAGTGTTCAGCAATCCGGACGTCCAAGTCGCGATTCGCGCGGATTACGTGCCCGTCCGGCTCAACGTGGACCACAATCGGGCGTTGGCCCAGCAGTACGGCATCAGTTCCTTGCCGACCGACATCATTGTCACGCCCGAAGGACGATTGCTGGAACGTCAACCTGGCATCATGGACCGCTACCAATACGTGGCCCGGCTGCAACAGATCGCCACGGACGCGCGTCGTGCTCCGGCAGTGACCGGCGGCCCGCAACCGACCGATCCGACGCTCGTTGCGGCGAACATCCCGGCCAATATTCCGGCGCGGAATCCGATTCCGCCGCCAATGTCGGCCGGCCCCTCGCCGGTCCAGCCTCCGATGCAAGGTCCGCCTGCCCAGGCTCAAAACCCGGTAAATCCGTACGACAACAACGCCGTGCCGACGACGAACTACACGGTCGGGTCGCCGACGAACTTCGGCCACGCACCACAGAGCCAACCCGTACCGCCCGATCAAACACGGATGCCCGTCCAAACCATGTCCCCATCACCGTCCGGCCCTGCCATACCGCCCGAGCAATCCATAGCGTCCGGCGCGCCGGTGAACGTCTGGGCCAACCAAACGGCCCAGGCCCCCCTGGCCCAATCGCCGCCGGTGTTGGAAAGCGGGCCGTCCGGCGGAGCGGCTTCCACGTCGTCGCCGCCGAACGACCCCACGGCCTGTCCGTTTGCCTTGGACGGATTCTGCCCGGTCGAGCTGGTTGAAAACAAGGCATGGAAGATGGGCGACGTTCGCTGGGGCGCCAATCACCGCGGACGCACCTATCTGTTCTCCGGCCCGGAGCAACAGCAGCGGTTTCTGCAGGATCCCGACCGCTACAGCCCGGTTGCGTCGGGCGCGGACGTCGTTCTCGCGGTGATGAAGTCGCAGGTCGTTCCCGGCCGGCGCGAGTACGGCGTGTTTTGCGCCAATCGGGTGTTCCTGTTCTCCAGCGAGGAGTCGCTTTCCACGTTCAGCGCGGCGCCCGAGCGCTACATTGAACAGTTGCCGTCGCTCGAGACGGCGCAGCGTCCGACTTATCGTTGATCCGGAAGCCTATTTTCGTGTCCATGCGAAAGACATGACCGCCCTGGCGCCATGTCTCGCGGTCAGGCACGCTCCAAGCAATCGTGCAAATGGCTGCGTCGTTCAGCGACCGTGCTGTCGCGACGTGCCCACGAGCAAGCTTAGAAATCCGATTCCTAGCAGCGAGAGCATGCCTGGCTCGGGTATGACGGCGGTCGCAACAGCGTAAGTCGAGAACGAAGTCAATCCAGACGCCTGAAGCGTATTCGTATTCTCGTCGAGGACGACGGACGTCACTTCCTGCCATTGTCCTTGGTCGAAGTGGAAGAGCTTCAGGTCGGCTTCCGAGACGCCCAGCGCCGCGGCCGAGGCATCGTCGTAACGAAACGTGAGATCCGCATTGCTGAAGGCAAGTCCACTGGAGATGCTGAAGTCCCAGATGCCGACCGGATTAACCAGCCCGGCCGCCACGTCCTCTCGTTCAGAAGCAAGCAGGGCGATGTCCACCCTGCCCGCCGCCGTGACTGAGGCAAACTCCATCTGAACGCTGTTGACCATGTCCAAGGTCGTATCTTGGCCATAGCTGGTTCCGTACACCGCCTCTCCCCAGTTGTAGGACTTGGGGGTTGACCTGGCACTGATCGACACCTGCGGCAGTATCAGCCGGCCGTGATTCGTGGCGAACCAGCCGTTGGTGGTCGTATTGTTGAGGTCTTGGGTCAAGCTTGTGAAGCTGGACATATTCAGATCGCGATCCTGCCCGTAGCCGTCGGCGATGACTTGGCCGCTATTTTGAAACCAGCCCGTGTAGCCGACGTCCCCCCAACCGATGAACTTTCCCGAGCCAGTGCTGAAGTAGCCATCCCGAACCGATAAGGCACCGCCGTTAGATCCGCTTCCCGACTGACCCATTGTTCCGGTACTTGTGGCGTTGCCCAAGTAGAACGTTCCATTTCCGCCTCCACCGACGAAGACTCCGCCGGTCAGGTTTTTCTGGGTGTTCAGCGAACCTCCCGTTAGCGTATAAGTGCCGCTGGATCCGCTGGCAACGCCCAAGGTCATCTGGTCCGTGAGGGTGTGGGTTCCACCGGTCTGCGTGAAGATACCCGTGCCATAGTAGCCGATGTATTTCTTCACGTAGTTGTTGTTGCTGGATCCACCATTCTGGATGGCCCCGTCGCTGAGTTCATAAGTACCTACCGCGCCAACATTGTATCCCAACCACATGCCATCTGAGTTGGTGAGGATGTGCGTGCCGCCGGTCTGTTGAAACAGCCCCGTGCCGCTGTCGCCGATATACTCCCAACTGCTTGTCAACTTGCCGGAGCCGCTGAGCACAAGCGTGCCGGACGTGCTGGCCTGATAGCCCAACTCCAGGGCCTTACATGAGTTGCCCGAGGAAGTGGTCACCCTCGCCAATCCGGTCGTCACGCCACCGGAAGTTGCGCCGACCACCGCATAGTCGTTCGTGCCCGGCTTGTTGCCTCCCCAATTAGCGGCCGTGCCCCAACTACCATCGGCCACCTGTAAATACCGCGTGGCGGCCGTGGCCACGGGGGCGAGAGTCATCACCACGACAATCGATAGGAAAATCCGAGTTGTTCTAGCCATGATAGGTCTCCAGCTAGGTCAAGTTCAAAGAAGTATTTCGGAAACGTAGGGCGGCACGAGCAAACAGTGATTAGTCGGTGCCCCGTGAAAAAGCACTGGGAACCGGAAAGGGAAACCGGGGACGATGATCGAGTAGAGTTTGCATTACGAATCCCGGCCCCAACGGGGCCTTCCTTCACGTAAGAAATTGGCCCGAAATAACTTCCCCATTTCAACCGGATTCGGGGAGGGCACGGTAGTTCCACTTTGGGCCTCCTCGGTAGAATTCGTGGGTGAATTCTGGCTTCGGGAAGTCGCCAAGTGCGTGAAACAACGCGATGTTAATGGCTTCGTACATGCCGAAAGCCATAGGCCTACTCCTTGCCGGATTTGACCGGCGCTTTCACTTATCCCCCTTTATTCGCCTTCTCCGTGCGAAAGGGCGGCCGTGCTCCCCTCGAACATGTCGAGGGGAGGGCCGCCCTTCGCCCGCCGCTATGATGCGTCTCTCAGGCCCAACGGCGGCGGAAAAGCAGCCACGCCAGACCGCCCATCGCGAGCAGACTTATCGAGGCCGGTTCGGGGACCGGGCTGGAGATTCGCATGGCGGTGTGGAACCGCGTATCGGCGCCGATGTTATACAGCGACGGCGTGTTGACGAACGACGTGCCGACCACGCCGGAGTTGTCGATGTAGTTGCCGGGTGGCAGCGTCAGACCATTGTCAGTGACCGTTGGATTCCCGCCCAGCGGGTAGTAATTCTGTCCCCACATAAAGCCGCCCGTACCATATCTGTTAGAGATCACGCCCATCGCGTAGGCATGATTGGCCAACAGCGTGAAATCCATCGCCGGCGAGTCGTACCACTGGGCGTATGAAGTGAAGGGCGTGCCGGGAACGGCGGGGACCGTCACCGGGTTGCTGAGAAAGACGGGCGATGTCAGTTGCGTCACGTCGAAGATGACCCACTTCAGTGTCGCCTCGCTCGGGGCTTGGCCGTACACCCCGAACCCGCCGATCGGAACATCCGCAGCGCCGACCGTGACCCTGGCCAGGTACTGATTCTGGTTAGTCGTTCCCTGTGCGGAGGTCGGCTGATATTGCACGAGGATCTCGGCCTCGGCCGTCCGTATCACTGCCTGGAACACTAGGACCGCAACAACTGCTGCCACGACGTTTGAAACGTTACGAGCGTTCATCTGGACTCTCCTTCTCTTGTTGGCAGGCTTGGCCTGCACCTCAGAACATGCAACTCCAATACGCGCTGGAACACCCAGCGCAGCGAGGCATCACGAGTTGCTTAGAAACCAATCTGATGATTGTTCATGGGAACGATGAACGAGATCAGACGCCGATGATTGCGGCACCGGAGCCTGCCGTGACCGGGAGAATTTCCGTGAATCCCGCGTTTCCGATCCCAAGAAACCGTGTCGGGCCGCTGGGGAGGGGACGCGAGTCAGGGTTGGATTTCTTCTTGATGGGGTTCAAAGGGGCGAAGCTAAAATCACGAGATTTCCATCACACGTACGACTATTACGGCCCCGTCAAAAAGTTGAGCGCCCCGCGCTCGCCGCCTCCGCCGTGCCGCGTGAAAGCCGATGAATTCGGCTGCGGCCGGCGTTTGGAAGGACATTCCCACTAGGAAACGAGAGTCATTTCACGGGAGAATGCAACTGACGTGCCGGAAAGAGGAGGCTCACGTCTTCGGGGACAAGCACGGCTGTCAAATATCTGAGTGACTCGGCACTTTCGCTAAAAGAAGACCGATTGCGCAGGGAAAAGAACACTTTCTCATTCGCCGTGTTCCATGGAAGTTGCGTCATCCTGTCGCAAAGAGGCGACAAAGTGGCGTTCGCGCGGAGAATTACCGCGGAGACGGTGGCGGACTCAAGGCTGGCGGGCCATCAGCGAAGCAATCCAGCCCGGTAGAGTCAGCGTCCTTCGATCGATCGCGTCAGACGCTCGACCTGCACCCGAACGCCTTCGAGGTTCGGGTTCAATCGCAGCGCTCGTCGAAAACACTCCAGCGCGGAAACCCGGTTGTCGAGCTGCAAATAGGCCTGGCCCATGCTCATCGCCGCGTCGAAGTGATAGGGGTTGATTTCCAAGGCCTGGTGGGAGTCGCGGATCGATTCGGTGTACCGGCCGATCCGGAAAAAAGCCGTCCCGCGTTGATTCCACGTCTCGGCAAGCCACTCGGCCGCGTGGATCAAATCGGTCGCCCGCGATAGGGCTTCATGGTATTGCTGGGCGGAGATCAACCGCACGATGAACGTCAACTGCTGACGTTCCCTTTCCGTTCCGGCGCGGAACCAAATGTTTCGGATCCCGTTTTCGGCGAGAATGCGCACGGTGCGATCCGTGTCGTGCAGCGCGCGGCCCACGGTCGAATTGGCTTCGTAGTCGCCGAGAAACCCGAGCGCAAGAACGGCCCCCCGGCGGACCTCGGAACTCACATGTTCGGCCAGCCGCTGGAGCGTGCCCTGGGTATAGCGCCTCGAAACCGCGCGGACGAAAGCGGCGGAATCCTGGTCGTTCAGGTACCTTTGGTACCAGTCGCACAAAAATGGAATTCGAGAGGAATCGCTCACCGTCATTACTCCAGGCAAGGCAAGCCGCCGACGTACTCATCACGCTCCGCGTGATGTTTCGAGGGTAAAGCGGCGCGCATGGTCCGCGCGGCGACGATCACCGCCTCAACCCTGATTGTAATCAGGCGATCTTCGCCGTCCAATGAAAAACCACCCCCGAAAAACGCCCTTTTTCGGCTTCCCAAATCGCCGATTGCGACCGAAAATACACGGGGTCGGTTTATCCACGTGGGATGGACCAAGATCGAGGCGAGTCCTTTTTCAGAAAGATCGGGTCACAGGAATGATCGCCGTAAACGCCCGACAATCGACGGTACTGGGTCGGCGCCGAGGCTGCGTCCCAGACGTCATGGGGTGGGTTGCCGTCATGACGATCCTATCGGTCGCGTCGTTTGAGACCGCGTTGGCGGAGGACGATCTTCGTGACGTTCGTCCCCCGAGTCGTTCCGTCCACAAATCGCTCAACGCTCCCGTCGGAGTTGTCTGGTCGAAAGTTCCCTTGCGCCGCGCATTGACCGATCTGGGGGTGAGCCAGGGCGTGGCCGTTTGGCTCGACCGCCGCGTGGATCCCGACCGGCGGATTTCGCTCGTGGCCAACGGGCTTCCCTTGAAAGACGCGCTGGCCCAGGCCGCCAAGGACCAAGGGTTGGATATTTGTCTGTTCCACGGCGTCGTTTACCTGGGTCAGCCCCCGGTTGCGGCACGCTTGAAAAGCGTCGGCGAGTTGCGTCGTCAGGAGGTCCGCAATCGGCCGGCGACCGTCCGACGTTTTCTTCGCGAGGAACCCATGACCTGGGACGACCTGACCGCGCCGCGCGAATTATTGACCCATCTGGCGGAGGAAAACAACTTGCGGATCGACAACCTTGACCGCGTGGTCCACGATCTTTGGCCCGCGTTCGAGTCGCCCCCCATGACGCTTGTCGATCGGCTGACGCTGCTGCTTGCGTCGCTGGATCTGACGTTCGAAATCGACGACCACGGCGAGCGAATTCGCCTCGTGCCCATGCCACGAAACGTCGCCCCGACGCCGCCCTATACAAACGGAATCGGGCCGGAAGAACGCGCGATCCCGCCGAAGTCTGGACAACCGTCCGCGAGGCGAAATGCGCGGACTCCCGGCGGCTCGTCGGAGGGCCCGGCTCTGGACCGGTTGCGCGTCAAACGAGTCAAATTCAAGGACCAGCCGCTTAAGGCCGTCGTGCGTCAGTTGGCCGCGCAACTTAAGCTGCGTTTGCTTTTCGACGAGGACGCCGCGCGCCGGGCGGGCATCGATCCCAACCAGCGAATTTCCCTCGAACGTGAAGACGTTTCGATCCACGAGCTCTTTCAGGCCGTGCTGGAGCCGGCGGGTCTTACCTTCCAGATTCGCGGCTCGATGCTTCAAATCGACGCGGCTCGCCCGTAACTCGACGGACGTTCTATTCCGAATCTGCCGGTTGTGGCGATCCTCCCATCTGACGCTCGCGCAGGGGTTGTTTTACCCGCGTGGTTCATGCGTCCATACTAACCCGAAGCGCAAGCGAGGCAAGATTGCCAGGTCACCCTCGCTTGCGCTTCGGGTTAGTGTTCGGGTAAGTGTTCCGCCGAGGATCCCGGCCCAGGAACAAACCGTGCGAATTGTCCGCGTGATTCGCATTATTCGATCCCCCGCAAATTCCCGGATCCCCGCGCGTAGGCGTAACCTATAGTTGGAGGCACCCGATGGTGCGCGCCAAGGATTCCGTTTGATCCGCTCCGTGGCGACGCGCGGCCGTGTCGTGTCGTCGCCGCGCGCGGCGTTGGTACGCATGAGGCGCAGGCAAAGAGAAAGTGGGAGAGTCCAGTGTCCACGATCAAACCAAGAGCGATGGTTCCCGACCGCGACGAGCGCCGAACCGACACGGCCCAGTCCGTGCAACTCGTCAGCTTTCGTCTCGGTCAGGAAGAATACGGGATCGAAATCACCAAAGTCCAGGAGATTATTCTGCTGGGCGACATTACCCGAGTTCCACAAACGCCTGATTACATCAAAGGGCTGATCAATCTCCGTAACATGGTCATTCCGATCGTGGATCTCCGGTTGCGATTTGGTCTTTCCGAAGCGACGCCGACCGTCGACACGCGGATCATGGTGATCAACGTCCAGGGAAAGACGATCGGCATCGTCGTCGACGCGGTAAGCGAAGTGTTGCGGGTTCCCAAGGACCAGATCGCTCCGCCGCCGCCGACCGTGGCGGGCTTGGGACGCGAGTACCTCATCGGCCTGGTCAGGCTGGAGCACCGTTTGCTGATTTTGCTCGACGTCAATTATCTCCTGACCAAGGAGGAAGCCATGAGCTTGGAAGCCGTCGAGGCGTCGGGCTAAACGGAGTGGCGCAATTCGGAAAGAAGGCACAAGGGACAGGCAATAGGCCGGAGCGTCATGAACGAGAAAACGAGTTCGAAACTCAGACTGGAGAAAAAACCCGCGTCGGGCGGCGCCGGCGGCGTCGGTGCATTGCAGCGACTCGCCGCGCGTCAAAAATCAGCCGAGCGGCTCGGCGCAATCGCGCGGCTTGAAAAATCCAATAAATCGCTTCAGTGCGTTAAACGGACCGAACTCTTGATGGAACGCCTCAGCTCGCTTGCCGCTCATTGCGGTCCTCCGAAGCCGCGCATGGTTTCGAGCAAAGTCGCCTCCGCGACAACCCCGTCCTTGGCGAAGCGACCGCCCCGGGCAGCCGCCTTGACAATCACGGAACGGCAAGCCGTCGGACAAACCAGCGGCAGTTCCCGGCCGTTTCGCCATCTCCGGTCGGAAAGCCATTCGTTTCGTCGGGAATTCGGCGGCGCCGCGGCGACGTGGCTTTCGATGAATCAAGACGCAACGATGGGCGGACCTTCGGAGACGCCGGCGGATCTTCCGAACGGCGATGCCGCCAAATCCGTTTCCCCCCTTGCTCCCCTCGAACAAGTGACCGAGGCTCAAATTACGCGATATGCCCGAGTAATCTATGAAAAAACCGGCATTCGCGTGTCGCCGCAGAAAAAGATGCTCCTCTCCAATCGCTTGCGGCGACGCCTGCGACAGACGGGCATCAGCAACTTCGAGGCCTATTATCGATACTTGAAGGACCTTCCCCCCGACCATGCCGAGTGGGACGATTTTTTTCAGGAGATCACCACTCACGAAACGTATATGTTCCGCGACGAAAATCAGTGGGACTGGTTCCGCAACGAGTTTCTGCCGCTTTACGCCGAGGCCGCGCGCGACCACCGCGAGCCACGCCGATTGCGAGTCTGGTCGGCCGCGTGCAGCACGGGCGACGAGGTTTACACGATCGCTTGTTGCATCGCGGCGAGTTTGCCGGGCCCCGCTTCGTGGGAAATTGACATCCTCGGCACGGACATCGCCGTCGGCGAGATTCGCCGAGCGGAACAGCCTGTTTTCGGCCAACGCGCCATGCGGCTGGTGCCCGAGGAATGTCGCGAGTTCTTCCAAAAATCCGAGGATTCGGAAAGTTGGACGCCCAAGCCCGCCTTGCGTCGCATGGTCCGCTTCCACCCGCATAACCTGATGAACCGCTTGAAGGAACGTCCTTTCGACGTCGTGTTTTTGAAAAACGTGCTGATCTATTTCGACAAAGAGTCGAAACGAAGGGTTCTCGAAAACGTCGGGCCGTTGGTCCGGCCGGGAGGAATGTTGGTGGCCGGCGCGGCCGAGGGAGTCACCAACCTTGTCGATGACTTTCAGCGTATCGAACCGTGGCTTTTCCGGCGGAACGGAAAGTAGTCGGAGCCGAGTATGAGCAATTTGGACGCCTCTGCGTACGATGAATTTTACAAAAGCCTGCTGAGCGATTTTCTCGGCGAGGCCGAGCAACTGCTCGTCTCGCTGAACGATAATCTCCTGCGGCTCGACGAGTGGATGCGCTCGCCCGCGGAGCAACGAGAACAATACGTCGCAAGCAACGTGCTCGGCGAGTTGTTCCGCGCCGCCCATAGCTTCAAGGGCTTGTCGAACATGCTGGGCCTCGAGGAGATCGAGCAACTCATTCAACACGTCGAAAAAACGCTCGACGCCGCCCGAAAGGAACAACTGCCCATCACCGGCGACTTTGTTCGGCTGTTGTTCGAGTCGATTGACGGCCTGGGCAATCTCATCGACGCCATGAAGGATCCGGACGCGCCGGCCGTTTGCTGGGAGCCTCTCGTGGAACGGATGGCGCGGTTGCTTGCGTCGTCCGGCGTCGAACCGAAACCGGGGCTTGGCGCCGACGCAGAACGCACGTTGGACCGGATCGAAACGCACGTCGCCCGGGCATTGCGCGAAATGGCGCCGACGCCCGAGGCAATGCAAGCACAAGACGTCCCGAAACCCGTCGTGGTTGTTACTCGTCCCGGGCCGAAATCGAGTGCCGCGGCGCCGTCGGTGGGCGACGAGGTCCGAACGGAAGCCGAAACCGCGGCGCTGTTCGACGAATTGACGAATGACGCCGACATGACCTCGCGGTTCATACCCATCTTCATCGACGAAACGGAAATCGCCCTGGACCAGTTGACCGAGAGCCTTCTTGCCCTCGAAGGCGGCGGATCGCGCGACGACCTCAAACGCCTTCTGGTGATCTCGCATCGGATCAAGGGATCGGCCGCGTCCGTGGGGCTGAAACGCGCCGCTAAACTGGCGCACCTCATGGAAGATCTGCTTCAGGGTCCGGTCAACTCGGGCGAGAACCTTCCCGTGCTCGTCACCGACGCCATGCTCAAGTGCGTCGACGAGTTTCGGATCTACGTCGGCAATCTGAAACAAGGCGATATTCCCGAAGACCGCTTCCCCCAATTGGCTGTGGAGCTCCTTCAAGCCGGCCGACGGGCGACAACGACCGATTCCACCGCGGGCGCTGCTCGCGGCAAAACGGCCTCGGCCGAACGGCAAGAACCTTCGTCGAGCTTGCGCGCGTGCTTGCGGCGCGACGTCGCGATCAAAGACGCCGGACCAGCCGCGACGAAAGCAAAGTCGGGAACCGCAGCGGCCTCGCGGCCTATCGCTAAAAACGCGGAAGAGACTCCGCCGACGCCCGTTTCCGCGATGCTCCGCGAGCGGGTCATCGCCGCCGCGCCGGCCGGTCTTCCGTTGTTTGCCGGCGTGGCCACGTTTCAACCGAACTTGGCGCTGGTCGGTCTGAAAGCAGAACTTCTTTATGAAAAATTGTCCAACCTCGGCGACGTCTGCTACTTCGATCCGCCGCTGGAACAACTGGACATGGTTGAACGACTGGAGTGCATCCGCTTCGGGCTGGCCACCGAACGATCCGAACAGCAGATTCGAGTCGCCCTGAAGACGGCAGGCGTCATCGGCGCGGTCGTGGAAGCTTTGTTCGCTCGGCCGATTCAAGACATTCCATGCGTCGTGGAAGAGCAAACGAAGGAGGAAGCCGCGGCCGTCCAGGACGAAGCGGGAACTTCCGAGGAAACCTCGGCGCGGAAAGAATCGAGTGACCAGGGAGCGGCGCCGGTTCCGTCGCCGGCCGAATCGTCCGTGCCCGCCGGTGAACGTCGAAACGTCGGCCGTCTGGCCGAGACCGCCAGCAAGCCGACCGAGACGTTGCGGGTAGACGTCGATCGGCTTGATCAATTGATGAACCTTGCCGGCCAGTTGGTGGTGAGCAAGGCACGCTTTACCCAAATCAGCGATTCGTTGCGATCCATCGTGAGCGACAAGCGGGCCGTATTGGCGTTGGGCAACGTGCTCCAATCGCTCGCGGTCATCGCCGAAATGGACATGAAAAGCGGCCAAGGCGAAGTATTCGAGACGGAATTGCGGGCCGTTTGCGAACAAGCCCGCCGGATCCACGGCCAACTCGAGCCGGTGCGCCACGAAGTGCAATCGTTTTACCAGATGCGCGCGTCGATCAATGAACTCGACGAAGCCGTGCATCAACTCGACCGCGTGGCCGACGAAATCCAGAAGAACGTGATGGACACGCGAATGGTTCCAATCGGCCCGCTCTTCGCACGGTTTCACCGGGTCGTCCGCGACATCACTCGCGCCGGCGGCAAGTCGATACGTCTGGTCATCCGCGGCGAAAACACGGAACTGGACAAGCGGATGATCGACGAGCTGGGAGATCCTTTGATTCACATGGTCCGCAATTCGGCCGACCACGGCATCGAGCCGGCCGACGCTCGCGTCCGCGCGGGCAAACCGGCCGAGGGAACGATCACCCTCGACGCGTTCCACCGTGGAAACAGCATTCTGATTCAGATCAGCGACGACGGCCAAGGGCTGGATCCCGAGCGGTTGATGGCCAAAGCAATCGAAAAGGGCTTCGTCAGCGCCCGCGACGCCGAGCAAATGACGCCACAACAGGTCTACAGCCTCATCTGGCAGCCCGGCTTCAGCACGGCCGGCCGGATCACCGAGGTCTCCGGCCGCGGCGTCGGCATGGACATCGTCAAGTCCAGGGTTGAATCGCTCAACGGCGCCGTCGATCTGGAGAATTCGCCCGGACAAGGCTTGACCGTCACGATCAAGTTGCCGCTGACGCTTGCCATTTTGCCCAGCCTGATGGTCGAGGTCGGCGGCGACACTTTCGCCATGCCCATGGAATCCGTCGGCGAGATCGTCAAGGTCGGCCGGGACGAGATTGCCACCGTCCACGGGAAGAAGACCGCGCAAGTCCGCGGTCGAGTCATTTCGATCGTCGATCTCGACGAAATCTTCCAGTGGCGATGCAAGCCGTTGCGCGCGACGGATCGCTCGACGGGACCGTTGACGCTCGTGATCGTTTACGAGGGCGACCGTGAAATCGGACTGGCGATCGACCGGGTGATCGGCGAAGAGGACGTCGTCATCAAGTCGATGGCCGAAAACTTCATAAACGTATCTGGAATCGCGGGAGCCAGCGTGCTTGGCAGCGGCCGCGTTTCATTGATCCTTGATCTGGCCGCCGTGATCGACATGGCGGCGCAACCTGCTTCCGTAATCAGCGTATCCTAGCGTCGAAGGAGATCTCCGACCATGACGAATGAAACCTGCTCCGGTGTCAATACCCTGGAGTTGCTGCACCAACTCTTCGCCTCGGCGACGCACGACGCTTCGGCGGCCATGTGCCGTTGGACGAGCGGGCTAATCACCCTGTCGCTCGACGAGGTCCGCGAGATTCCCCTCGAAAGCGTCTGCTCCGAGGTGGATGTCGGCGACGATCTGCTCACGATGGTCGTCCTCTCGCTCGAAGGAAACGTCGGCGGCGTGATGATCCTGACCTTCGACAATCACAACGGTCGTGAACTTGCCGCCGCCCTGCTCGGACAAGAGGTCAGCACGACCGAGGAATGGACCGACATCGAAAAATCGGCACTGACCGAGACGGGCAACATCCTCGGCTGCGCCTATATGAATGCCTTGACTCGGCTGATCAACGTCGCGCTGGTGCCTTCGGCGCCCTACTTCATCCAGGACTACGGCGCAAGTGTCCTCCAGCAGGCGCTTTCCACCCAGGCGATGACGTCCGAACACGTGCTGATCTGTCGCACCGGGTTCCATCGCCAGGGCGAGGAACTCAACTGGCGAGTTTTCTTCGTGCCGACGGACGCCATGCGCGACACGATGGCGGAAGCCCTCAAGTCAGCCTCGCCGGGACAGTTCCGGCAGCATGAAATCCACCACGATAAAACAGAGGGAACCGCCTTGCGCCCGGCGAAGTAATTCCTCGCCCACCGGACCCGTACAAGACAATTATCCTATTAATGAAAATAACACCCAAGTCTTCTTTGCCCAGGATTATGCGCAATGGTGTTCTCCACGGTACTTAAAGCCAAGATGGACAAGCACGTCGGGATGGGACAAATCGTCCTGGCCTCCGGGCCGACCCACCTGACGGCCGTGCTCGGATCGTGCATCGCGGTCACGATGCACGCCCCGAAGCACGAGACCGGAGTGCTTGCCCACGTCATCCTCGCCCAGTCGAGCGGCAGGAACAGCCCGCCCGGAAAGTTCGCCGATACGGCCGTGCCCGAAATGATTCGAATGATGGAGGCCGCCGGCGCGGCCCGCGACGACATCGTTGCGAGGCTGGCGGGCGGCGCCAACATCTTCGGTCGGCCCGGCCCCCTTCAGATCGGCAACGCCAACATCGAAGCCATCACCCAAATACTCAAACAAGCGGGCATCCCCATCAAGGCGGAAGACATCGGCGGCACCAAGGGTCGTCGCGTCTCGTTCGATTGTCAAACCGGCAGCCTCACCATTGAAATGGCCGGCAGCCCCGCCCGAGTCCTGCGATAGAAACCAACGAAAAGGAGCCCGAGAACGACTTCGACGAACGCCGCGAAACGGTCGGAAAACCAAAAGATTTCACTCGCCCGCCGCGCCGCGAAGCCGATTCATCACGAGGAATAAACCATGACAAAAAGATTGCTCGTTGTCGACGACGCTCTGATCATTCGCGAGATCATCAAGGACGCGGTCACCAACTCCGGGTGGGAGATCGCGGGAGAAGCCGCCAACGGCCAGGAAGCCGTCGAACAATACCAGGCGCTCCAACCCGACGCCGTGACCTTGGACCTGGTCATGCCCGAGTACGACGGATTGCACGCCCTGCGGGGAATTCTCGACGTCGATCCCTCCGCGAAAGTGGTCGTCGTCAGCGCGTTGGATCAGAAGGACATTCTGAAACAAGCGTTCCGTTTGGGCGCCACCGATTTCGTCGTCAAACCGTTTAACAACGACGCCCTGGTCCAAACGCTCGAAACCGTCTTCGCCAACGGCACGGCAACCAGCGCAACGTAATTATGATTGTGGCGCCAACAGCTCCTCCAGCCGGTTGCGAATGTTCGCCTCAATCGCCCCCTTGAACATCATCGCCGCCAACGGCACGCTGGCCGTCGTCGAGATCTGATTCGGCTCGACGCGCACCCGGCCGTCGACCGCCATGCCGAACGTCGTGAAGCGAAACGTCAGCGTGTGGTCGTCCCAGGAGTGCTCGAAGTCCCGCACGTGATCGCCGAACGAGGAGAGCACTGTCTCCGACTCGGCCTTCAATCGCGCGACGACTTGTTCTTGTTCCAGCGAGTGCGGCACGACAACGGAAAGAGTCGGCATGTTTTGAATTCCGGGGGCTTAAAGTATTTTTGCCTTCAACTCGTTCAACAACCTCATGCCCCGGCCGATTTCCTCTTTCTGGCGAGCGGGTTCTCGCGGAATCTCGCGCTCGATGGTCAATGGGCCGTTATATCCAAGATCCTTGAGCGCTCGCAGGAACGTCTCCATCCCGACATCACCCTCGCCCAACGGCACCTCGCGGCCCCATTCCTTGCCCGGATTCGCCGCCCAACGAGCGTCCTTGCAGTGAACGCTCCGCACATAACGGCCGACCTTCTTCAGAGCTTCGATCGGCTCGCCCGACCCGTAAAGAATCATGTTGGCCGGATCGAAATTCACAAACAAATTATCGCGGCCCACGTCGCCCAAAAACTGCAATAAACTGTCCGGCGATTCCTGGCCCGTCTCCAAGTGAAGCCGCTGACCGTTCGTCCGGCAATGATCGCAAATCTCCCGCGTCACCGCCACCGCGCCGCGATACAACGGGTCGCCCGTGTCATGGGGCACGAAGCCCACGTGCAATCCCACCGCGTCCACGCCCAGCAGTTTCGCGAAATCGGCGATCTCCATCATCTCGGCCGTCCGCGCTGCCCGAGTCGCCGGGGGAACCAGCCCCACGGTCCTAGCCGTCGTCGGTATGTCGGCATAGCTTTCGCCCTCGAACCCGCCGAAGACCACGCTTATCGAAACACCGATGTCCCGAAGCGTTCCGAGAAACGCATTGGCTTTTTCCTTCGTGCGCGAGGGCTTGGCCGGCGCGTGGAGCTGGATCGTCGGAACGCCCAACTCGCGGACCACGTCCAGATGGACCCCCAAACCCGCGTCAAGACTCGCAAACACGCCAATGGGCCACTTGTCCATGATTTCTTCCTTGCTTGGTCAATGAAAAACCGAGCCGCGACGAATAAACCGAGCCGCGACCGTGAGGGAGCGGTTGCGATGTTAAAGAGTTACAACCGCTCCCTTACGGTCGCGGATCGGTTATTTTGCAGGTTTCCAAGAAGCATTCAGAATACCCCAAACGCCGGCCGCGTTCAAGCGAGTCATTTGTTGCTGTCACCCCTTCGCGTCGGGGGTCTCGTCACTTTCCGGATCGAACCACTCGGGCTGGAACTCAATCCGCCGACCCTCCCGGGCAGCAAGATTCGTCGTCAACGCGATCACCGCATCGGCCAGCGCCACCTTGGGATGACAATGCGGCTGGTTCTCCGGCGCCGGATTGCGGATGCACCACGCCCAGTGTTCCAACTCCTCGGTGTATCCGCGGCTGATTTCCCCGGCCAGTGCGTGGGAGCCCAGCGCGGCCGCCGTCGGATCGCCGGCCGCGTCCGAAACCAGAACGGGTTTCTTGGCCTTGTTCTCCGTCACGCGGATCTTGTCGTCGACCGCCACCCCGCGAAACAGCAACGCCTCCTGTTCTTGCTCCAAAAGCAGGGTGCCCTCCGTGCCGAACACTGTTTCGCCGTAGCCGCCGAATCCATTCCCGTTAATCGACGCATAGGCCACGCTGATTCGCTGCCGCCGGTTCACCGGATCGTTCGGGTCTTTCTTAAAGTCGTAGTCCTTTCCAGGAAACTCGAATAGGCAATAAACGTGGTCCTCCACGTCGCGGTCCGGCGGAAACAGCGGACGATTGGCCGCCGCCATGACGCAAAGCGGCATCTGCTTCACCCCGTCGTGCATGGCCGAAATGAAAATGCTGGCCGCGTCCAGTTGATGGGAGCCCAACTCGGCCATCAACCCGCCGCCCGTCCGGTTCCAAAGCCGCCAACGGATCAGTTCCTCCATCGGTGGACCGGAGTAGAGCGTCTTGCCGCTGTCGGTGATCGAAACGGCCTCGTAGCCGTAATCCTTCACCGTGTCCTTAATGAGTTCGTCTTCGATTTGCTTTTTCTTCTGTGCGATACGCTTTTCCCAAAGCGGCCAGTTGTTTTTTTCTTTTGGGTTTTTAAGCTGGCGTTCCCAAGCAGCCAACTCCTCGTCCAATTTCCCAGCCAGCTTATCGCCCGGCTTGACGCTCCGCGGCATCGGCTGCTGCCAACTATCGCTGCCAGGCAAATTACCCCGGTGCCACTGCGCGCGAATGTAGTGCAAATCCCCCAACAATCCCGACTCAATCAGCTTGTAGGCATTGTCGTAAAGCACGTTGTAGTGTCGTTGGTGTCCCGTGGCCAGGTATTTGCCCGTCTGTTCTGCGGCCCGGGCCATCTGTTTGCAGTCGCGCACGCCATGGCCCATCAGCTTTTCGGTGAGCACGTGCAGACCGGCCCTCATCGCGGCGATCGCCGCCGGGGCATGCAGGTGCAATGGCAGCGCGATGATCACGGCCTCGACGTTCTTTTCCTCGGCCAGCAACTCGCGCCAGTCGCCGTAAACCTTCACGTGTCCTCGGGCATCTTCCTCGGTTATCCATCCGTACTTGGCCATCAGCCCGCACCGAACCGCGAGCGCCGTCGGGCTGTAGTAGTCGCCGTGAAATGCGCGGTGGATGTTGTACGGTCGAATGTCAGCAATCGCGACGACCTCGATAAATTTCGGATTGATCGCCCCAATCAACACGCTTCCCTCGTCACCCGTCCCCAGCACCCCGACGCGAACCGGCCGATCCACCGACTTGCCGTACCCATAGTAATAGGGCCCGAGCCCCGCGCTCGAGGCGACGCCTTGGCGAATGGCGGTCGTTAGAAACTTGCCCCGCACCTTCCGGCTGCCAATCGCCGCGGCAAAGTTCTCTCGACCGATCGCCCTCTGTTCGGGAGATAAATTCATTGCAATTTGTGGGGATTAGGGATTGGGGATTGGGGATTAGAGAATGAGATCAGGTCGTTTCTTGGACACTAATCCCCAATCCCTAATCTCCAATCCCTCCTTCTTACACATACCGCTTCACGTCCGGCTTCACCCCTTCCGGCGTTGCGTCGTCGTCGGGATCAAACCACGCCTGCTCGAAATCGATCCGCCGCCCTTCCCTCGCCGACATGTTCGTCACAAGCGCGATCACCGCGTCACCTAGCGCTACCTTGGGCATGCATCGCGGCACGTTTTCCGGCGCGGGATTCTGGATGCACCAGGCCCAATGCTCCAGTTCTTCCGTATACCCTCGGCTCACCTGCCGAGTCGCCCCGGCCACCGCCGTCTGGGCCGCGCCGCTCGCCTGCGTGTCCAAGGCCGCGCCGGCATTTTTTTCGACCGTCACTTTGCTGGCCGACGGACCCATGAAAAGCATCGCCTCCTGTTCGCGGTCCAGGATCAACGTGCCCTTCGTGCCGTACACAATCTCGCCGTACCCGCCGAACCCATTGCCGTTGATCGAGGCATACTGCACCCCGATCTTCCGCCGCCGCCCAATTTCGCTCTTCGGATCATAGTCGGGCGCGGGAAACTCGAACAAACAGGCCACGTGGTCCTCGGCATCGCGATCCGGCGGAAAAATCGGCTGGTTGGCCGTCGCCATGACGCACAACGGATGCTTCTTCTCGCCGCCGTGCAGGGCCGAAATGAAGATTCCCGCCGCGTCCAACTGATGCGACCCCAACTCGACCATCAGCCCGCCGCCCGTCCGGTCCCAAAGCCGCCATCGAATCAATTCCTCGGCGGCCGGTCCGCGATAGACGATGGTGCCCGCGCCATCTTTCACTTCGACCGGCTGGTAGCCGTGCTTGTCGGCCTGAACTGTCCGATCGGCCAGTTGCGCTCGAAGTTGTGCGACCTTCTTGCGCCATACGTCAATCTCGCGTCCCCGAGCATTGGCCAGCGCCGTCTCCCAACTTCGTAAATCGTTCAGCAGTTTCGCGGCCTGTTTGTCTTTCGGTTTCAACTCCGGCGGCATCGGCGGTTGCCAACTGTCGCTACCCGGCAAATTGCTGCGATGCCATTGGGCCCGAATATAGTGCAACTCGCCCAAGGTGCCCCGGCGGATCGTGTCCATCGCCTCCTGGTACAAAATGTTGTAGTGCCGCTGGTGACCCGTGGCTAAAAGACGATTTGTGTTCGCCGCGACCCGGGCCATTTCCTTGCACTCATGGACGCTATGGCCCATCAGCTTCTCGGTCAACACGTGAAGCCTGGCCCTCATGGCGGCAATGGCCGCCGGCGCGTGCAGGTGCAACGGCAGGGCGATGATCACCCCGTCGAGATTATTCTTCTCGTTCTGGATCAACTCACGCCAATCGCCGTAAACCTTAACGTGCCGCCGGGCCTCGTCCTCGGTTTTCCATCCATACTTGGTCATCAGCCCACACCGCGCCGCCAGCGCCGCGTCGCTATAGTGATCGCCGTGAAACGCACGATGGATGTTGTAAGGCCGAACGTCGGCGATCGCGGTCACTTGGAGGTAATCGGGACTGATCGCCCCGATCAGCACGTTCCCCTCGTCGCCCGTGCCGATCACGCCCACGCGAACCGGCCGTCCGTGGGCCTTTTCGTAGCCGAAGTAAAACGCCCCCAGCCCGCCGCCGGCCACCAGTCCCGCGGCCAGCCCGGTCTTCAAGAAACCGCGGCGCGAAACCTCCGCGCAAAATCGTTCTCGCCCGTCCGCGCGCTCTTGGGGAGTCAGATTCATCTCATCATTCCTCGAATCATCGCCTCAATCCGTAGGCCGGGTCGAGACCCGGCAATAACACTGCCGTTTCTCGTAGGTCAGGCTGTGCCTGACAAAAACACTGTCGATCCCGTCAGGCAAAGCCTGACCTACGGGTTAAATCCCTAAATCCCTTCCTTCCCTCTCCCAAACCACCGCCACAAAAACGCATCCAGTCCGCCCCACCGTCCGACCGGCAGACACGCCAGCGCTAGCATGGCCATCATCTCGACGAAATTCTTGTCCACGATCAATGCATGGCCGACCACTTCCGGGGCCGGCGGATAGATCGTCGGCCACGGCGGCTGTGTCAACAAAACGGAAATCAAAAACGCCGCGCCGCCCAGACACGCCAGCCGGTTGCACAGCCCCACGATCATACAGAACCCGATTGCCGTCAGCCCCCACGTCACGGCCAGGTCCATCAGGTCGCTTTGAGTCCATCCCACGGGAATCGAGCCTTGGGCTTTCTGCTCCTCGGTGAGGGTGTTCCACAAAGCCCCACGATACTCGGCCCCCATCGCGTCCAAGTCATTCAACCAAGCGCCCGCCTCGGCCCGAAGTTTTTGCTGTTCGTCCCAATCGCGATGTTTCTGATAAGCCGCGCTGCTCTCGGTCCGCTGGGCCTGTTCAAAACGGTCGAGGCTGCCGAAATGGGCCGCGATGGCCTCGCGGTTTTGCTGAAGATACTCCCGCACCGACGCCGCATATCGCCGAAAAATCCGATTCGCCTCGTGGGCCTGCTCGGGACTCATGCCGAAATTCTTGACGGCCGCCGCCCGTTGCCCGTCCCATGCCGCGACGTAAATCTCGCCGCTCACCTCGCCCAGCGCGAGCAAGGGTTTTCCCGACGTGCCGCGGACTTGGCGTCCTTTGACAATTTGGGCAATCGTCGCGTCGGGCTTGAGTTCACCGACCATCGGCTTGAACGATCCAATCGCCGCCCGGCCCGCCGCGTCCTCGCCTGCCTCCATTGCCAGTGTGTCCAAATATTTTTTCTCAATCACCTGCAAACGGTCGAGCAATCCTCTCAACTCGACGGAAACCGCGTCGTCCAATTTCTTCTTATCGTGACCCAGCACGGCCGCGACAAATGTTGCGTCGCGTCGAATGGATTCAGCCAACTCGTCCTCGGCCTTCCACAGGGCCGCCTCGACCGGTTGCATGAACCGATTGACCGCCCCTTTCAACTCGTCCGTCTGCTCCACCGTCAACGGCTGCTTGTCATCGAACTTGTCTCTCGCGCGAATCGTCTGCTCGACTTGCCGCGAATACCGCACCCGCGCGTC
>DATECS010000001.1:0-4751 GCA_035286785.1 Thermoguttaceae bacterium | reverse complement strand
CAGCGTGCGCCGGAGCTGGCCGCGTCGTTGGCTCATGTGCGCGACATTGATCCCGCGAGGCTGGGCTGCTCGACCAGCGACATTTACCGCATGTTGCTCAAGGCGCCGCAATTCATGACCCGGGACGAGTTTCGCTCGATGCTCTCGGGCGAGCAGTGCGAGATGCTCGACGTGAATTTCGCCACGCACGCCGAGCCGAAGTGCTATAATCCGCGGGGCATTCTGCTTTATGGCGCGGCCGAGATCATGCGGAGCCGGCTGTGCGGCGATTTGCTTCAGGAGGGACGGATCGAGGAATTCGGCCGGTTGATGAAGGTCAGCCACGACGGCGACCGCGTGAGCCGCCGCCGCGGCGACGGCAAATACGAGGCGACCGAGGAGCCGTACACCGACGCTTGCCTGGGCCAGTTGATTGCCGACCTGGCGAGCGAGGATCCGGCCCGGGTGCTGGGGGCTCAGCTCTACATGCAGCCGGGCGCTTACCGGTGCAGCACGCCGGAGATCGACGAGATGGTGGATATTGCGTCGGCCGTGCCGGGCGTGGCGGGGGCGCAACTGGCCGGGGCGGGGCGGGGCGGATGCATCATGATCCTGGCCCGGCGCGATCGGGTGGACGCCGTGCGTAAGGCGCTGGCGGACCGCTATTATCGCCCGAGGAACCTCAAGCCGGCCATTCTCCCGTGCATTGCGACGGACGGGGCGGGGTTGGCGGAGTTTTGAATCGCCTCGGCTCGTCCGTACTCATCACGCTCCGCGTGATGTCACGGCAAGACGGATGTAGCGTCGCATGCGACATCACGCGGAGCGTGATGAGTACATTGGTGCGTCTGGACACTCAGCAACGGACTATTCTTCCACTGATTCCTTGAGCCGCCTTGGTGGCAGAAGACTGAGCAGCGCTTGGTGGTTCGATTCGACACCTTTGGCGGTCTTCATCGCCAATCCTTCTTGGACAAGGAAATTGACGTCACGCGTGAGCGTCTTGCGAGTTTTATTCGCATACAGCCGCGCGATTCGCGGCGAGAGCTCTGTCAATCGCGAAATGGGGGTCGGACCATTGTCCGCCAACTCAAGGATGAGTTGACGTTGTCGATGTGCCGCTTCTCCTTTCCTCTCTCGGAACTTGTCGTAGACGTAATCCTTCCAAGCGAGATCCCACTGCGTATGGCGTATCTCCTTGATCTGCGCATCCAGCCCGTCGCGCAACCCTTCGATCGCGTACCGGATAAAGGGCACCACGTCTCCTCCCGACTTGCTTGCCTGAGCCAAATGCCGATAGTATTCGGACCGGGTGAGGTTATAGTGATTGCTCAGTAGATGAGCGGTGATCGACGGAAAACCCGCGGCAAGGAGAACCTGAAACTCGATGAGTCGGGCCGTTCGTCCATTACCGTCGGCGAAGGGATGTATCCACGCGAGATAGAGATGAGCGAGGACCGCGCGCAACACGGCGAAAGCAATCTCTTGATGAGCCGTTTGCGGGCGGATTTCTCGGTTGATCCAATCACACATCCGTTCGACGAGTTGCTTGCACTGCGTCGGTGGAACACCGCGATAGCCGACTCCTCTAACAACAACAGTGTGCTTTCGCATTTGACCAGGAACCACCTCTTCGTCCCTTGGAAGGCCCTCCAGCACCATCTTGTTGTATCGGCACACCCGCGCAGCAGTGAGTTCAGCGCCAAGGCCCCCGAGAACCGCTTCCGCAATCTCCTTGCAAGCAAGGACAATGTTGTTGATTTCCAGCCCTTGGTATTCTTGCGAAGGCGGCAGGCTGACACGCCCTTGGACATAATCGCGTACTTGTTCCTCGGAGAGCGTGTTGCCTTCAATGGCGGTCGTTCCATGAACGCCCTTGCTCAAATAAAGCATCGCTAGACGTTTCGCGGCCTCCGGAGGGAGCATCGTATGGGCAACGTGCTCGACCTTGGATTGGATAGCCCCAAGATCCATCCACACGGAATAAGGAATCTTTCGCCCGTCCAATTGGAACGTGATCCAGGGATGTGTCTTGAGATATGTCTCTGTCATTGTCCCGCCATGCATACACAATCCAGATGCGCTTAAAACAATATATAAGCGTCTTATGTCATTTCCATGACAATAATGTCCCCATCTCTGTCCACATCTATGTCCCCATCTATGTCCAATAATATGTCCGATAGATTGACTAGTCAAGTCAGGAATCTCGCCGGGCATCGCGACGGACGGGGGGAGTAGCGGAGTTCTAAAACGCCTCGGGCTCGTCCGTATTCATCACGCTCCACGTGATGTCACGGCAAAATGGATGTAGCATCACATGCAACATCACGCGGAGCGTGATGAGTACATTGGTGCGTCCAGACGCACTAGCGGATTAGTGCCGCCAGCTTACCGAGCCGTAGACGCCTTGCTCGACTTCGGTGGCTTCGCCGAAGTTGTCGAGGAATTCCTGGTGAGGGCTGTCCAGCAGGTTCTGTCCGACGACGGCCAGTTCCAGGCTGTCGGTCGGATACCAGGCCCAGCGAACGTCCATGACGAAGTAGCTCGGCAGGTTGCCGTTTTCGAGCATGTCGACGTAGCGGAAGATGACGTCCAGCGTGGTGTCGTGCGGCAGATTCCAGCCGGACTGAAGATTCCACTGGTTTCGCGGGCTGCGGCCGGGAACGCACTCCAACGGCAAGCCATTGGGGCCGTAGGTGATGTGCTCGACGAGGAAGCTATAGGAGGTACTCAGACGCCAATCGGGAGTCACTTCATAGGTGCCGACCAACTCGTAGCCATAGGTGTCGCCGTAGCCCACATTGGTGAAGAACCCCGGAGGAATCGCGGGGGATATTCCGATAAGGTTGTCGTAACGATTGAAGAAGACGGCCAGATCCCAATAGAATTTCTCCGTCGCCTGGCGGCGCATGCCCAGTTCGTAGGCCAGCACATCCTCGGACAGCCTCGTCTGATTGCCTCGGAAGAGGCCGCCGAACAACTGCGCGTTGCGCTCCCCGAACGACGGCACTCGGACGGCCCGGCTGATGGAGCCCCACATCGACGTTTGCTCGTTGGGGGTCAAGAGCAGTTTGGCGCACGGCTGGTACTCGAATCCCGTGTATGAATTATGTTCGCACTTCACGCCGACGGTGGTATAGAGAAGATCGTCGCGGAGCGTCATGGTGTCCTGGACGAAGTAGCTGATGACGCCCAGCGAGTCCGTGGGCGGCACCGTCGCCACGCCCGCTCCGTCGAGGAACAGCATCATCTGAGAATTTCGATAGCCGAAGCCATAAACCAGGTCGTTCCGCTCGTTGAGTTTCGTGTGCTGCTGGCAGTCGAGGTCGAACGTATTCTCATACATCAACCACGGGGCGTCGCCGCCGACCCGTCGATGCCAGTTGTAGTAGTACATCTGGACCGCCCAGTCGGAGTTCTCGTCCAACACACGGCTCCAGCGGCCGAGGAAATTGGAGCCGCGAGTGCGTTCGGGGCCTGGGAGAAAGCCCGTGCCGAAGTTTTGATTGCACGTGCCGCGCGTGCCGAGGAAGTCGCCCTGCAAGGTGAGCGTGTCGCGCCGGGTGGGCGTCCAATCCATCCGGAACCCGCCCTGGCCGCATTGGAAGGCGTCCCAAGGGGCACCGGGTCCGTTCCAGAAGCTGGGCCCGTCGTCGGCCTGTAATCCGTACATCCGCCACGTGAGATCGCCCTGTTGCCCGCCGGCGCGCAGGGCGTTAAACGAGCGGTGTTCGTCGCCGCCGCCCGACTGGGCGTAAATGCCTTGGGTCGCCGCTGATGATTTCGTGACGATGTTGATCACGCCGTTCACGGCGTTGGCGCCCCAGACGGCGCCGCCCGGCCCGCGGACGATTTCGATCCGCTCGACGTCCTCCAAGAGCACCTGCTGCATGTCCCACCAGACGCCGCCGAACGCGGGCGTGTAGACGGCGCGGCCGTCGATCTGGACGAGGAGCTTGTTGCCGAACTTGCCGTTGAAACCGCGAATGGAAATGGCCCAGGCGCTGTTGGTCGTCCGCGCGACGTTCACGCCGGGCACCAGGCGGAGGGCCTCGGGGATGTTTCTCGCGCCGGACCGTTTGATCATTTCGTTGGTCAGGACGTAGACGGCCGCGGGCGAATGGGCCACGGTGCTCTTCGTGCGCGTGACGCTCGAGACCTCGGCGTCCATGGCGGTTGAGCCCGATTTGACCGCGACGCTGGACAACTCCTTGAGGTCCACGTCCAGCAAGTCCAGGTCGTCTTCGGATTCGTTCTTTTTGTCGGTTTGGCCCGCGGTGGAGTTGCCGATTCCGGCGTCGGGCGATTGGCCCAGCGTCGTCGGCTGAAACAGGCCGGAAAAAAAGACGGCCGTGAGAATCGCCGCCCCGCAAGCATACGCGATCCGTCGCGCGGCCATGACACGCTCCTTGCTGATCGATCGGCCGCACCGACGGCGCGACCCTTCCCGCAAATAGCCCCCCGGCCGGGACGTTTCCATGATGCGCGCGCAGTGATCGACGGCCCCGACAGCCATTCCGTTAATTCGGCTGTCCAGATGACGCAGACGAAGGCGAATCCGTCGCTGAGGCGCGATCGTTATAGAGCACAAGGTTTGCGCAGTTTAGCTCGTAGGGTGGGGCGAGCGTCGCGCCGCAAGAAAACCTTGCCGGTCATTAGACGTTCTTGGCCGATTAACGCCGTTCGCCGTTCTCGCCCCACCAGCATCGCACGCCGCGTCTGGTGGGGCGAGGGCGACGAATAAGATCCATCGGTCAAGAACGCTCGGC